>NZ_PCZI01000001.1:0-397222 GCF_002554085.1 Lactobacillus sp. UMNPBX1
ACGCCGAAAGTAGTTGGTGGGCAACTGCCTGCGAGGAAAGGAAGCTGCCGTGCTCTTTTTTAATATTCCGGCTTAGCTCAGTTGGTAGAGCGCTTGACTGTTAATCAAGATGTCGTCAGTTCGAGTCTGACAGCCGGAGTAAAGGGAAGAAGGAAGCGAAGGCTTCCTTTTTTGTTATTTTATGAAAATGAAATTATCCAACCAGCATATATTTTAATAGGAAGCCAAATTTGTGAAAAACGACTCAAATCATGAAAACAGGCTTTCTTTTTTTATTAGACCAATTTCTTTATTTGCTTGTCAGGCAAGGCATTTGGGCTAGTTGAAACAAATTGTCACTTTATGAAATTATTTTCAAAAAACACTTTTTTAAAGTCTATATTTATCATATAATAAAAGCGGATTCATTTTTTGATCTAGAGGAGGAAATTACATGGTAGGAATTGTTTTAGCCAGCCATGGTGGCTTTGCTGATGGTATTGCACAATCTGCGCAAATGCTTTTCGGTGAACAAGATAATTTTGCACATGTTATCTTAAAGCCTGATGAAGGTCCAGATGACATTCGTGGCAAAATGGAAAAAGCAATTGCTTCATTTGATAACCAGGATGAAGTTTTGTTCTTGGTTGACTTATGGGGTGGTACTCCATTTAACCAAGCAAATGGACTTGCTGAAAAGCATGATAAATGGGCAATTGTTGCTGGTATGAATTTACCAATGGTTGTACAAGCATTAACTGAGAGAATGATGGATGCTAATGCAACTGCAAAGCACATCGCCACTGCGGTTGTTCAACCTGGTAGAGATGGAATTAAGACTAAGCCAGCTGACTTAATGCCTAAGACGGCTGCTGCAGCTCCAGCAGCTGACAAAGCTGCTGCTAAGGGCAGTAAGAAGAGCATTCCAGAAGGTACTGTTATTGGTGATGGTCATATCAAGTACGTTTTGGCAAGAATTGATTCACGTTTGCTTCACGGTCAAGTGGCAACTGGTTGGATTCCAGCTATGAAGCCTGATAGAGTAATTGTTGTTTCAGATAGTGTAGCTAAGGATGATTTACGTAAGAGTATGATTCGTGAAGCTGCACCAGCAGGTGTTAAGGCTCATACTGTTCCACTCAAGAAGATGGAAGAAATTGCTAAAGATCCAAGATTTGGAAACACTCATGCACTTCTTTTGTTTGAAAATCCAGAAGATGTATTGAGGGCTATCAAAGGCGGTATTGATCTTAAGAATATCAACGTTGGTTCAATGTCATATAAGGAAGGCGATGTTAACGCCAACAACGTATTATCAATGAATCAAAAAGACGTTGATACATTCCGTGAACTTGAAAAGATGGGCGTTAAGTTTGATGTAAGAAAAGTTCCTTCAGATGCTCCAAGTAATATGGATGCTATCTTGAAGAAGGCTCAAACTTTACTTGACGAAAAAAAGTAATAAATAATTAGGAGTAAATAAATGAACGCTATTCAAATGATTTTGGTTGTGTTTGTTGCCTTTCTTGCCGGTATGGAAGGTATCTTGGATGAATGGCAATTCCACCAACCATTAGTTGCTTGTACTTTGATCGGTTTAGTAACCGGTCACTTGGATTTAGGTGTTGCCTTAGGTGGTTCATTACAAATGATCGCTTTAGGTTGGGCTAACATTGGTGCCGCTGTTGCACCAGATGCTGCCTTAGCATCAGTAGCTTCAGCTATTATCTTGATCGAAGGTGGTCAGGGTATTAAGGGTATTGGTACTGCTACTGGTATCGCTATCCCATTAGCTGTTGCTGGTTTGTTCTTAACTATGATCGTACGTACTATTTCAACTGCTATCGTTCACATCATGGACGCAGAAGCTAAGAAGGGTAACTGGCGTATGATCAACTTATGGCAATGGATTGCCGTATGTTTACAAGGTTTGAGAATTGCTATCCCAGCTGCACTTCTTTTAGCAATCCCTTCAGGTACTGTTAGAAGTTGGCTTGCAATGATGCCACAATGGTTAAACGAAGGTATGACTATCGGTGGTGCGATGGTTGTAGCCGTAGGTTACGCTATGGTTATTAACATGATGGCAAGTAAGGAAGTATGGCCATTCTTCGCAATTGGTTTTGCCCTTGCTGCTATCAAAGACTTAACTTTGATCGCCCTTGGTGCTATTGGCCTTTCAATGGCTTTGATGTACTTAGCTCTTGAAGCTAAGGGTGGCAACGGTGGAAACAATAATTCTGGCGATGCCGGCACTGGCGATCCACTCGGCGATATCATTGATGACTATTAAAATGAACGCATAGAGGAGGATTTATATAATGGCTGATAAGAAAACTAAATTAACCAAGCGCGACCGTTTTAACGTTATGTGGCACTCACAATTCCTTCAGGGTTCATGGAACTATGAAAGAATGCAAAACGGTGGTTACGCTTATTCAATGATTCCAGCATTGAGAAAGTTATACCCAAACAAGAAAGATTTATCTGCTGCCTTACAAAGACACTTAGTATTCTTTAACACTCACCCATACTTAGCATCACCTGTTCTTGGTGTTACCTTGGCTTTGGAAGAAGATAAGGCTAACGGTGCAGAAGTTACTGATGACGCTATCCAAGGTGTTAAGGTTGGTATGATGGGACCTTTGGCCGGTGTTGGTGACCCTGTATTCTGGTACACTGTTCGTCCAATTGTTGGTGCATTAGGTGCATCAATGGCCATTGCAGGTAACGTAATGGGTCCTATCTTGTTCTTCGTTATCTGGAATATTATCAGAATCGCATTCTTATGGTACACACAAGAATTTGGTTACAAGGCTGGTTCAGCTATCACCAGTGATATGTCAGGTGGTATGCTTCAAAAGGTTACCCGTGGTGCTTCAATGATGGGTATGTTCGTCTTGGGTGCCTTAATTGAACGTTGGGTAAACATCAAGTTCACTCCAATTGTTTCTCAAACTCCTATTCAAAAGGGTGGTTACATCGAATGGGACAAGCTTCCATCAGGTGCTAAAGGTATCCAATCCGCTCTTCAACAATGGGATATGGGTAACGGTAAAGCTTTAAGCAGTACTAAAGTTACTACTTTACAAGACAACTTGAACCAATTAATTCCTGGTTTAGCTGGTTTGCTCTTAACTTTCTTCTGTATGTGGTTATTGAAGAAGAAAGTTTCACCAATCTGGATTATCATCGGTATCTTCGTTGTCGGTGTTCTCTTCCATGTATGGGGCATTCTTTAATAAATGGCTAAGTCAATTAATACAAAAGTCGATCTCACTGTTGATGCAACCTGGTTTAGAGGAATTGCATCATACGGCAAAATCATGATCGGCGATAGAGCTTTTGAATTTTATAACGAACGAAACGTTGAAGATTATGTTCAGATTCCTTGGAATGAAGTAACTTATGTGGTTGCAGATGTCCGCTTTGGTGGACGTTATATTCCGCGTTTTGAAATCAGAACTAAGTCAAATGGTAAATTTATTTTTGCGGCACGTGATCCTAAAAAGGTATTGCGAGCAATAAGAAAATATGTACCAGCTGATCATATGCGCAGGGCATTAAGCTTATGGCAACGATTGAAGCAACGTTTTAGTCGTAAAAAGAAATAAAGTAAAAAATAACCTAGATCAATTCGATCTAGGTTATTTTTGTTAATCGTCATCAATTGATGCTCGTAAACGATTTAGGAATAAATTAGCTACAGGTGATTTATTGGTTTCTCGCTTCCAAATTACTGTTACCGGCTGTTTTAACATTGGAGTAATTGGTCTAAAAGTTAGATTGGATTCATCTGATATATTGGCTAGCTTATCGAGTGTGAGCATAATAGCTGCTTTATTTTTAACTAAAAGTGTACCGTTGAAATTCAAGTTAACAGTACCGATGATATTAATTTGCTCTTTATAATTACCGAACCATGAATCAAAGTACTTTCGATTTTCGGCTTGTTGTGAATTTAAGACGTTTCGTCCAACTAAATCTTCAGCTGTAATAGCACTCTTTTTTGCTAGAGGATCATCCTTAGTCATTAAAACGCCCCATGTATCCTTCTCAGGGAGCTGCAGAGAAGCATAATTATCTAAAGGTAGATTACCAATGATTACGGCAAAATCAACTGCACCTGTATCTAAACGCCTTTCTGCAAATTCATAATCGCCACTTAGAATATGAATTTTAACTGTAGGATAATCCCGAATAATGTTGCTGACGATATTCATTAGACGTTGCATGGCAAAACTTTCGCCGGCAGCAATAGTTAGGTCACCACTGATGACAGCACTAGATTGTAGGTTACTCTTGGTTTTGGAAGCTAAAGTAAGAATTTCTTTTGCTTGTTCATATAAATACTGTCCTGCAGGGGTTAAGGTTAAGTGCCGCGGCTGGCGGTTGAATAACTTAACGCCTAATTCATCCTCTAAATCTGCTATCTGACGCGATAAAGCAGGTTGTGAGACTAATAGTTTTTGTGCAGCTCGCGTCATATTTAATTCTTGCGCTGTAGCAACAAAATAATTTAAAACACGTAATTCCATTTAAATCACCTATAAACAATTGTTATTATACTTCATACCTTATAAGCTTTGCACATTGATAAGCTTACCCTTTAAACTGAAGTAGAGCAAGAAAAAGGAGTGGTAATAATGGAAACAGAAGATCACGATTTACGTCGAAAACTAGCCCAACAGAATCAGCGATTATTGCAGAATTTAAATACACAACGGCATTGTAGCTGTGAAGTTAGACAATTGGTTAGTGAAATAATTGGTCAAAAAATAGCTGCTAGTATAGAGATTCGGTTACCATTTTATTCTGATTATGGGCACAACATCAAATTAGGCGAGCGCGTGTTTATTAATGCCAATGTGATGATGGTCGACTTAGGCGGGATTACAATTGAGAACGATGTGTTGATTGGGCCTGGAGCCTACCTGATTTCAGTTAATCACAAGCTGGATCCACAGCATAGAAAAGAACTGGAATTAAAGCCAGTTGTTATCAAACAAAACTCCTGGATTGGCGCTAAAGCAACAATATTGCCTGGCGTTACGGTAGGTAAAAACGCCGTTGTAGCGGCTAATGCCGTTGTAACCAAAGATGTGCCAGCTAATACGGTAGTTGCCGGAAATCCTGCTAAAATAATTAAAAAATTGCAAAATAAAAGGTCGAGCTAAAAAACTCGACTTTTTGCTTTAAACAGCTTTTTCATTACTCCAAATTTTGGAAATGATGTATAAAACAATAAAGATTGCAATTGCAGCGACCATTGGTACTCGGTAGCTTGGTAAAATCAATAGCAGGATAATCATTAAAACGAAGAATGACAAGATTACATAATCGATATAAGGGTAACCTGGCATTTGAAAATCGTTTAGCTGATTAGCTGGTGTTTTTCTCCTGTAAGCCATGTGAGTTAAAATCATCAAACTCCAGATGATTAAAAACATACTAGTTGAAGTTGATGAGATAAAATTAAAGGCCTGATCGCCAATAACCAAGGTGATTAGTGGTGCACATCCCATCAATAATGCGGATAAAATCAATGCATTTTGTGGAAGCTGCCTTCTTGATAAATGTCCAAAAGTTTTGTTCCATTTTCCTTTACCATCAAAAGTAACAGAGAAAAGTAATCGACCAGCACTATACAAAAAACTGTTAGTTGATGAGACGGCGGCTGAAATAACTACAAAGTTAATAATAGAACTAGCATTTTTAATGCCAGTAGCGCCTAAGGCCTCAACAAATGGACTAGCGTTAGTAGCAACTTTGGACCATGGAATTACTAACAAAATTCCTAAAATAGCCATGACATAGAACAAAATAATTCGAATTGGTAATTGATTGATTGCTCGCTTCAACGTTGTCTCTGGCTTTTGTGCTTCAGCCGCGGTTAAACCAATTAATTCAACTCCAATAAAGCTGAAGATTACCATTTGAAATCCTTGTAAGAATCCTTTACTGCCACGGGCGAAGAAGCCGCCATGATCGTCAAGGTTAGCAAAGCTAACAGGACCAAAGCTGGTTTTGCCACCAGTTACTAGTAAGTAAAGGATCAAGATGACGAAGGCAATAATCGTGACAATTTTGATAATGGCAAAACTGAATTCCAAGTTGCCAAAGACACGAGCTGAAATTAAATTGATTAACAGCAAGATCACAATGGTAATAATTCCTGGAATCCAAGGTTTCAGTGTTGGAAACCAATACTTGAAGTAAATTCCTAGGGCCGTGGTTTCGGCCATACCCAAGGTAATCCAACTTAACCAATACAAATAGCCTGTGATAAAGCCAATATTTTTACCCAAATATTGTTCAATAAAATCAATATATGTGTGCTTGTTCAAGTCGGACATAATTAGTTCTCCCAGTGCCCGCATTAGCAGGAAGAGGAAGATACCGACAATAATATATATCAGGATAACGCTAGGACCGGCGCGGTGAATACTGTCACCAACCCCCAGAAAAAGGCCGGTCCCAATTGTTCCACCTAAAGCAATTAACTGAATGTGTGCATTGCTTAGGGTTCGTTTATAACCAGAAGCGGTCTGTGTTTTTTTCTCACTCATATAAGCCCCCCAGTGTTCTCAATCTTTTCACATATAATTAATATTTTATCATTATCAATTAGTATGACCAGACTCTATAGTTAGATTTAAAAAAATATCAAAAATCTGTTTTTTTAAATAAGTTTGTTAATTCACAAACAAATAATTAAGGAATCGCTTTCATTTGCATTAGAGCAAAATTATGAGGGAATGTGAATCCTTGTTAATTCACTATTTTCATAAATTCATGCATTTACAAATAAAGTTATTGTGCTATAGTTGACATTGTAAATTAGTTCACAAGAATTAGTAGATCTTAGAGGTAATAATACAATGGCTAAGACACAACAAAAAGAGACTCTTACAGAGGACGAAAAGAAAAAGCAAATCTACGACATGGTCGATAACTTAGTAAAGAAATCACATGTCGCTTTAGATCAAATGGCTAACTTCACACAAGAACAAGTTGATAAGATCTGTGAAGCAGTTGCTACTGCAGGTGAACAAAATGCTTACCCACTAGCTAAAATGGCTGTTGAAGAAACTAAACGTGGTGTAGTTGAAGATAAAACTACCAAGAATATGTATGCTTCAGAAAATATCTGGAACAGTTTGCGTCACGAAAAGACCGTCGGCGTAATTGAAGAAGACAAGGAATTAGGTTTGACTAAGATTGCTGAACCTAAAGGTGTTATTGCAGGTGTTACTCCAGTAACTAACCCAACTTCAACTGTTATTTTCAAGGCAATGCTTGCGTTAAAGACGAGAAATACCATTATCTTTGGTTTCCACCCACAGGCTCAAAAATGTTGTGTAGAAACTGGTAAAATCATTCGTGCGGCTGCTGTTGCTGCAGGTGCTCCTGCGGATGCCGTTCAATGGATTGAAGAACCAAGCCTTGATGCAACGACCGATTTGATGAATAACCCAGGTGTTCAAACTATTTTGGCAACTGGTGGTCCAGGTATGGTTAAAGCTGCTTATTCATCAGGCAAGCCAGCTATTGGTGTTGGTCCTGGTAATGGTCCTTCTTACATTGAAAAGACTGCTAATATTGATCGTGCCGTTTATGACATCGTTTTGTCAAAGAACTTCGATAACGGGATGGTTTGTGCTTCTGAAAATTCAGTTGTCGTTGATGATGAAATTTATGACAAGGTCAAGGAAGAATTTAAGAAGTGGAACTGCTACTTCTTGAACAAGGAAGAAATTAAGAAATTTGAGGAACACTTTATCGATCCTCGTCGTGGCACTGTTGCTGGTCCTGTAGCTGGTAAATCAGCATATGACATTGCTAAGCTTTGTGGTGTTGATGTACCAAAGACAACTAAGGTAATCATTGCTGAATACAAGGGTGTTGGTAGAAACTTCCCACTATCAGCTGAAAAGCTTTCACCAGTCTTCACTTTGTACCGTGCTAAGAACCATGATGATGCATTTAAGATTTGTACTGACTTGTTAAACTATGGTGGTCGTGGTCATACCGCTGGTCTTCACTCAAATGATAAGAAGATTATTGATGAATTTGCCATGAAGATGGATGCTTGCCGTATCTTAGTTAACTCACCAGCTGCACTCGGTGGTATCGGTGATCTTTACAACAACATGTTGCCATCACTTACTTTGGGTACTGGTTCTTACGGTGCCAACACCTTCTCACACAACATTGGTGCTAAGGACTTGTTAAACATCAAAACAGTGGCTAGACGCCGTGATAACATGCAATGGGTAAAGGTCCCATCAAAGACTTACTTCGAACATAACGCTGCTAACTACCTTCGTCACATGCCAAACGTTAACCGTTTCTTCATCGTAACTGATGAAGGTGTAGCTGACCAAGGCTTTGCTGATGAAATTACTGATATCATTTCTAAGCGTTTAGGTCAAAAAGAATATGAAGTCTTTAAGGCTGTAACTCTTGATCCTAATACTGATGTGATCAAGGATGGTGTTCACAGAATGAACATCTTCAAGCCAGACGTTGTAATTGCTATCGGTGGTGGTTCAGTAATGGACGCTGCTAAAGCAATGCGCTTATTCTACGAAAACCCAGAAATGAGTTTTGAAGAGGCTTACCAAAAATTCTTAGACATTAGAAAAAGAGTAGTCCGTTTCCCAAAGATTAATGGTGTACAACTTGTATGTATCCCAACTACTTCAGGAACTGGCTCAGAAGTTTCCCCAATTGCTATTATTTCTGATGCTAAGACTGGTATTAAGCATACTTTATGTGATTATGCATTGACGCCGGACGTTTCAATCGTTGATGATCAATTTGTTCAAACTTTGCCCAAACGTTTAATTGCTTGGTCAGGTTTTGAAGCATTAGGTCACGCTATCGAAAGCTATGTTTCGACTATGGCTACAGACTTTACCCGCGGTTGGTCACTTGAAGCTATTAAGACAATCTTTGCTAACTTAAAGAAGTCTTATGACGGTGATCTTGACGCACGTAAGAGAATGCATGATGCTGCAACTTTGGCAGGGATGGCTTACTCAAATGCCTTCCTTGGTTTGGAACACTCAATTGCTCACACTGTTGGTTCAACCTTTGATATTCCAAGTGGTGTCAGCGATGCAATTGCATTGCCACAAGTTATTCGCTTTAATGCTAAGCGCCCAGAAAAGCTTGCTATGTGGCCTCATTACTCAGTTTACCGTGCTGATAAGGACTATGCTGAAATTGCTAGAGCAATCGGCTTAACTGGTTCAAGTGATGCTGAATTAATTGAAAAATTAGTTCAGAAGATTATTGATTTGGCTGAATCAGTTGGTATTAAGATGGCCTTCAAGGATTATGGTGTTGATAAGGCTGAGTTTGACAAGAAGGTGGACCAATTAGCTGTTGAAGCTTATGGCGACCAAAACACTGTTACTAACCCATCAGCTCCATTAATTAGTCAAATTGCTCAATTGATGAGAGACTGCTATGAAGGTAAGGATATCAAAAACAAGTAATAAAAGTTAAAATTGACTTAAGTAAAAATAGCTATCGGAGCAAATTCTGGTAGCCATTTTTTATGCTTAAAATTATCATACCAATTTTGAATATTTGTACTTGACCGATTTTTGTAAAAAGACTATTATACCTACTGTAACAGTAAAAACAAACTAGTCCATTAATAGAAAGTGAACTAGACCAAAGGAGAAAATTATGTGCGGAATTGTAGGAGTTGTAGGTAAGCCTGCAAAAGATATTATTTTAAATGGATTAACCAACTTGGAATATCGTGGTTACGATTCAGCTGGCATTTACTTAAATGATTTAAATGGTAACGAATACTTAACTAAGGCTGTTGGTCGTATTTCTAACTTGAAGGAAAAGTTGACTCCAGATGAACAAGGTTTAGTTGGTATTGGTCATACTCGTTGGGCAACCCACGGTAAGCCAACTGTAAATAACGCTCACCCTCATTTTGATGAAACCAAGCGTTTCTATCTAGTTCACAATGGTGTGATTGAAAACTACACAGAATTAAAGGAAAAGTACTTGCAAGGGGTTAAGTTCCACTCAGATACTGATACTGAAGTAGTTGTTCAATTGATCGGTAAAATTGCACGTGATAAGAACTTAGACGCCTTTTCAGCATTTAAGGAAGCTTTGAAGTTGGTTAAGGGTTCATATGCTTTCTTGCTTGTTGACAACACAGAACCAGACCACGTATTTATTGCTAAGAACAAGTCACCAATGATGCTGGGAATCGGTGATGGCTTTAACATCATTGCTTCAGATGCTATTTCTGTTCTTGACCAAACCAAGACTTTTGTTGACTTGCAAGATGGTGATGTTGGTGACATTACCAAGGATTCTTACACTATTGAAACTATTGATGGCAAAAAGGTAGACCGTGAACCTCACGTTTTGAACATCGACCCTAACGCAGCTTCAAAGGGTACTTACGAATTCTACATGTTAAAAGAAATCGATGAACAACCAGGCGTAATGCGTCACATGTCACAAAACTACCTTGACGAAAATGGTGAACCAAAGGTAGATCAAGATATTGTTGATGCTATTTCTAAGGCTGATCGCCTTTATATCTTTGCTGCAGGTACTAGTTATCATGCAGGTTTAGTTGGTAAAACTATTTTTGAACACTACACTGGTATTCCTACCGAAGTTGGTTACGCTTCAGAAGCTGGTTACCACTTCCCAATGATGAGCAAGCACCCATTCTTTATTTTCTTGACTCAGTCAGGTGAAACTGCTGACTCACGCGTGGTATTGAAGGAAGCTAACAAGCGTGGTATTCCAAGTTTGACTATGACTAACGTTGAAGGCTCAACTTTATCACGTGAAGCTAACTACACAATGCTTTTAGGTGCAGGTCCTGAAATTGCCGTTGCTTCAACTAAGGCTTACACTGCACAAGTTGCCTTACAAGCTATTTTAGCTAAGGCACTTGGTGAAAAACTTGGTAATCAAGATGCTAAGGATTGGGATTTACAACATGATTTAGCCATCGCTGCTGAAGGTATCCAACAAATTGTTGACGGTAAAGAAAAGCTTAAGGAATTAGCTGATCAATATCTTGTAAAATCAAGAAACGCATTCTACATTGGTCGTGGTATTGATCACGCTGTTGCACTTGAAGGTGCTTTGAAGTTGAAGGAAGTTTCATACATTCAAACTGAAGGCTTTGCTGCAGCTGAACTTAAGCACGGTACCATTTCCTTGATCGAAGATGGCACTCCAGTTATTGCCTTGATTAACGATCCAGTTACTGCAGATCTTACTCGTGGTAATATTCAAGAAGTTGCTTCACGTGGTGCTTCAGTAATTACTATTGTAGGCAAGGAATTCGCAAATAGTGATGACACGATCGTGTTGCCAGAAATTAATTACTACATGTCAGCACTTTTGACAGTAGTTCCAACTCAACTTCTTGCCTACTACGCTTCAAAGGATAAGGGTTTGGATGTTGACAAGCCACGTAACCTTGCTAAGAGTGTTACTGTTGAATAATTAATATGTGAATAAATATCCTCAAGAAGGCAGATTTGAGATCTGTCTTCTTTTTTTGCGTTCAAGTATAATAAACTTAAACGTAAGCGAGGATGATGGGATGTTTTTAACACAACGGCAAAAGCACATTCTTCAAATTTTGTTGGGAAATCCGAGTGGGGTAAGTATCAAACAAATTGAAGAGAGTCTAAAGATCAGCCGCCGGACGGTTTATCGCGAATTTGGCGATTTGAAGAAGAACGACTTTAAAATTGAAAATCAAAAAGGAAAATATTTTTTATCTGGCGATTCAAAGCAATTACAAGAAATTAAGCAATCTGTGCAACAATCTCACAGTCAAAATGTAATTTCGGTAGCTAAAAGAGAGAAGATAATTGCAGCTAAGTTGCTTTTAAGTACGGAGCCATGTAAAATTATTCAATTTGCGCTTGACCTGAATGTCAGTGAAGCAACGATTCAAAGTGATTTGAATACGGTTGAAAGGTCGCTAAAACGATATCATATTGACTTGATCCGCAAAAAGGGTGTGGGACTGTTAATTCAGGCGCCTGAAAAAATACGGCGTCAGGTTTTAGTTGATATTATGCTCAATCAGATCAATGAATATAACTTTTTTAAGTATCTGCATAATGAAACGACAAGCAAAGATATGTTTTTGACAATGATTGATAAGGCTTTGCTAGTAGAGGTTGCTGATTGTCTTAAAAAAAGCGTGTTTGGCAAAATTAAGCTAGACAGTGACCAAAAGCTGATTGAGTTAATTTTAACTTTTGCGGTAACGATAAAAAGAACTTTGGCGGGATGCAAGCTAGATTTTATCCACCCCAGTGCTGATTCACTTAAATATCAGGGTTATGTTTACCGTTTTATGGCCTTGTTTGCGCAAAAGCGGCAAGTTGAGGTTGACCAAAATGATGTCTCATACTTAGCTAATAAGTTATTATCATGTGATTATCACAACACTTACTTGACTTATAATGAGCATGAATTAGCAATCTCAGTCAAAGTAAAAGAATTCGTTCAACAGGTTTCTGAAGAAATGCATTGGGATTTTCAAAAAGATCCTAGTTTTATGACTAAAGTGACGAAACACGTTATTGGTTTAGTACAACATAAAGTAGCTCTTTTACCAGATACACCTATTGAAATTCTGGCAGGCCTTAGTCAAAAGTTTCCTGATTTATATCTAGCTATTCAAAAATATTGGCATTTAGCGTTTCCAGAAAATTATTTGACAGCGTCAGAGTTGCAGTTGATCCTGCTTTATTTTGCCAATGAATACACGAGTCGCAATCAGCAGCGTAATTTATCGGCTCTAGTAATTTGTGAAAATGGCATTGGAACGTCGGCAATCTTAGGTGCCAAACTAAAAAGAGAATTTTCTGAAATCAAAGAAGTCAAAACCAGCCGTGTTTCTGCCTTAAATCAAATAGACTTGTCAAATTACAATCTTATTTTTTCAACCTTGAGATTGAAGGGCTTCTCAAGAGATTATTTACTTGTTAGTCCATTACTGCTTGATGATGAATTAATAAAAATCCGCGCTTACTTAAAAGATTATGAACAAAAATATCCTCAACCAGTTCCAGCTAAACAGGTAGTTGAAGAAAAACATCCCCATTCAGTCGAACAACTTGCTAAGCTATCGATTAGTACATTATTTTGCTCGGAGCTAGTCAACGGAATCAAGATTCAACAACTGGAATACAATTCGCAAGACTTAATTGCAGTAATTCAAGAATGTTTAGCCCATTCGGATTCAACACTAATTCGTAAGCAAATGCCCGTTGCCAAAAATCTTCTCAAACGTGTACGAATGGCACCAGTTGGCATCCCTAACAGCCATATCGCATTGCTACACACACGTAGTCCAGAAATTACACGCTGTTCATTTACCATGTTTGACTTAGATAATGAAATCTCGCTCCAATCAATGGATCATGATACCATTCAAGTCAAAAGAGTTCTTTTGATGCTGGCACCAGACAATCTTACTGCACCCGAACAGCGGGTAATGAGTACTATTTCCAGCATGATTATCATGTCTAGTCAAAACTTAGATTTATTTACAAATGGCAGTCAAAAAGAAATTAAAGAAGCAATTGCGGCACTTTTTTTACAAGACCTCAAAGATCGGTTACTAGGTAACCAATAGTTCAAAAGCTTAATAGAATAGGTAAACTCAGACTCTGGCACAAAAGTGTGCCAGAGTTCTATTTTCGTTTCATTGTAAACGCTTACTGATTGACTTAGGATAAAAATGTAAGTTGATGAGAGAGGAAAAAGAAAATGGCTCAAGCAAAAAGTAAATCTTCTGTTAAAGTGAAGGTTCAAAAATTTGGTACAGCTTTATCCGGTATGATCATGCCGAATATCGGTGCCATTATCGCTTGGGGACTTACCGCTGCATTCTTTATGTATCCACACGGTTGGTTCCCTAACAAAGAAATTAATAACTTAGTTCAACCAATGCTTCATTACCTGTTGCCACTGTTAATTGGTTATACAGGTGGTCGCATGGTTTATGAAGAACGTGGTGCCGTTGCTGGTGCAATCGGTACATTAGGTGTAATTGTTGGTACTGATCAACCAATGTTCTTAGGTGCCATGATTATGGGTCCGCTTAGTGCATGGTTATTGAAAAAACTAGATCAAGTATTCCAGGACAAGATTAAATCTGGTTTTGAAATGATCTACAATAACTTTTCACTTGGTATTCTAGGCATGATTGCTGCAATTTTCGCCTTCTTTATCATTGGACCGATTATGGAAGTCGGCAGTCAATGGGCTAGTGCAGGAGTAAATGCAATTATTAGAGTTCACTTACTACCATTAGCCAACATCATTATTGAACCTGCCAAAGTTTTGTTCTTGAACAACGCTATTGGTAACGGGATCTTAGTTCCATTAGGTATCCAACAAGCTGCACAAGTTGGTAAGTCAGTTTTGTTCTTAATGGAATCAAACCCAGGTCCAGGACTTGGAATCTTGCTTGCCTTTACTTTATTTGGCAAGGGTAAGTCAAAGAGCTCAGCTCCTGGTGCTGCCATCATTGAATTCTTTGGTGGGGTTCATGAAATTTACTTCCCGTATGTATTAATGAAACCATCATTGATTTTAGCCGCTATTGGTGGTGGTGTTACTGGTACTTTCTTATTCACTACTCTTGGTGGTGGATTAAAAGCAGCTGCTTCACCTGGTTCAATTTTAGCTATCTTGCTTGTTTCCGCAAAGGATGCTTATTTCGGTAATATTGTTGGTGTTCTTGGCGCCGCAGTTGTTTCATTCATTATTGCCGCAATTATTCTTAAAAACGACAAGAGTACTGGTGATGAGTTAGAAGCAAAACAAGCCCAAATGCAAGCCATGAAGGCCCAATCTAAAGGTCAATCAATGCCGGAAGCTGAAGATGCACATGAATCAGTTAAGTCATATGCCAATGTTAAGAAAGTTATCTTTGCTTGTGACGCAGGTATGGGTTCATCTGCTATGGGTGCTTCACTTTTGCGTGATAAATTCAAGAAGGCTGGCATTAAGGTTTCAGTAACCAATACCGCTGTTAGAAACTTGAAAGATGAAGATGGTTTGTTGGTCATCACGCAAGAAGAATTAGCTGATCGCGCTTTACAAAAGACTCCACATGCAATGCACGTGGCGGTTGGCAACTTCTTGAGTAGTCCGAAATATGACACAATCGTAGCTAGCTTCAAAGCTTTAACTCAAGTAGAAGATAAGCCAAAGGCTGAAAAACCAGTTAAGAAGGTTGGTTCACTTGAAGGAATCGACTTCAGTAAAGTTAAAGAAGTGGACTTCATCCGTCACGATCAACACTTAGGTACCGCTACTATGGCAACTAGTTTATTCAATGACGCAATTAAGAAGGCTGGTAAGACTACTCCTGTTAAGGCAGTAAGAATCAACGAATTGACTGATGATCCAAGTCACTTAGTAATTGTTACTCCAGCTGCTAATAAGAACTTGGCTGTCAGATACAGTGATATTCAAACCCTAGTTGTTGATGATTTACTTAAAGATAAAAAGCTTGGCGAAGCTATTCAAAAGTTGAATTAGAAAGGGATGAGCTAAATGGCATTACAATTAGATCCAAAAATGATCAAACTTAATCAAGACGTACCAACGCGGGATCAAGCAATTAGAATGGCCGGTCAATTATTAGTTGATGGCGGCTGTGTCGAACCAGAGTATATTGATTCAATGCTTGCCCGTAATGAAGATGTGTCGACTTATATGGGTAATTTCATCGCCATCCCTCACGGAACTGACGAAGGTAAGAAGCACATTAAAAAAACTGGAATTTCGGTAGTCCAAATTCCAATGGGCGTTGATTTTAGTGACCCTAAGGATGATACCGAGCAATTGGTAACCGTTGTCTTTGGGATTGCTGGTTTGAACAATGAACACTTAAATATTTTGTCACAGATTGCTATTTTCTGTAGTGATGTTTCCAACGTTGCAAAGCTTGCAGACGCACAAACACCAGAAGAAATTATTGATTTATTAAGGAACGTAGGAGATTAAACATGAGAGCAGTACATTTTGGCGCAGGTAATATTGGTCGTGGATTTATTGGTGAAACTTTAGCAGATAATGGTTTTGGCATTGACTTCGTTGATGTTAATGAAACTATTATTGATGAATTAAACAAGCGTGGTGAATATGACATTGAATTAGCCGCACCTGGTAAGAAGAGAATTCATGTTTCAAATGTTGATGGAATTAACAATGCTAAGGATCCAGACAAGGTAGTTGAAGCAATTAAATCAACCGATATGATAACTACCGCCATTGGTCCAAAGATTTTGGCAATCATTGCTCCATTAATTGCCAAAGGATTAACTGCTAGAATTCAATCAGGCAACACTACTCCACTTGATGTGATTGCTTGTGAAAACATGATTGGCGGTTCAGAACACTTAAAAGAAGAAGTTTATAAGCACTTGGACGATGACGTTAAGCCTGAAATAGACAAGTACATTGGCTTCCCTAACGCAGCTGTAGACAGAATTGTTCCTATCCAACATAATGACGATCCATTGTTTGTCTCAGTTGAGGACTTCAAGGAATGGGTTATTGACGAAAGCCAAATGAAGAACAAGGATATCAAGTTAAAGGGCGTTGACTATGCACCAGACCTTGAACCTTACATCGAAAGAAAGTTATTCTCAGTTAACACGGGACACGCAACTGTTGCTTATACTGGCAAGAGCCTTGGCTATGACACTATTGGGGATGCTATTAAGGATCCATTTGTTTTAAAGCAAGTTAAGCGTGTCTTGAGTGAAACCCGTTCACTTCTTTACCACAAGTGGAACAAGGAGTTCACCGAAGAAAGTTTGGAAGAATACCACAACAAGATTTTGAGCAGATTCCAAAACCCATATATTTCAGATGATATTGCTCGTGTTGGTAGAACTCCAATCCGTAAGTTAGGCTACAATGAAAGATTTATCCGTCCAATCCGTGAATTGAAGGACAGAGGTTTGGACTACAGTGCATTGATGGAAACTGTTGGTAGAATTTATCACTTTGATGAACCTAACGACAAGGAAAGCGTTAAGTTGATGCAAATGCTTAAGGATGAAGACTTGAAGGATGTCATTGTTGAGACTACTGGTTTAAAGGATGACCCAGAATTAGTTGAAGAAATCGTTAAGTCATACCATGATGCTGAAGCAGACAAGAAAAACTAATTAAATAACCTAATAGAAATATCCTGAAGGCAAAAAGCCTTTAGGATATTTTTTTGATAAGAATAAGTTATATTGCAGAATAAAAAATAGATATTTTTCTTTTAGACTCAATCGTACTTAAATAAATAGTAGAGATAAGCGTTTAGAAAGGAATTTATTATGTCAATTAAAGAAGATGCTCAAAGAGCTCATGCAAACTTATTAAAGGTGACCGATCCTGAAGCTTTGGAAAGAATTAATCATTTTGCTTTTGACGAAGTGCAGGCAGACGTTGATTTACCTGATCGTACCAAGATGTTGTCAACTTTAGCTTACTTGTTGGGGATGCAAGGAAAAGAAGAATATGAAGTAATGCTTTCAGTCGCATTGGACAATGGTGTTAGCCCAGTTGAAGCTAAGGAAATTTTATATCAAGCGGTTGATTATTTAGGTTTGGGTAGAGTTTTCCCATTTTTCAAGATTACCAATGATATTTTGACTAAGCGCGGCGTTGAATTACCTCTTGCGGGTCAAGCAACTACTACACTAGACAATCGCCTTGAAAAAGGTGAAGAAACTCAAATGCGCTTGTTTGGTCCACAAATGAAGGACTTTTCTAAGAAGGGTACTATTAACAAGTGGCTTGTAGATAATTGTTTTGGCGATTACTACACCAGAAAAGGCTTAGATGACAATGATCGCGAAATGATTACTTTCTGTTATATTGCTGCACAAGGTGGTTGTGAACCTCAATTAATGGCTCATACTCAAGCAAATATCAAATTAGGCAATGACAAGGAATTCTTGATGAAGGTCATTGAACAAAACGTACCATTCATTGGTTATCCTCGTTCACTTAATGCGGTTAGTGTAGTGAATAAGGCTGATGAAGCAGTTAATGGCAAAAATTAGAATTTAAATAAAAAAGTACCTTTTTGTTAACAGTTGTAGCTAATAGAACTACAATAAAGTCGTTATCAGAAAGGAAGCATTTAATTATGGCAGATGCAAAAGAAATTGAAGAAACTGCATTAATTGATAGAAATATGGATCAAGTTTTTGACTGGGCTAAGGGTAATGAAATGCCTATTCGTGACGCTATTTGGGACCACGAAATGGAAGCAAATGGTCGTGACACGATGAAGACCGAAGCAGCAGTTGAATGGATTCTTAAGGCCGATGATGACAAGGTTAAGGACTACTGCGAAAAGAACTTGAAGAAGTAACTAAAATATTCTATCAATAGACTTAACAATTTCGTCTGCGAGTAAAATGACTAGATCGCCAAAGATCTGGCCATTTTTTTAATGAAAATGCCCGGAAATCCCCGTATTTTAATGCGGGGATGGATAGGGCCAAGCTGACCTAGCAGTCAGCTTTTTTTATTTTAAAAATAGAGACATATGTTCGGCTTTCCTGTAAAATATAAATATCTAATATACAGAAGGAGGTGAAACACATGAAAAGAATGAGCAGTTTAGCCTATCATTTTGGCATCAAGCTTCGCTTTTATCCTAGTTCTAAGCAAAAGAAGATCATCAAGCTAAACTATGATGCGCAACGCTTTGTCTACAACTCTTATGTAGGACGTAATCGAAGCAATTATCATGCTAAGCACTACTTAGCTGTTAGACAATATCAAGCAATGCCCTTTGCTTTTTCTGCTCTTAATAGCTATGAAGCTAGGTTGGCAGAAGAAGTAGTCACTAATAGCGAACTATTGGCTAAGCCTAAGAATATCCGCGATACTTATAGCTTTTTACGCGTTAAAGAAATTGATAGCCTCGCTATTGCCAATGCGATTCAGAACTACCAGAAGGCTTGGAGCAACTATCGCAAGATTGGTCATGGAATCCCAACTTTCCATAAAAAACGCAGCGACTGGTCATATCAGACCAACTGTCAATATCCTAAGCAAAAAGAAGCTTTTCTTGATAACGGGACAGCTAGATTTATTGATGCTAAACATATTAAACTGCCTAAACTGGGTATCGTCCGCATTGCTGGTTTTAGAAGGCTAATCAAAGAGCGTTTGCTTAATCATATCCCAACTCGTATTGGAACAGTCACGATTAAAAAGACCGCTGACGAGCAATTCTACTTATCAATGCAGTTAGGCAGTGATATTGCTTTTGTTAAAGAACTAGCCAAGACGCAGAATCAAATTGGCATTGACCTTAATTTAGATAATTTCCTGACGGAATCGAACGGATCAATGGTCGCTAATCCACGCTTTTACCGCAAAGCCAAAAAGAAGCTGGCTCGTGCTCAACGAGTATTATCTCGCAGGCAGCGCCGGGCTAAAAAAGAAGGACGCAATTTGCGGCTAGCAAAAAACTATCAAAAGCAGCGTTTAGTTGTAGCTAAACTGCACGATAAGATCAGAAGACAGCGTAATGACTTCTTGCAAGTTCTCTCAACTGCACTAATCAAAAACCACGATTTAGTAGTTGCCGAGGAACTAAGAAGCAGAAACCTGTTAAAGAATCATGCCTTGTCTCAAGCCATTTCTGATGTCGGTTGGCGCAGCTTCCTGAATATGCTGGCATATAAGGCAAACTTATATGGCAAAGAGTTCAAAACAATTGATCCTAAGTACACCACTCAAAGATGCCATCAATGTGGCAGTATTATGGGGCAAAACGGTTATAAGAAACTAACGCTTAAAGATCGAGAGTGGACTTGTCCAATCTGTCGAACGCACCATATCCGCGATTGGAATGCGGCAGTGAACATCTTAGAAAAAGGGTTAGGCAAGTGGCAGAATCCTAAAATAAAAAAAGCAGCCTAGGCTAGGCTGCAGTCCGCTGGCAACTCACGGACTCAAAAGGCTTTGGTAAATAGACGACCTCTATCGGCAATAGTCAAAAGACTATTGCTGGTAAGTCAAGTCCGTATCTAAGCAAGTTGGTGTTCTGGTTAGCGCAAGCTAACGAGCCACCAAGCCCCAGAATTTATTCTGGGGTAGTTGACTTTCAATCGCTTGACCTACATTAATAAATATTTAATAATTGTTCAATATAAAGGTTGGGTGACAAAAATGAAGATGGAACATTCTGCAGGTGCAGTTATTTACAGAAAACGTGCAAACGGCGAACTGGAATATTTGATCGTGCAGAGCGTCGTAAA
Organism: Lactobacillus sp. UMNPBX1; assembly: GCF_002554085.1. NCBI lineage: Bacteria > Bacillati > Bacillota > Bacilli > Lactobacillales > Lactobacillaceae > Lactobacillus > Lactobacillus sp. UMNPBX1. The sequence goes on from NZ_PCZI01000001.1 coordinate 20,313, forward strand.
TTATAATTGGGGCTTTCCAAAAGGACATCTTGAAAATAATGAAGATGCTGAAGAAGCTGCTAAAAGAGAAGTCTTTGAAGAAGTTGGCTTAAAGCCGGAATTTGATTTTAACTTTAAGGAAAAGGTTAAATATCAATTAACAGAGAATAAAGAAAAAACGGTTGTCTACTTTATAGCCAAATATCTTGCAGGACAAGAAGTCAAAACGCAAAAAGAGGAAATCTTAGCTAGCAAGTGGGTGAGTCTGGTCGAGGCCCAAAAGTATTTGACTGAGCATGGAAAGATGGATGTTTTAACTAAGGCGCAAAATTACATTGAGCAATAAAAAAGACGCATAAAAGACCTATTAAATCAGGGTTTGTAAACACCTAGATTTAATAGGCTTTTTTATTCTTGCTAAAAATAATTTTGCATATTTGCAAAGAAAAATCAATTAGATAAAAATGAGGGTAATATAATAGGCAAATGAATTAGGAAAGAGGTGAACGATCATTTTTTATACGGTTAAAGAAGAAAGTTAAGTCTTTTGCAATATCTGTTAATCCTAACCACTTTAAATTTTCTAGCTTAATTGAGATAAGCTTTTCATCTGTTTTGCCTAAACGGTAATCTAAAAGATACTTGAGGACATTAGTTCTAATTTTTAAGTAAGAGATTGGTTTAGGAATTGAAACTTTCTCTATTTTAGTTAAAAGCTGTGATGCTAATTTGGGATTTTTGATAATTAGAGCGGTTAGGGCGTTGATGACAGAGGATAAAGCATAATAATATTCTTGAAAATCATTAAATGTATTAGAATTTAAATTTTTAAGAATTCTGATTGAAATACTATATAGTTCCTTGCTGTCATAGAGAAAAACAGTGTTACCAAAAACATTGATGTACATCTCTGTCCAATATTCAATGTTAGATAAAATGTAGAATAATTTCTTTTGATAGCTCACTGGGAAAACATTGTTATCAGTTAGATCGTAATAACAATTACATGCGATAGCTAGTAGAAGTAAATCAAATTGATTATGTGAATTTTGGTATTCTTTTTTCTTGCTTTGTATTAATTGCAAAATATGACGATCATCGTTGGCTTCATAGTACATAGCCACTTTCGCAACAAATGGATTACTATGATTAATTTTGCAGTAATTAGTAAACTCTTTTAGGTTTATATGAATATTGTCTAAAAGCTTAATAACTAAATTGAAGCGAATATCAATCTTATTATTCTCCCATCTGGATAAAGTCGATGGAGAGATAACTCTGTTAGCAGCTTGCTCTAGTGAAATATGTTGTTGAAGACGAAGTGCTTTAAATTTTTGACCGTACATAATGAATTCCTGGCTTTGAAATTAAAAAATAAGAGAATACTTACTGTTATTATTATAAGCATTTGGGGAATTATGGGAAGCATTGATATCAATCCCATACACAGTAAATTGCAAGTTGAAAATTATGCATTACTTAACGAGAGAAAAAAGGAATGAATAGAGAAGGATATAGTTTTATTCCAAAGTATATTAATGCTTTTTGGGTAAATAATTCACTATTTTTAGAAGAAAGCTATATACCGGGAAAAACATTAGATGAAATTATTCGAAATGATTTGAAGGAAAGAAAGCAAGTCATGAGTAATTTTAAAAATATATTGCTAATAATTCACAAGCTTCATAAATTTGATGATTATATTATTCATGATATAAGCCCAGCTAATATTATTTTTTATAATAAAAGATTTTATCTGATTGATTTTGAATCATTTTCTAAATCTGAAGTAAAAGTTTCTACGCTATATGGAACAAGGGGATTTTTTGACAACGATTATGATATGAATGATCAAACAATAGATTATTTTGCTCTTGCCAGAGTTTACTATTTTTTAAGAAATGCAAAAGAATATAGGCAATTGTCTGAGAAAAGGCAAAGTTTTCAACTTACGGATTCCGAGATACAGAAAAATCTTTGGTTTAAAAAGTGTATGAATCATTCTTATAAAAATGATGAAGATTGGCTTGTTGATTATGAGAAATATGTGGGTATTAAACAATGAACACACAACAAATAAATTTTAAATGGGTAGTAAAACATGTTCCAATATATTTACAAATAGTTTTTCTGGTTTTATCGGCCATTTCAGCATTTGAAGGGGTATTAAATGCTGTACTGTTTGGACAATTAACTAATATCAATTTTAGTAACATTGACCACGTTTATAAATTTATTGGCTTAGCCTTTGGCGCATATCTGATAGTCTACATAGCTATGCTCTTGTTTTATTTGGTTCAAAATAGAATTGTGATGCTATTAAATATTGCTTTAAAGCAAGAATATTTTTATTCTAAATTTGCTAATTCAGACATGAAGCAAGCAAGAGGAGCAGATGTAATCAATTCGATTAGTGGTACTGCTAAAGAAATTGAACAAAAATATTTCTTTGGGATAACTGACATAGTTCAGTTTGTATTTAATGTGATTGCATCGGCAATAGTTGTTGTAGAAACTAATCTGATTTTGGGAATTATTTATTTGCTTCTTTCAGCGCTAACCCTGATTCCAAGCTATATTGGCAAGAAGAGGATGAATGAGAAAACCGAAAAATGGAATAAATCTAACTCACAGTTGATTCAGGCAATGAAGGATATATTTGAAGGACGCTTAGAAATACTGAATTTTGGTGTCAGACATCTTTTCTTTAAACGATTTGATCGAATCTTGGTTAATGAGGAAGACAAATATCGTAAGATGAATAATTGTCAATTCCAGGTACAATTCATTGCATGGTTAATCTCTTTAGTTACACTATTGCTACCAATTTTTATTGGCTTGCTTTTTATGCAGAGAGGCTGGTTTAACGTAACGGTAGCGGCCATTATAACTTTAAGTTTGTCAGCTGATAGGGTTGTGGGATATCTAAGAACAATTGCTTTGTATCAGACTCAAATTCATAGCACCGATGCAATTAGAAAAATAAAAAGCTATAATTTTGAAGAAAGTGAAAGTGTTAAACAAGATAATCATGACTCTCAAGCTATTTTGAAAATAAAAGATTTGTCTTTTTCATATGGTGATAAGAAAATTTTAGATGGTATAAATTTAACTTTGCGTGATCATGACAAGATCATTGTTACTGGGGCTTCAGGCATTGGGAAAAGTACATTAATTAATTGTATTGCTAATAATCTGAAGTATAACGGTGAAATCACCTTTGCTGGTCATCAAATTAATCCTGCCGATTTCATCAAGATCTCGCAAAGAATCTGGTTATTCCAAGGTACAGTGAGGGAGAATCTATCACTTCTGCAAAACATACCTGATGATCTAATGCTTCATGAAGCAAAAAAGATGGGACTGATTCATGAGTTTGGCAATGATTTTTTAGATAAATTAATTTCAGATGACGCGAACAATTTATCAGGTGGTCAGGCACAACGACTTGCTTTAGTTAGAGGTCTAATTCGTTCTAAGAAGATATATTTGCTTGATGAGATTTGTTCAAGTTTAGACCCTAAAAATAGTGATGCCATTCATAAGATAATCTACCAATTGCCGGCTATTGTCATTGAAATAGCACATAACTATAATCCACAACTTGCACAAGAGAATAAAGTGCAAGTTTATAAACTGATAGATGCCAAACTACAGAAGCAAAATTACATTGAGCAATAAAAAAGACGGGAGCTGAATTTCAACTCTCGTCTTTTCGTCATTAAGAAATTAAATTTTAATTGAATGAGACACTAATTTATTTCCTTAATATTAGCTCAATTCCTTGATGATAGCTTCCAAGGTCTTCTTAGCTTCATCTTGGATTGGTGTTCCTGGGTGTTCTTCATCGTACTTGTTGAGCCAGTTCAAACGATCTTGCATTCTCTTAGCTAAGGTCTTTTGGTATTCTGGGTCTTCAAGGTGAACTTCATAACCATCAATAGGTAAGTATGATACACCCTTGAAGTTACCGAATGGCTTGAAGTCGCTGTCCTTGATGTTGCCGTTAGCCAAGTCTTCGATTAACTTCTTAGTAACTTCCTTAGGAATATCCTTGCCCATGAATGCGTCGGTGTTCAAGCTGTAGCAACTAGCACCACGCTTAGTGAACAATTCCTTGAAGTCTCTGTAGTCACCTGAAACTGGGTAAGCTCTGAATGGGTCTGCGAATGGTTCGATAACTAAAGTGTTCATGTCAAAGCCCTTAGGTAAGTTTTCAGCTGAAGTACGCTTGGTTGCTAAAGTACAACCCATAGTAGTTGCCAATACTGGGTCATCGATCTTGATGATTGGAGGTAATGAACCGTCCTTCATAATCCAGAACAATGCAGTAATTGGTGACTTTTCGAAGTCTACACGGTGAGGACTAGTGTAGCGGGTCTTGATAACACGACCGTTGTTGTTACGTAAGTCTTCGGTTACGATAACTTTCTTGCCGTCTTTGTCTAAAGTTACATCACAGTTCATAATAGTGGTGTAGTATTTAGTCTCGTGGTGGCCAGCTGGGTAGTCGTGAGTCTTGTCAAAGTATGAAGGCTCAAGAGCTACTGAAGAACCGTCTTCACGTGAAATAATGAAGGCATCATCGTGTAAAACAGTGATGTCATATTTACCATCGTACATTTCGTGAGTCAAAGTTGACTTACCTGAACCTGACAAGCCGTAGAAAGCAAAGGTCTTATCATCTTTATCGTCAAAGTGGAATGACTTTTCACCACCGTGACATGCAGTGTAGCCATGACGGTGAGCAATTGCCCAAGCTAAGGTTAAGGTACCCTTCTTCAATTCACCGAAGTAGCGAAGGTTAAAGACAGCGGCACAGTTATGTGGAGCGTCAAATACGCCTAAGCCCTTAGGGTAATCTTCATCTTGAACATTTGGATCAAAGTAGAAGTAAATGTCTGGTTCATCGTAGAACTTTGACTTTTCGTATAATTTTTCAGCTTCATCGTCAAAGAAATGGAAGTTGAGGATGTATGAAAGAAGGTTAAAGGCTTGATCTTCGGGCATCATGATGTGAGCTTTTACAGTGAATGATGGGTCAAGACCTACTAAAACAGTAGCCTTTAAGTATTTTTGTTCATGTCCCTTGTAAATATCTTCACGTAAGTTGCCGTCTAATGCTTCAGCATCTTCATTAGGATTGTCAACAAAGTGACGGGCGCTAGCAGTTCTACCTAAAATCTTGCCGTGGTTGTAAACCAATTGGGTTGCGCCATGTGGCAAACCTAATTCCTTAGTGTGTAAGATTGGCAAGTCAGTAACAATAACGCCTGATTGCTTCTTAGCTAAGTTATAAGCTTCTGCAACACTGGTTACTTCGTGGACATTGTTGCCGTAAAATGCACTTTCAATAGTGGCACGAGTGCGGCTAAACATTGGATTATCTTTTCTTAATTCATCTTGAGAATAACGTTCTTTTGTACTCATATTAAGTTTTGTCCTCTCTAGGAAGCTTTTATAAAAACGCTTTCAATAACTTACATAAACTATAGTAACATAATTGTTTGTTAATAACCACACAAATATAAAAATATAAACTTTATGAAACTTAAAAATATACATGAGGAGCTGACATGCGTGACTTTGGTAAAAAATAAATCGATGATATAATGAACGTACGTGCGAAAAAAGGAGACAAAATGGATTCAAATCAACTCTTCAAATATGTCTATGCCAAATATGGTTTGAAATTTAAGCCTGCTGTACCAGGTTCCACTAGCGTTTACGTTTTAATGTCACCAGTTGATAGTGGTTATTTTGCGATGTTATCACGTGGGCAAGGTCAGAGTATATTGGACCTGAAATGTGGTGCAATGGCTGCACTAATAAGAGATTTGCCTGGCTTCACTGATCCAATGAAGATCAAGTCGGCAGATTGGGTTGGGGCAATATTAGAGAAAGTTAGTGAAGATTCACTCAAAAAAGCACTTGATTTTGCTTTTAAACTGGCGATGAATGGTGATGAAGTAAATATCGCCCAGAATCAATATTTTTATATTGCACCAGATAAAGTAGATGACCGCTATCAAGCCCAAGCAATTAAACCAAGTGAAAATCTTCGCAAGAAGCATAACAATAGTCTGGTCCCAGATAGAATTAGAAAGATGCTAGAAATTTATGACTACAGCATTTTGCCCAGTCGTGGCCGAGCTAAGAATTTTTATCAACAGGCTAGGATGATGGCCGACTATGATGATGATTATCCTGAATTTTTTGCCTTTAAGCGTTTTTATCCAACTTATCACGATATGAATACTGGGCAGCTTAGAAGTTACTTTACTTGGCGTAGCAAGATTCGCCAGCATGTTTTTGAAAAAACGAGTACATCCTATGCCTTTGTTTATATTTATGAATTACTGAACAATATTGGTGTTGATGACGCACAAGATGGATATGAAAAGCTGTTAGAATTTGAAGGAAAATATGTGCAACAATTTGACATTAGTATTGATGTATATTTACAAGACTGGCTCAAAGATTATGTTCTTTATTATGATTTAGACGAAAAAATTATTAAGCAGCGCTTTGCATCTGAGATTAAGCGTGATCATGATTATGAGGTTTTACACCATCCAGAAAAATTTACTGCGCAAGAGTTAGCAGCAGTCTTTGCAAAGAAAACGACTTATTGGAATTCATCTAAAGTTATTAATAAGAATGAAAAGTTATTTGTTCAACTGTTGCGTTACGTGTGGCTGGAGCTGCTGGATGCTAAAAAATACGGCATTGCATATTACAGTGCGTTTGTGGGCAAGCCTGATATAATTGAAAAGCCAATCTTTGCAGGCAGTGTTTTTTATCTGCGAAAACAACAAGTAGCTGACCATCAGATTGATGCAGTAAGAAAGTATCATTTTTACCAAGGAAAATGGCAAATTCATTGTGATCAACAAATCAGCCGTCAGCGGGTTAATTTAAATAATTTTCTCCATGAATTAGATAGAGTGGCGCGAACAGAATTTAAACTAGGTCGGTCGATTAAGCCGCGATTTATTGATCAAGCTGTACTTAAGGCAATTAACGCGGGGGTTGCTGAATATCACATTCAAGAAAAAAAGGCGCAGATTGATCAGATTAAGATTGATTTTTCCGATTTGGATCAAATTCGGGCCAATGCTTCGAAGACGCGTGATAGTTTGTTAACGGATGAGGAAAAGCAGCTAGAGCAGGCAGAAGCGCAAGAAGAAGTAGAAAAACAAGCAGATGAAACTGTCAAAGTTGATAATGAATATGGCTTAGATGAAAATGAAATGTTTTTCTTAACTGCATTGTTGATGCAGCAGCCTTGGCAGACCTATTTGAAGCAGCACCACTTAATGGCATCAATTTTGATGGATAATATTAATGAAAAATTATTTGATGAATTCGGTGATGTGGTTTTAGAAAATAACGAACAGGACCAACCACAAGTAATTACCGATTATGTAGATGACTTAAAAGATATGTTTTTGAAGGGATGAAATCATGCCACAAAAAAGAAGAGTACCAAAAAGAATTGCGCAAACTGTCCTTAATTCATTAAAGGGTGGGGTAGTGCCAAGAATAGGGTTACCTTATATTACCGTGGGGAGAAAGGCCGAGATTGAGGCCCTATTACACGATGTGGATGTTATTCAAGAAGGCGGAGCAAGCTTTCGTTTTATCGTGGGTCGTTATGGCTCAGGAAAAAGCTTTTTACTTCAAACGATCCGTAACTATGTGATGGATAAAAATTTTGTTGTTGTAGATGGTGATTTATCACCTGAACGTCGGCTGCAAGGATCAAAAGGACAGGGTTTAGCAACATACCGTGAATTAATTCAGAACTTATCAACTAAGACTAGGCCTGAAGGCGGTGCCTTGACTTTGATTCTAGATCGCTGGATTAATTCAGTGCAGATGCAAGTTTCGCAAGAAACAGGCTTAAATAATGATGATCCTAAATTTGAGCAAGCAGTTGACCAGAAAATCTATGGCGTCATTTCTTCATTAAACGAATTAGTTCATGGTTTTGATTTTGCTAAATTGCTGAACATGTACTATCACGCTTATATGAGTGGTGATGATGAGACTAAGGCTAAAGTAGTCAAGTGGTTCAGAGGAGAATATAGCCATAAGACTGAGGCTAAAAAGGAATTAGGCGTTGATATCATTATTAGTGATAGTGATTGGTATGAATATTTAAAGTTATTTGCGACTTTCTTTAGACAAGCGGGCTATGCTGGTTTAATGATTATGATTGATGAATTGGTTAATATCTATAAAATTCCGAATGCAATTAGCCGCCAGTACAACTATGAAAAGATTTTGACGATGTATAACGATACCTTGCAGGGAAAGGCAAAATACCTGGGAATCATCATGTGTGGTACACCGCAAGCAATCGAGGATCGTCGCCGTGGCGTTTATTCATATGAAGCTTTGCGTAGTAGATTAGCAACTGGAAAATTTGCTCAAGCAGGTGCGCGTGATATGTATGCGCCAGTGATTAAGCTGGAACCACTAACCGTAGAAGAGATGTTGGTTTTAACGGAAAAATTGGCTGACATGCATGCGGGACTTTATGGCTATGAACGGACAATTACTGATGATGATTTAGCGCAATTTATCAAGATTGAATATGCGCGGGTTGGTGCGGATACTAATATTACGCCGCGTGAAATTATTCGTGACTTTATTGAATTGTTAGACATTGTTTGGCAAAATCCACAGACAGATATTCAGACTTTGCTTAATTCAGACCAATTTTCATATGCTAAGTCTGAAGCAGTATCTGATAATCAAGAAAAAGATTACACTGAATTTCAAATTTAAGGATTAATTATGGACGTTTTTTCACATTACGCGCCTTTTATTCAAGACTATATTTATGAACATGGATGGCGTACCTTGCGCCCGATTCAGGTGGCTGCAGCTGAGGAAATTTTTGAAACTGAGGATAATGTATTGCTCTCAGCTTCAACTGCATCAGGAAAAACAGAAGCGGCCTTTTTCCCAATTTTGTCGGATATTTATCAAGAGCCGGAAGATTCTGTTAAGGTGCTGTATATTGCACCATTAAAAGCTTTGATTAATGATCAATATGATCGGTTGATCGAATTGTGCCAGGATGTGGATATCCCTGTTTGGCGCTGGCACGGTGATGTGGCTCAAACGCAGAAGAGAAAGCTGCTCAAACATCCCTCGGGAATTTTGCAGATTACCCCAGAATCACTCGAGAGTTTTATGATTAATAAGCATATGGACATCCCGCATTTATTCGGTGGATTGAAATATATTGTAGTAGATGAACTACATTCATTTTTGCGAAGTGATCGTGGTGGACAGACTTTCTGTTTAATCGAGCGGCTAAGCAAGTTAGCTGGAGTCAATCCCAGAAGAATCGGACTTTCTGCAACGATTGGCAATTTGAAAGAGGCTAGTGCTTTTTTAGGTGCAGGTTCTAATCGGAAAACTGTCGCGCCCAAAGTGCAAAATCAACCTCAAATCTGGCATCTATCGATGGAACATTTTTATCAGACAGATCCCCAAGCTAGCAGCAAAGATTTTGATACAAGCCAGATTGAACCTAAAACTGATCGGGCCCCCGAATTGGCAGATCCAGGAATTGGCTATATTTTTGAACATACGCGTGGCAGAAAATGTTTAGTTTTTACCAATAGTCGAGAAGAGTGTGAGGCAGTTTGTCAGGAGTTGCGGGCTTATTGTGCATATAATCATGAACCCGATCGTTTTATGATTCATCATGGCAATTTGTCACCTGCATTGCGTGAAACGGCAGAAGCGGCGATGAAAGATGAAGATGTCTATATGACAACTTGTGCTACTGCTACGTTAGAGCTCGGAATCGATATTGGACAACTAGAAGCAGCCTTTCAAATTGATGCTCCGTTTACCGTATCCGGTTTTTTACAAAGAATGGGACGCACAGGTCGCCGTGGCAATCCCCCGGAAATGCACTTTGTTATGCGTGAAGAGCATCCTGAATCGCGGGCAATGTTACCGGAATTGATTCCATGGCCACTGTTGCAAGGGATTGCCTTAGTGCAGCTTTATGCAGAAGAAAAATGGGTTGAACCGCCTGCACCTAACCGACTTCCCTATAGTTTACTCTATCATCAAACTATGAGTACGCTGGCATCAGGCGGGGAAATGACACCAGCAGAATTAGCTTCAAGGGTATTAACTCTATCGTATTTTCATAATGTTTCGCAAGAAGACTATCGCGTCTTATTAAAGCATCTGCTTAAAACTGGTCACATTGAATGGACTGAAAATCATGGCTTAATTGTTGGTCTTGCCGGTGAAAAAGTTGTGAATAACTTTAAATTTTACGCTGTTTTTCAGGAAAATGAGGAATTCAGTGTACATGCCGGCAGTGAGGAATTAGGAACAATCGTGAAGCCACCTCCAGTTGGAGATAAGATTGCAATTGCTGGTCGCGTTTGGGTAGTTGAAGATGTTGATCGCAAGCGCCATCAAGTATATTGCCATGAGGTGAAGGGAAGAATTCCTGCTTTCTTTGGGGACGTGCCGGGGGATATTCAGCCGAAAATTTTGCAAAGAATGAAAAAGGTGCTGACTGAAAAGGGGATGTATCCGTATTTAATGCAGAATGCTCAAGCAAGATTAACCCAAGCACGTGACACTGCCGCCTTGGCTGAGTTGCCAAAGAAGAATCTGATCAAATTAGGTGGCAATATGTGGTGTCTTTTTCCTTGGACAGGGACTTACGCATTTTTAGCATTGGAACGGTTAATTAGAATTAAATGCGGTGAAAAACTAAATATTCGTGGCTTTAATTCTTCCCGTCCATATTTCATGTACTTTGCAATGGATGCCGATGAGGATGACTTCTGGCGGATCATTAATGAAGAAGCACAAAAAGACTTTGATCCCTTAGACCTGGTTTATCCTAAGGAAGTTCCTGGAATTGATAAGTATGATCAATATTTGCCAGATGAATTACTTAGAAAAGAATTTGCGCAGAGCGTTTTGGATATTCAAGAAATGAGACGGTGTGTTAAAGCAATGGCAGAGGACTATCAAGAGAATAAGTAGAATTCTGTTATAATAGAAAAAAACTGATTAGAAAAGAGAATAAAAATGGCTTTAAAAATTAATCAATTTGTTTCTAAAGATGCCCAGGCACGTGATTTGCTTAAGGAATTAATCAAGGTGCACCAAGTTCATCAAGCTTATAATGTGCGTGATTTGACTGATGCCGATGAACAGATTTTGGAGAAAGCATTTAACAAAACACGTCAATTAATGCCAAGAATTACTGCTAAGAAAATTAAGTTTGATGATAAGCAATGGGATTCATTGTTCAACTTATTGATGGCAGAACAAATTGCTTTTGCTCGAGTATTGAGTGAAGGCGATGAAAATTTGACGACTTATGCTCAAGCTAAAAATCAAGCTGAGCAAGCTGCAGCCTTAGTTAATGCACAAATGGTTAAATTGGATAAAAAGTAAAGAAATTCCTGCTCAATTTGGCGGGAATTTTTTGTTAGGCTCAATTTTAAATAGTAACTTTACAAAGGAGACCATAATTTTGTACACTACTTATTAAAAAGAAGTAAGTAGAAAGAGGAGCGCAATGCTACATAATTCAACAGTTGATGCACAAATCAATCATAGATCAATTAGAAAATTTAAAGATGAAGTGCTGAATAAGGAACAATTGGAAACTTTATACACAGTTTTTCAACATACTGCAACGAGCATGTTTATGCAAAATGCTAGTCTGCTTCATGTAACTGATCCTGAACAGAAAAAGAAAATCCAAGAGCTTTGCAATCAGAAATATGTTGGCGCAGAAGGTGACTTATTTATCTTTATTGTTGATTTGTACCGTAATCAACAAATTCGTCAACAACTTGGCAAAGATGATGGCCGTGTTCATACGACTGATATCTTTTTCCAAGCTATGGAAGATACACTGCTTGCTTTTCAGAATGTGGCTAATGCGGTAGAAAGCATGGGATTAGGCTATGTGCCACTTGGTACGGTGAATGATCATCCTTTGGAGATGCTTAAGACTTTAGATTTGCCAAAACTGACTTTTCCAGTGTTGGGGATGCAAGTTGGTGTGCCAGATCAAGAACCACAATTGAAGCCGCGCTTGCCACTTGAATTTACCTGTTTTGAGGGCAGTTATAAGAAGGATTTTGATGTGAAGGATCTTAAGGACTACGATGACGTGGTTACGACTTATTATGATTTGCGGGATGCTAATCGCCGGATTGATTCATTTACCAAGCAGATTACTGGCAAAAAGCTTGATAATCATGAGACCGATCGGGATCAATTGCCGGAAGAATTGCATAAACAAGGCCTTTGTTTAGATTGGAAATAGAATTGCAACAAGAATAATGCTGTGGTGATTGCACCCGGTGCGTTGTTTTGGTATAATTCATTTGTTGTGAGGTCGCTGAATTAGCTCAGTTGGTAGAGCATCTCCCTCGTAAAGAGAAGGTCGCCAGTTCGACTCTGGCATTCAGCATCAGAGTATTACTAAAAAGCATTATTTATTTTCAATATTGTTAATAAATGATGCTTTTTTTGGTTGTATGAATTACGTTCAATAATGAAAGGAAACGTAGTATGCAGATATGGCAATGTTTTTTCTAAGAAACAACTTAATGAGTTCATGGTGCAAAGTTAATTAGTAAAACAAAAAACTGTATCACTCCAATGACATTAGCCTAGAGTGATACAGTTTTTTTACATATTACGCAGATTTTTATTGAAAATAATCATTGCGATTACTAGTACTAAAATTGAAGCAGAAGTGGCAAGCGTACTCCAAATGTTACTATGAGAAGTAATCAGACTGCGAATTAGCGCAGTAACACCTAAGCCCAATAGAAAATTGATGCTAGTGTGACCGTGATGACGCAAGGCTGAAATAATCATTGCAGTAAATTCAAAGAAGAGGAAGAAAACGATAATTTCTGACATAATCTCGGAGTTGCTTTCTTCGATCTTAGTTGAAAATAATGATTGGCAAAGTGGAATTAGATCGCGGAATAAGAGTATGATCAGAATAATCCCGAGTAAACCAATTGCGACTACTAGTAGATTCTGTAAAAGGCGAGCAAATTTAGCGGTAAATTTGTTGAAGTTTTTCATGGCTTTAATCCTTTCTTTTTTACCATTATAGAATAAGCAATAAGATTAGGGCTAGTGTGCTAAATATTATGCGTCAAACATGCGAAAGCGCTTTTTCTTTTCTATAATAAAAATAGAAGAACTAATGAAAGGAAAGAATCATGTCGCTTAGAACAAAATTTAATTACATGGCAACTGGTCGTCCTTATAATGATGCGGATCCTCGCCTTGACACCTTGAGAGACCTTGCTACCTTGAAGACCAATAATATTAATAATGAGAATGATCACGCTAAAAAAGAAATATTAATCAAAGAACTCTTTGGTTCAACAGGTGAGCATCCCTTCGTAAATCCTAATTTTCGTTGCGAATTCGGACAAAATATTCATGTCGGGGATAACTTTTATGCCAACTATGACTGCACGATTTTAGATGATGCGCCTGTTTATATTGGAAACAATGTTTTATTTGGTCCTAAGGTTGGCTTGTATACCAGCAACCATTTATTTGATCCAGCCGAGCGAAAAGCCGGTGGCTGTGTTGCACATTCGATCGGCATTGGTGACAATGTCTGGCTAGGTGCCGGGGTTAGCGTAACTCCAGATACAATTATTGGACGTAATTCAATTATTGGTGCAGGCAGTGTAGTTGTGAATGACATCCCAGATAATGTAATTGCAGCGGGGAATCCATGCAAGGTAATTAGAAAGATTACCGCGACAGATCGTACTGGATTCGATCCTAATAGTGGTCAATTTCTATAGAAAAAAGACAGTAGTTGATTTCAAACTACTGTCTTTTCTGATCATCTTAATCTAGCAACGCCATTCAACGCCGGTCATTTTTACATTCTTTTGAGCTTTAATTAACTCGGCGCCATTGCCGATATCAACGCCGCCATCAAGCAATCCTTCGTCACTCTTTAAGTTGAGGGATGCATTGGCGTAGTCAACCACTAAATTTGGTCCCATCATTGTGGTGTCGTATTTAGAAGTGTAAATATTGATTCCTTGGTTATTTTCAAATTTGATTGGATAATCAGGATCAACTTTGTCTACATAAATAATGGAAAAGTGACTGCCAATTGCACAACCGCCGCCTTTGATAGAATATTTACCACCACCATCGTCGGCGATTAAAATTAGAATTTTATTCAAGATTTCGCGTCTTTTTAAGTAGTCAAGCGCCTTGTCAGTGAATGTAATTTTCATTTCGAACACTTCTTTCTTGTTTCATCTTGTTAACTCAATTATAGTCAAAAAGAATAGTAAATAAATTAATTTAAATCAAAAATGGAGGAAAAATAAATGACTGATAAGAGCCATGATCCAGATAATTTTGATTGGCTGGATTCCATTATTAATGAAGAAACTGACAAACGTGTAAAAAATGAAGGTCCTCAAAAGAAGGATCAAACAAGCGATGATTCTGATAATCATTGGTTTGATTCGATCATCGATGCAGCAGTTGAAAAACGTACTAAGGAAAATGAACGGATTCTGCACAAATTGAAGGAAAAAGAAAATCAAAATAAGTAAAAAGGTGGAAGAAACACACTAGGCTTGGAGTTCTTCCACTTTTTATTTATTCAGTGTAGATAATGATCATTTCCTGCCATTCATTGCTTTCGCCGATGTTGCGAAATTCAAGCTTGAATACCCTGGCGTTTGGATGTTTTTCTTCCCAGCTAGAATAAGCATCAGATGGCATGTCTTCAGTTGATTGATATTTGAAAGAATCAACGTGTAAGTTCTTGGCATCAATTGCATTTTCTTCATTAAACATTGCAATCACTTCTTTTCATATCTATTGTAGCCTGTTTTTTTGCCGGAGGTTAATTTTAGGATTGCATAGAAAAAGAACCAGTGTACATCTGCTATAATTAAGAAAAGAATGTTAGTTTAATTTAGCCCATGGGGTAGTATGAAATGAAAAAATTATCAATCGAACGCTGTTGGATGATCGAGTGAAGGAGAACTATATCTTCATTTCTGATATTCATGGCAACTTAGAAACCTTAGACTTAATCAAGCAGGCAACAGCAGATTTTCCAGAAGCACAATTAGTTGCGGGCGGTGACTATGTTGATGGCCGCGAGCATGTGAAGGAAGTATTGGATTATTTAATTGAACAAAAAAGCGAAGGAGCAATCGTACTACTGGGTAATCATGAGCAAATGTTACTCAATTTTGCGGAGAAGCAGGAACATCAAGATGGCATTTGGTTTTATAACGGTGGTGGCAAGAGCCTAGTTAGTCTGTTCGGCAGTACAGTTTTGCCTGATGAGTTGCGTGATAGTGAGTATTATCGCTTTCTAAAAGGCTGTCCTATTATGTATGAAACGCCACACTTGATTTTTGTTCATGCGGGTGTGCGGCCAGATGAACAGTATAATGATCCGGAAACTTACTCTGAGATAGAGTATGGCTTGAAATTTGACTATGATTTTTACCGTATTTGGGCACGAGATAAGTATTGGTATTTCGATTCCTTATTGAAAATGATGGCTCATAACAAAACGGGCAAAACAATTGTGACTGGTCATACGCCAACAGCTGCTTTAGAAGGAAAATATGATGATGGTCGACAAATGAGGCGGCTATCAATTGATGATTGTATCGTTAGAACAGTGCAATACCCAGGTGAGCCAGCAAGAATTTTTACTGACGGTGGTTCACATTCTGATCCATTGATTTATCCACATAATGATGGAAATGTTGTAGTGCTAGATGGCATGGGTAAAATAGTCCGTGTTTATAACTGGAAGCATCCTCACGGTACAAGATTTGAAAACCAATAAAAAAGGCATCCCTTGCGGACGCCTTTTTTCGATTTAGAGATCAAAATTTGCTTAATCTTCGACTTTCTTGGCTTCGTTCATAGCCTTCATGATTGAAGGGTTCTTTGAATGACAATCTTTGATCATTTGTAAATCTTCTTCGCTTAACTTTACTTCGTATTTAGCCATAACTTCATTTCCTCACTTTATTCTTATGATTACATGTAAACTATAGCACTTACAGACATAACTGCAATATTTTTCTTGGTAGATTAATATTTCTGTGAAAATAGTGGTAATAAAATTGCTTTCATTATATTATTGATTAGATAGGTATATACCAAAGAAACACGAGCTTATTTTTAGATTGAAGATAAATAACAAATCAAGGAAAATATATTATAAAATGTTACTATAGTGTTCTAATATGTGATATAATCTCATCGTAAGGCGGTGAGATTATTTTTTATGACTGACTATTCTAATCGAATTATGTATTTAAAAGAAGCTGCTGCTTATGTTGGCAAAGCTCCTTTTACCCTTCAAAGCTGGGATCGTGCTGGCAAGCTAAAAGCGCACAGAACCGAAAACAATAGACGTTTCTACTATCAATCAGAGCTTGACGCTTATTTAGGTATTAGACGTGACCAAGCTGATCATCGAAAAACTGTAGCCTATGCAAGAGTTTCTTCTAATGGTCAAAAAGATGATTTGCAGGATCAGATAGCCTTCTTAAGGCAGTTTATTAATGCCAAAGGTATTATTGCGGATGAATTTATTTCTGATATTGGTTCAGGTCTAAATTATAAGCGTCCTAAATGGCTTAAGCTGATCAAGGAAGTGGATCAAAACAGAATTAAAGAAATCTACGTTACTTATGAAGATCGGTTTATCAGATTTGGCTTTAAGTTCTTTCAAGAATTCTGCTCTTGGCATAATTGCAAGATAATTGTGCTTAACAACGAAGATACCTCGCCAGATAAAGAAATGGTTGACGATTTAATCAGTATTATCCATGTCTTTTCTTGTCGCTTGTACGGCTTAAGAAGATACAAGAAAAAAATACAGGACGACCCTGCTTTAAAGAATAAATAGGTCTATGAATAAAGAGAAAGGCGGTGAAATTATGTCTAATTATTATATTAAAACCCGCAGCTATGAGGTGTTTGCAAGCAAAGCAATGAAAAATATCTTAGACCGCAATTGCGACTACCGCAGATATTGTTGGAATCAAGCTTTGGCTTTATGGAATGATTTGTATTCAGCGCATCAAATCTATGACAAGATCTGCTATACTACTTTCACTCCTAAAAAGAATAAGAGAAGCAACAAGCTAAAGATCATCCAAAAAGATGTTCATTTAAATCCTAGTCCTAATTGGCGCTTAGTTCGTGACAGGCTGGTTGAAGAAAAAGAAGATTGGCAGTTTGCCTATTCTGCTCACTTGCTTCAACTAACAGTACAAGACTTGGGCAAAGCTTGGAAGAGCTTTTTCGATAAAGCTCAGCCTGATTGGGGCAAGCCTCACTTTAAATCTAAACGTGCCCCCAGACAAGGCTTTAAGAGCGATCAGGCCAAGCTGATTGATGGCCGGCTGTTCTTGGAAAAGCCACAAGGCTTAAAGAAAGATTGGGAGCCGCTTATTCTGTCAGAAAAGCCAATGAATTATCCTACTGGAGTCATGAGCTTTTATCGTGAAAATGGACGTTATTTTGTGTCTATCCCATATAAGATTCCAAAGCAAAAAATAGATAGGAAAGCTGATACCGGAAAGGCAACAGGAGTTGATCTTAATGTGGGTCATTTCAACTATCTTGGCGGAAATAAAAGCATCCTGCCTAAAAAACTTGAGCAAACTTATGAAAAAATAAAGCATTATCAAAGACTGTTAGCTAGAAAACGTGAAGTCAATGGAAAAGAACAGGCAATGCAAAGCAAAAAGTACTTGAAGACGAAAACCAAGCTTCAAGCGGCTTATCAGCGTGCTTCAAATATCCAAAATGACTTAATGCAAAAATTTACCACTATGCTGGTTGATAATTATGATTCGATTGTCATTGAAGACTTAGATGTCAAAAAGATGATGATGAGCCATGTTGCCTCAAAAGGAATGCACAGATCAATGTTTGGCAAGTTTAGGCAGGTTTTATCTTATAAATGTGAATGGTATGGCAAGAAACTAATCGTAGCCAATAAACTGTATCCTTCAACTCAAAGGTGTGCAGTTTGCGGATTAGTCAAAAAAGGCGATGAAAAGGTCACCCTTTATGGCAATAAAAAGCACGGCACTAAGCATAACGAATTTATTTGTTATAATCCAGCATGTTCAAACTATAACAAAAAAGTTGATCGTGACGAAAACGCCATGCTCAACTTAACAATTTTGATAAAACATCCCGAATTAAATAGAGCATTATAAATAAAGATTATGGGCGAGGCTACGTCCGATAAAGAAGCCAAAAGAGTTGGTCAATGCGATTACTCCCAAGTTGGAATATCGGAAAACCGATGAAGACGTTGGTAAGAAGAATAAAATGCACGAAAGTCCAAAATGTATTCAAATCTAAATCAAGGAATACATTTGCATATATTTTTCATAGCAGGGAATTATTATGGCTAATAGTAAATCGAGCGGAGGTTTGAATGCGTTTGTTAACAAACACATTATGCCTGTAGCCGCTAAAATAGGCAGTTTTAAACCTTTAATTGCTGTTCGTGACGGTATCGCCATGGCTATGCCGTTAATTATTGTAGGATCATTATTCATGATCATTAATTCATTTCCAGTTGCCGGTTGGTCTGATTGGCTATCAAAAACGGCTGTTCATGGTATAAGCCTGGCACAGATTTTAGCCAAGATTACTAATGGCTCCTTTGGGATCATGGGCTTAATTGCAGCTTTTGGAATTGCTTGGAGTTATGCTAATCAATATAAGACAGATGGTGTTTCTGCCGTAATTGTTTCTGCATCTGTATTCTTCATTTTGACGCCAAGTATTATGAGTGGAGATAAAGTTCCAGTTGAAGGCTTCCCTTACACTTACTTAGGTAGTAGAGGATTATTTGTAGCTATTATCTTTGGTCTCCTAAGTGCATGGATTTTCCAATGGTTTATTAATCATAATATCCAAATTAAAATGCCAGCTACTGTGCCACCTGCTGTAGCTAAGAGCTTTTCAGCTTTAATTCCAGGTGCCGCTGTAATTGCTATTGCTGGCTGTGTTTACTGGCTTTTTGCTTGGACTGGATGGGGCAATATTCACGATGTAATCATGAATATTTTGGCTAAGCCACTAGGTGCATTAGGCGATACCTTAATTGGTACATTAGTTTCAATTATTTTATTGAGCTTGTTCTGGTTCGTTGGTATTCATGGTGGTAACGTAGTTAATACTGCTATGCAACCAATCTGGTTGATGCAAACCGATGCTAACCGTGTATTGAATCAAGCAGGTAACTTAGATTTAGCTCATGGTGGTCATATCGTTACGCAACCATTCATCGATAACTTTGTTTACATGGGTGGTGGAGGTGCCACTATTGGGTTAGTGCTCTGCATTGGATATTTAGTATGGCGCAAGCGCGCAAGTAAACAAAATAAAGTTTTAGCACCACTGACCATCGTACCTGGCTTGTTCAATATTAATGAACCAACTATGTTTGGTCTGCCAGTTGTAATGAACTTGTTGTTAATTATTCCATTTATGATTGCGCCAATGGTAAATGCGATTACCACTTATTTTGCAATGAACCTAGGCTTAGTTCCATTATGTAATGGGACTGTAATTCCTTGGACAATGCCGCCAATTATTTCAGGTTTTTTGGCAACAGGCAGTATTGCGGGCTCAATTTTGCAAGTAATCAATATTATCTTAGACATTTTGATTTACCTGCCATTTATTGCGGCACTTAATAAACGTCAACTTATAGAAGAGGATAAGGCAGAATAATGGAATAAATTAATAAAAAATTTGTGAGAATTAAAAAAGAAAGAGGAAACTCTTTCTTTTTTCGTTTTGCAAAAGTGTTTCAATATATTAAATGCGAACAAGCTTTTGCACATAGCAAATAAAAATTAAAAATCGCGTTAAATGGCGATCTGATGCGGTTTTGTATCATCTGAATAAATTTACATAAATATTACAATTGTTACAATTTTGTCATACTTTGCAATAGTTTCTTAATCTGCAGGTGATATTCCTGTTATAGTTCTGCAATTTAAGCAAGGTAGTATATGCTGTGTCAATTGAATGGGACGGACGAATAAGGTGAAAATTCGTTACTTATGACTTTTAAAATTTTAAGGAGAGAATTTTTTTGAAAATTAAATCTATCTTAGTTAAGTCAATTGCAGTAACTGCTTTATCAGTTACAGGTTTAGTAGCAGCTAATAACAACACTAATACTGCTCAAGCTGCTATTGTAGAAAACGATACAGATGTTGTAACAGTTAAGAACGTTTCAGACAACGCAATCACTGTTTACAACAGCTACAAGAAGCCAGAGGCTACTGGCCAAACTTTGGCAAGCAACACCTCATGGAAAGTAATTAAGACTGCTTACGATGCCAAAGGTCACAAGTGGTATGACTTAGGCAAGAACCAATGGGTTCGTGCTAAGTATGTAACTCGCGGCTACCACACTCAAGCTGCTGTGACCCAAGCTCCAGTACAACACCAAACTCAAACTGAAAATACTAATTCTGCAGCAACTACTACTGTAGCAAATAACACCAACACTCAAACTACTACTTCAACTGTAAGTGGTTCAGAAGCTAGTGCTAAGGAATGGATTGCCGGTAGAGAATCTGGTGGCTCATACGGTGCTTCAAATGGTCAATACGTTGGTAAATACCAACTTTCAGCTTCATACTTGAATGGTGACTATTCAGCAGCTAACCAAGAGCGAGTAGCTGATAACTATGTCAAAGGTCGTTATGGCTCATGGACTGCTGCTAAGGCATTCTGGCAAGCAAACGGCTGGTACTAAAAATAAACCTCTTTTCAAAACTAAATAAGATCAAACTAACTTAAAGGAGGCATGCTGTCAAAATGATAGTGTGTCTCTTTTTGATTTTTTTAATTAAATAGATACGATATAATTTAAATAACAAATATTAATAATCAAAACATACAGAAAGTGGAACAGCTATGAAGCAAAAATTAATTGTGACTTTGTTGACTAGTGTTTGCCTGATGGGGACGGCTAGTGTAATACACGAAACGACACCACAAACGGTTCAAGCAGCAGTTAAGGGAAAAGTTCAGGTTAAAGGAACTAAGAAAGTTAGACTTTATACAAATAAGGGCAAGAAGTCTAAGTATTATGCTGTAGCTAAAAGAGAGTATTCTTATTCTGCTAAAAAGTATTTAAAGCTGGGCAAGAAAAAATATTTGGCTTATAAGATTGGAAATAACTCTCAATGGTTATTAGCTAAAAATGCCAAACTCGTTAAAAAGACTGCTGCAACGCAGAATTATGTAACAGCTACAATGAAGATGCCGAGCGGCTATACGAAAGCTAGTTTATTGCAAGCATATAAGGGGAAGCCAAGTGCTAGTTTTATTCAGGCTTGCATGAAAGGAATGGAGCAAAACAACTTTTCACGTGTTAGCTCAGGTGAAAGCAAAGCCGATCAAAAGATGATTAATCCTGCTGATCTTTCCGCTAGTGAGCAAAAAGAACTGGCAGAATTCTCTTTGCGCCTAATTAATAGTGCTCGTAGTCAATTAGGTTTGAAGCCGTGGGTTTATAGTTCTGGAGTAGAGTCCTTAGCTAATTCAATTGCGCAAGAATACGAGCAAAATGGCAAGAGTATCAAAGATGGCGATCACTATGTTGCCGGAATTGTACGGGCTTGCAAAAAACATGGCTTAGAATTAAACGATAATTATGTCGAAGATATGGCTGGTTTTTCTACTAATAAGAAGATTATGTCTATGGCTGAAATGAAGCGGAATATTTACTTTGGCTTGAAGCAAATGATCTTTGGCTTTGCAGGAGCTGGGGAAAATCAGCGTAATGATAAGAGCCTTTACCGCGAATGGGAGCATGCCGGTGATTTATTTAATACACAGGGCTCACGTCATGATGGGGACTACAATTATTATGGCTTTAGCATTTCCAAGACTGGCAATATTTACTCAATGCACTTCATTAGTGTGCCAAGTTTTGTTGTAAATTCGAGTGAATACAATAAGAACTTCAAAATTTAACGAAAAAAATATGAAAGCACGCACGACGCGTGCTTTTTTGATAAGATAAAGGAAAAACGATTTAGCGAGGAAAATATGACAAAAACTTTATATTTAGTCCGCCATGGACAAACTTATTTTAACTATTACCATAAAGTTCAGGGACGTTGTGATTCACCATTGAATGAAAGAGGCATCCGCCAGGTTGAAATGGCCCGCGATTATTTTAAAAAGCAGGGTATTCATTTTGACAAAGCTTTTTCATCAACCCAAGAGCGTGCTTGCGATACTTTGGAAATTATTACTGATCATCAAATGCCTTATACGCGTTTAAAAGACCTGCGAGAAAAATGTTATGGCATTTTTGAAGGTCGTGATGAGTTCTTATTGCCTTGGAATTATAATAATACTAACGTAGACCCAACTATGGAAAAAGACGAAGACGTTGTTGCTAGAATGCACCGTGCGGTAGTCGAGATTTTAAGCGGCTTAGAGGATGGTCAAACTGCTTTAGTTGTAGGACATGGTGATATTTTAGCTAAGTTTGTGCGCGATGCTACCGAGAATAAGAACTTTGGCGGTTTTGGCAATGCTTCAATCGTGAAGCTAACAGTTGATGGTAAAAAGATCCATTTTGATTCATACGTGTGGCCAGCAGAGGGTTTAAAGTAAGACGAAATGGCAATTAATTTATATTTAGTCAGACATGGTCAAACTTGGTTTAATAAAGGACACCGCATGCAGGGAAGCTGTGATTCAGCGCTAACACCATTAGGCATTAAGCAGGCGGAAGCCGTGCGGGATTATTTTCAAGATCAGGGAATTAATTTTGCTAGAGCATATTGCTCACCCCAAGAAAGGGCAAGTGATACTTTAGAGATTATTGCTGGGCCTGAGATGGAGTATGTTAGATTAAAGGAATTAAAAGAGAAAAGCTATGGCGCTTTTGAGGCACGCAATGTGCTACTTTGGCCGCTGCATCGTTTGGGCAAATTTCGCGTGGAAGATAATCATGAGGTAGTTGAGCGAATGGAGCGCGGGATTAACTTGATCATGCGGGATGCGCAGGATGGCGATAATATTTTGGTTGTCGGTCATGGCGATAGTTTGTCGCAGTATATTAATGAAAAAGCTAATCACCGTGAATTTCTGGGTTTGCCCAATTGCTCATTTGTGCAGTTAACTAGCAATGAAGGAAATGCTTTGGAATACGTTCGCACTGAATGGCCAGCCAAAGGTGCCAAAATTGATCAAATAACTGGTGAATAGGGGCTTTTATTTTTCTGCATTAGTTTATAATGATAGGTGTGGAAAGATTATAGTACGAGGCAAGAAAAATGGATGAAACACCAATTTTTAGAATTACTAAATTAAATATCAAGGAAAACGATCGCGGTGAATATATCCGTGAAGTTGAAAATAACATGCACAACTCAATTCCATCTGAAGAAGGAACTTTGTTAATTGGAAGCGCACATGACGATGCTCATGGTGAAGACAATTACGAAATCGAATTGTTCCGGAATAGCTTGGCAGAAGATTTGCACATTGCAGCAGATCATGCCGACAATTTTGCGGAAACTATTAACAAGATTTCCACTGACAAGGAAATTATTGAATTGAAGCCTGAGGTAATTACTACCAAGGCTCATGATGCTTTGAATGACCATGCCGACAACTTTGTTATGCGCTTGGTTAAGGTTGAAGTTAAGCCTGAAGACGCAGAAAAGTTTGCACATGAAGTTAAGAAAGAAATGACCACCAGCATGGCTGCTGAACCAGGCATGGAAATTATGATGTCTGGAGTCAATAAGAAGAACGAAAACGAATGGTACTTCGTTGAAGTTTACTTTGATGACAAGGCTTATGACGCTCATATCAAGTCACCACAATATGTTGAATACATTGAAAATACTGATGGAATGGTGGCTAGAAGAGATGTTAAGGATCTTGTACGTGATACTTTAGCAACTCAAGGTGCAATCGTATTAGATTAAGTTATAGAAGGGATGCCGCGAGAGCGGTATTTTTTTATAGGTGAAAAATGGGTCAGACAATTGTATTTGCTCATAGAGGACTGCCGGTGAAATTTGCGGAGAATTCTTTGCAAGGATTTAAATATGCGGTAGAGCATGGCGCAGAAGGCGTGGAATTTGATGTGCATTTAACTAAAGACAAGGTGCCAGTAGTAATGCATGATGAAAAAATTGACCGCACAACTAATGGCACGGGTTACATTAAGGACTATACCTTAAGTGAAATCAGGCGATTTCGTTTAGCTAACGGTGAACCGGTACCGATGTTAAGTGAATTATTTGAAATTCTTCAGGGACAGGATTTGTATGTTAACTTGGAATTTAAGACTAACAAGATTCATGATGAGGGGATTGAAGCCATCGTTTTAGCGTTAGCACAAGAATACCATTTTGTGCATCCCATTATTTTCTCTTCCTTCAATTATCAAACCTTAAAAAATTGCCAGCGAATTGATACCCACCAACAATATTGCTTTTTAACCAAATGGCCGGTGCCGTTTCCTGAACAGTTTGCGGCTAAGAATCATTTTGCAGCGATCCATCCGCATTGGTATTTACCTAGCAAAGTTACGCAAAGAATTTGGACAGTAGATAAAGTAAGCATAGCAAAAAGGTACTTTAAACTTGGTGTAGCTGGAATTTTTACCAACGACTTTGAATTAATGAATAAGGTTAAGAAGTCACAAAAGTTATAATCGTAAACATAATGGGCATGATTATTATAATCGTAATAATAATGTTTACGATTATAATGTAAAAAAACAAATTAATTTTATAATTCATAAAAGAAAGATTCAGTATCCTTCGAGCAAATGTAGGTATTTTAAAAAAAACAAAACTTTTTTGAATTTTTTCTTGCTATTTTTTCTTCATTCCCCTATACTAATATCTGTTGGGTGATCGAGAGGTCATTCAAATAGAACCAATCAAGTAAAAGGTTTGAAGATTGGGTTATAGCCAAGTGGTAAGGCAATGGTTTTTGGTACCATCATGCGCTGGTTCGAATCCAGCTAACCCAATAGGTGAGATCAAGCGGTGAGCTTGATCTTTTTTGTATTTAAAATTGAAAATGCTTTGACAAGAAACGAATAAGTGCTTATATTTAAGCTAACTTTGATTTTGCTCTTATTTACATTATGAGGTGACTAGTATGGTTGACTTAACAAAGCATATGAAAAAGGGATTAGTTGAACAAAAGCCAGGCCAGATTTTAGCTTTTGCTGCTTATACCAGTAAGATACCAAATATTGTCAAGTTTACGGTGGGTGAGCCAGATTTTAATACGCCTGAGCATATTAAAAAAGCTGCCCAAGAAAGCATCGCTAACAATCATTCCCACTATGCACCGTCTAATGGTACACCGGGATTGCGTCAAGCTGCAGCAAAGTTTTTAGCGGAAAAATATGATCAAAAATATGCTGCTGATGAAATTTTGATTACGAACGGGGTTACGGAATCTATATATGATTTTTTAACTGCAGTCATTAATCCGGGCGATGTAGTTTTAGTACCAACGCCGATTTTCCCACTGTACATTGGGGATGCACAATCGATGGGAGCTGAAGTGGTACAGCTTGATACTTCAGCTGATGATTTCAAATTAACGCCGCAAAAATTGCAGGCAGCATTGGACAAGTATGGTGATCGCGTTAAGGCGCTTGTCATGAATTATCCTACCAATCCAACAGGTGTGATGTATTCACAAGATGAACTTGATGCCTTAGCAGATGTTGTTCGAGATAAGCCGGTTTTTGTTCTTTGTGATGAAATTTATAGTGAGCTTAATTATGATCAGCCACATGCTTCGATGGAAAAGACTTTACATGATCAAGTTGTTTTAATGAATGGCGTGTCAAAAGCTTGGGCAATGACTGGCTATAGAATCGGTGTGGTAGCTGCGCCTAAGCCGATTTTGGATCAACTGGCTAAGATTCACCAAGCAATCACAACGACGGAACCAACGCCAATGCAGGATGCAGCTGAAGAAGCACTAGGCAATGGAATGAACGATGCACAGCCGATGAAGAAAGAATTCCAAAAGCGGCGTGATGTGCTTTATGAAGGATTAACCAAGTTAGGCTTTGAATGCGTTAAGCCTAAAGGTGCCTTCTACATTTTTGCCAAAATTCCAGCAGGCTTGGAACAAGATGATACCAAGTTTATTTATGACCTGGCTGAAAAGGGGCATGTTGCTGTAATTGCGGGCTCATTTTTTGCTAAAGGTGGAGCAGGATATATTCGTTTGTCTTACGCAACGTCGATGGATCAGATCAAAGAAGGCTTGAAACGACTAGAAAAATATGTCGCAGAAAATAAGCAATAAGTGCAAATAAAAGGGACCGATGTTATGTATCGATCCCTTTTGAAATCCAACTAATTATTCCTCGTTATCAAATGGATAAGTCATGCCCCAGGCAGTTCTAATGCTGGTTAAAATGTGAGCGATCATCCGCGATTTTTCCAATTCGCCTTCGTCATGGCCTTGTTCAATATACTTTTGAAAATCAGTGACTTCATATTCAAGCGCCTGATCAGCATCCCCGGCAGTAACCTTATCATAGCTTTCCTCATGAGCACTATGGGTGTAAGTAATATCAGCTTCAGTGCCGCGAGGATATTGATTGATTTCGAAATAACCTTTGGTGCCCGAAACCAGTCCGCGCTTAGGTTGCTTGGCCCGCATCGATAATGACATCACTGCCATTTGGCCTTTCGAATTTTTTAAAATAATGCCGCTTTCTTCGTCAACACCAGTTTCAAAGAATTTTACCGTGGTATTGATACTTTCAGGATATTCATCCATGAAACTAATGGCAAAAGCAGTTGCGTAGCCGCCGATATCCAGCAATGCACCACCAGCGAGATCTTTATTAAAGAAACGATTTTGCGGGTCATAGTCCTTCAGTGAACCAAAATTAATTTGGATCATTTTAATATCGCCAAATTTGCCGGTCTTAATCATATCTTGCATCTTTTGGTAGATTGGCATGTGATAAAGGGTAAAGCCTTCCATTAAGATTAGTTGTTTCTCTTTGGCTAATTGAGCCACTTCATCAAATTGCCGCGCATTGACAGTAATTGCCTTTTCGCAAAAGACGTGCTTGCCAGCATTGAGGGCCTTTTTGATGTAGTCGTAGTGGAAAGTGTGTGGGGTAGCAATATAGATGATATCAATGCTAGGATCCTTAATCATTTCATCAGGATTAGTGAAAGCATGCTGTACATGTTTTTCTTGGACAAAGGCACGGAGTGCTTCTTCATTTGGATTTGCGGCAGCATAAATTTCGCCGTTGACTTTGTTCAAAGCATCAGCCATATCATGTGCAATCCAGCCAGTACCAATAATTCCCCAATTAAATTTTTTCATGATTATTACCTCTCTTGAGTTCAATAATTTTTCCATCTTTTTCAGTAATTAATGAAGTAGCTAAGTCTTCAAATAGCGAAGAGCTGACTACGCCATTTTGTAAACAAATTTGGTGATTAAGTTCAGAAATATTGTGCCAATCTTCGTTAAATACATCAATTAAGTAGTTGCCCAAAGGCGTACGAGTGAAAATTGCTACTGATTTATCTTGGCGAATCTTGCTAGTCAAATGCAAATTGCTTAAATACTTCTGCACTTGATTAACACATGGTGGTGACACTTCAAGACAAAGCGGAATCTTCGGATTCAAAACAGGTTGTATCCTTTCACTAGGCAAGAGGAGGATAAACTGCTTGGCAATTTGGGCTGCTTGCTTTTCAAAAAGATGAATTCCACCTAAACTTTTTAAAACGTTAAAATTCTTATCGATACTGTCGCAGCCGTCGAAGGCTATATCGATCTTGGTTGCGGCAGTAGAAGGAAGGAGTTCTAATCCGAGTTCTTTGCACTTAAAGCAAGTAAGTTCGGATGGAGAATATAATGTGATGTTCAAGTTATGCTGCGCAATAGCTTGAGCTAGTTTAAATACAGTGCTTCCGCCACCAAGAGAAATAGTCATTTTCGACTTGATTTTACTTAAAGCGAGGTCACTTATCGAATTAATTTTCATTTTATTTTCTCCTGTGAAAATTATTTACAAATACATACTACCTTGGTAAATGATTTTCGTCAATCAAAATATAAATTTATTTTCTTTAAAAATAAAATTGTGAAAATTAATTACATTGATGATATAATTTTGGCACAGAAAAGGTGAGAATAATGACTAAAATTATCGATACAATCTATAGTAAATTAGCGACAATGTCAGCCAATGATCAAAAGATTGCTCAAGTGATCTTAAAACAGCCCGAACAGGTGGTAAATTATACAATTTCAAAATTAGCAACTGAAGCTGAGGTGAGTGATGCTTCGGTGACGCGCTTTTGTCATAATTTGAATTTAACGGGGTTTCACGATTTGAAAATTCAATTAGCCCAGAATGCGACTGAAAGTGTTTCACTTCAAAATATGTCACGTGATGATGCTAGTGCTAACTTGGAATTAATTGAAAAAAATAAAGTCGCAGAGATTAAGGCGACTTTGGAGAATGTGACTGAAGCCAAATTAGATCGGGTATTGCGGCTTTTGACTGAAAGCAGAATTGTGCAGGTTAGTGCAGAAGGTGATACTTATCCAGTGGCTGCTGATGCAGTGTATAAATTTAATCAGATTGGCTTGTTAGCGATTGATTCGGGCGGTACGATTGAAACGGCGATTGCACAGACAATGAACCTGAGTAAAAAGGATTGCTTGTTGGTGATTTCGAATTCAGGTGAAGCAGCGGGAATCATTAAGCAAATTAAGGTAGCCAAACAAAAAGGGATGCCGGTGATTGCGATCACCAATCGCGATGATTCACCGATTGCGCTATTAGCTGATGTGCATTTAAAGACAGCAGTGCGGCAGACGGTGATGCAATCGCAGTATTATTTCTCACGCGTGGCAAGTATGACAATGATTGAGGCATTATATTTGTTACTTATTGCGGGGGATGCAGGGCGAGTTGAGCATATTAAAGAACATGAAGCAATTATTTCTAATCAAAAAATCTAAGAGCTTTAATTTTTTTAGCGAACAAGTGTTAAAATTACCTTTTCTTAACACACATAAGTTCTGTCATAAATCAATAACTTGTTTAAAACTTCACAAAAATGTAATGTTTTGAATCTTAATTGTAAAAGTCCGGTAACTACAGTTTAACAAATAAAGGGTAGGGTATTACTGGTGATTTTAGGAGGTATTCTTAAAATCACACACACGAGTCGATCCTGTTTTTAGTAATCGGGTTCGTAACATGCTATAATTATTTCACAAGCAGAAGAAGATATAACTTACTGCTTAGGATGAATTTCTGTTTCAGAAAGGAAAGGCCACATAATTATGAGAAAGAATACAAGAATTGTAAGTATGGCTGCTGCCGCTTTGTTGGCAGTTGCTCCTGTAGCAGCTTCAGCTGTTCCAGTTAACGCTGCTATTAGTTTAGGTACAGTAACTAACACTACTGGTACTACAAGTACTACTACAGCAACAACAGCAAAGCCAACAGATAGATCATACTTTACATATGGCAATCAAGTAATTGATGCTGCAAGTACTACCGATAAAACAGCTAATGTTGTACCAACTACTATTTCTATTAAGGCTAAAGATACTGTAGCTAGTGTTACTAAGGCAATTAATGATTTAGGATTAGTTTTCTTTAGTACGAATAATGCCAGTGGAGAAAAAGTTAACCTTAAAGATAGTGAAGTTGCTGCTATTCTTAAGAATGCAGGTGTAACTCTTGATAAAGATAACAAGAATATTACTGCGGTACCAACTAGTGATTTCAATCTTACTTTAACTGGTACAGGTTCTACTTCTACGCAAACAGCTACTGTTCAAATCCCAGTTGTAGTTTCAGGTTCAAGTTCAACTACAGATACTACTCAAAATCCAGTGATCAATTGGTCATTGAATGGTCAAAGCAAGGGGAGTGTTAATGGTCAAATATTCCAAGTAGCTGTTGGTTCACAATTTAATCCAACTAATTTTGTAAATAGTAATGGTGAGCCAGTTATTATTTCAGCTGTACAAAACAGCAATAATAATACAGCTGCTTCACTAGAAGCAACTTCAAATCCTGTTAATACTTCAGAAGCAGGACGTTACTATAATGTAACTTTAACTGCTACTGGTTTAACTGGTAAGAAGACTACTGCAACATACACTGTTTTAATTACTTCAAGCCACAAACAAGCTCTATATGCTAATGGCGCAAGCTCAATCGCAACTTACCACATTTATGGCATTAATGTAAGACCAGCTTCAACTACTTTCAAAGATGGTGACACTGTTTACGTTGCTGATCAAACTAGAACCCTTAACAATGTATCATACTCACAAGTTTCAACTAAGTCTAAGTCAGATGCTAACTCAAGCAACATTTGGGTTAAGACTTCATCACTTGTTAAGCCAGCTGGTGACACTAACACCAAGACTTTGCCAGTAATGGTTGATTCAAGAGCTTATGACAAGAACGGTAACTACTTAGGTCACATGTACTACGCTTACAACGACATTGAAATCGTTCCAACTGTTGTAACTATCAACGGTAAGACTTACTACAAGGTGGCTAACAAGGACGAATACGTTCGTGTAACCAACATTACTGGTAACCAACGTACTTTGAAGCACAATGCCTACATTTATTGGTCATCATACCGTCGTACTCCAGGTACTGGTAAGATGTACAGAGGTCAAACTGTAACTACTTACGGTGGTCAAATGAGATTTAAGAACGGTAAGAAGTACTACAGAATTGAAGGCTGCAGAAACAACAACAAGCGTTACATCAAGGCTGTAAACTTCTATTAAAAAGTAGAATAATTTAACTGAAAGAGTCGATGCATTTGCATCGGCTTTTTTCGTGTCTAAATTTTTAAATTTCTGAAAAAAATTTGCACTTTTTTGCGTAATAAATAGTGGAGGGTAATTTTCCTACTTAAGAAAAAGAAAAGAGGTAAAATATGAGGAGAAGAATTAATCGATATCCTCGAATTACTAACGACTTGGTATTCGGTCATGTTATGAGCAATAAAAAGAATTGTCTGGAACTGCTACGTCGGATGTTTCCTGAATTAAAATTGACAAAAGTTAATGTCATTACCCAGTATGACGGCAATATTGGACTAGAATCCAAAAACATTCGTTTAGATATCTGGGCACAAGATGATCAAAGTCGAGTGTATGATATTGAGATGCAAACAACACGTAAAAATGATCTAGAAAAACGGATGATGTACTACGCAGGGATATCAGCCTGCAGAAGGATATCGACTACTACGTGAATAGCGGAAAATGGGTCGAAGACATGAATAAGCTAGAATATGAGATGAATGAAGTTGCTAAAAGAGCTGCAGAAAAAGCGATTAAAGAAGCTAAAATAGTAGATGCAAAAAAGTTTATTGGCTATGCCAAAAATCATGGTACTAATTTAGAAAATACAATCCAGGAAACAATGGATATGTATGATGAAGTTCTTAATCGTAATGAAATCACTAAATTAGTGAACGAAATCTATCAGCAGAATTAGCTAAACTAAGATAATTTTGGAAAATTTCCCTCTAGAGTACTACTATCAGTAGTGCTCTTTTTTATATAAAAAATATATTGCTGCTTCGCACTAATCAAAAGCAAATTAATTGAAATATCTTATTAAAAGATAAATAATGTAACCAGTTACAATAACTGCTATTACTTAAAAACGACAATTATTGCTGCATTATTAGGAGGTCAGGCTATGTCAAAAAAGAAAATCATTATTGTAGGTGCATCCCACGGCGGCCAAGAGGCAGCTTATGAAATTTTAGATCGTTATGATGATGTAGACGTTACGATTTATGAAGCAGGCGACTTCGTTTCCTTTATGTCTTGCGGAATGAAGCTATTCCTTGAAGGAAAAACTACAGGCCAAGACAACGTTAGAAACTTTACTCCTGAAGATCTAGCTGAACGGGGTGGTAAAGTTGTTAATAACACAGCAGTAACAGCTCTTGATCCAGCTAAAAAGACGGTTACTGTCAAAAACGTAAAAGATGGTACAACCAAAGAAGTTAGTTATGATAAGCTAATTATTTCTTCAGGTGTTAACCCCGCAAGTTTGCCTCTTCCTGGAGCAGACCTGAAAAATATTATGTTGATGAGAGGCTATGATTGCGCTACAGAGATCAATGCAGCTGCTCAAGATGAAGCTATTAAAAATGTTGCAGTTATTGGTGCTGGTAACGGAATTGCAGCTGCCGAGGTTTTCGCTAAAGCAGGCAAGAATGTTACTTTAATTGACGGTGGGCAAAAACCACTAGAAAATTATTTGAATGATACTTATACTAGCTTATTTGAAAAAGAATTGACTGATCATGGTGTTAACCTGGCTATGAACACTAAAGTTACTGGCTTTGTTGGCAATGGAAAGGTCAATGCAGTTCAGACTGATAAGGGTGATATTACTGCTGATTGTGTCATTATTACAGTTGGTATTAAGCCAAATACTGATTGGTTGAAAAACACGATCGATCTTTATGACAATGGCTACATTAAGGTAGACAATTACTTTAGAACCAATGTAAAGGATGTCTATGCAATTGGGGATGCAATCTTCCCATTTAGCATTCCAGCTAACAGAAGAGTACCGATGCCATCTGCCATTGCTGCACGGCATGAGGCTCAATATGTTGTTGAGCACTTATTTGAAGACAAGCCAGAACGTGTCTTTAAGGGCTTAGTTGGTGCACAATTGCTTGAAGCCTTTGATTTACATGCAGTAAC
This sequence comes from Lactobacillus sp. UMNPBX1, assembly GCF_002554085.1. Lineage (NCBI taxonomy): Bacteria > Bacillati > Bacillota > Bacilli > Lactobacillales > Lactobacillaceae > Lactobacillus > Lactobacillus sp. UMNPBX1. The sequence goes on from NZ_PCZI01000001.1 coordinate 53,175, forward strand.
AACAGGACTCAGTGAAAAGAATGCCAAGCGAGCAGGAATTAATGCAAAAGAAACAGTCTTAAAGAGTTATCTTCGTCCAGACTATATTCCTGAAAAAGATAATCCTACTTGCTATATTGCTGTTGTTTATAATGAAGACAGCCACCAAATCTTAGGCGGTAGCGTACTTTCATCATATGACATTAGTGGCCAAGCCAATGTTTTGAGCTTAGCTATTAGAAATAAGTTGACACTGGAAGATTTAGCAGAAGCAGATTTCTTCTTTTCACCAACTTATGACAAGCAATGGAGTCTGGTAAATCAAGTAGCACAAAAGGCATTAGGCTTAAAATTAACTGTTTAGATATAAATCAATTTTTAAATTTTGAGAAGAGGTCGTCATGGCTTCTTCTTTTTTTTGAAAAAAGTTTCAAAAAAGTCTTGCATTTGATTTGGATTTTCGTTATTATAATTAAGTCAGCTAACGGAGGAGTAGCGAAGTGGCTAAACGCGGCGGTCTGTAAAACCGCTCTCTCTGAGTTCGGCGGTTCGAATCCACCCTCCTCCATTGTTGAACGACAAGTAAAAAGTTCAGCTGGTATTGGGTTATAGCCAAGTGGTAAGGCAATGGTTTTTGGTACCATCATGCGCTGGTTCGAATCCAGCTAACCCAATAGTTCTAAAAGAACACCCAACCCGAATTAAAAAAGCGCTAATGTATCTAAGTGGTGTGAACACTTGATATAATGCGCTTTTTTGTTTTTCTAAATTAAATGAAATTGCTGGAAAATGAATTAAAAGAGCAATATTAGAAGTGATATCTTGAAAATTTAACCGCAAAAATGGATAAAAAGTGAATTGGTCTAGGAGCAATATTTAGACCCGAGAATTATTGGAGATGAAACAGCAAAAAACATTAATATATAGGGCTATACAGTGAATTCACTAACCTAAATAGTTAGGAACAATATTTTTAACGTGTAAGTGGGTTAATCTTAAATATTTAACCATGGTATAATTAAGTCAATATCATTGTTCATGTTAACCAGCGTTTTGGGACGTTGGTTTTCTTTTTGAGTAAAATATAACTAAAAGGTATTGAATTAAGGCAAGGATGAATATTAATTATGATTAAGCACAACAAGGGAGTAAGGGACTTCTTTAAAAATGATTATCCTAAATTATATTTGTTGTCTGGTAGCCAGATACCCACCGATATTAATTTAGATGATAAAAGCCGTATTGGCTATTATTGGAATGTTCTAGCTATAACATGGTTAACTATCAATAGACTTGAAGACACGCCACAGCATCCCTATAGAACGATTATTGTAGAACATTGTATTAACCATGTAACTATAAAAGACATAGTAAATACGTATAAACACAGTGGATTTTGGGGATCGAATAGGAAAAATGAAGCATTAAAAAAGTTTGCTGAAATATTTAAGCAAGAACAGATTAAGAATAAGGTCTATCCGCTGTTAGAATTTGAGTAAAAAATAAGCACCAGTAATTAGGTTTACTAGTGCTTTTAGTATGCTGTCAGATTGATTTTAAGAGGGGCTAGAGCGGTTTTATTAGCGGTTTAGTATGACTATACTTAATAGCGCAAAAACGGTTCAGTCTTGCAATTTAATAGACAAGGTTAAAAGCCACGCCACACAAGGGATGCAATGGTTTTATTTAATCTGAAAAAAGCCCCGAAACCTGAACTTTTCTGCACCTGATTGTTTCATAATGTTTCATTAAAAAGCCCATGAAATTACGTTTTTTTTACGGTTTAAGCATGACACATTAAGTTAGGATTGGTCAGGTTTTGTCAGGTCGTAAAAGCCTGAATTTTGCCCAATTTTGCCCAATAAATACGGCTAAATAAAAAGCCCCTAAAATCTGCCTTTTTCTGCAATAGAATCAGTTCAGCAAAAAACCCGTAAATGTTAGATTTTGTTAACCGTGATTGTGATAATATCAACGATTAGCCACCGTTTTGGATGCAACATTTAAGGGCGAAAACCTGAATAAACCTGAATATTTCCACAGTTGGTATTTATTAAATCTGTTCCAGTACGTGCAGCTCAAATATTTGTACTACATACCTAGTATTAAAAAAAGTCCCATATTAGGAAAAATGCGGAAATAATCTGACTCAAAAGCCAAGATCTTAACAATTTCTCCCAATCAAAAAGCCCCTAAATGTCTACTTTTGTCTACCCTAAATTGTGCGAATTCGCCATCAATTAAAATTGCCCTAACCATTGATATGACTTAATTTACATGAGGTTTTCTAAGTAAGTAAAAAGCCCCCAAAACGGTCATTTTAAGGGTAGAGAATTATATTAGTATTTATTTGTATAAGTAGAGCTAAGGTCCCAAATTGGGACTGGTTGAGTAAATCCGCTCTTGTTCAAAACAATAATGTAGTAGTTTGTAGTATTTATTTTAGTCAGTTCCATAAATAAATTTTAATCAATTTAATTTTGAAAAGCCCCTAAATGCGTCAGACGCATTTAAAAGATCAACGATGTCAATTCCATCTTTAGCTAGTCACCGTCTTCTTACTATCATGATAACAAAATAGGCGCATCCCTGAAACGGGACACACCATATTATTAATAAACTATAGCTGTTCTAGTAACTTTGTCATTGATAACCGTATAACGGTAACCTTTCATTTCATCGTTGATTGTCTCCACAATTAGCCGACCAGTGAGGGGATGCAACTTAAATCTAGCCACGAATCTAGGTGAATTTAGTTCGTCTAGATAATCGTTGGTTTGGGCTATAGTGGCTAGCCGTGTAAGGTCACTTGCCACTTTACTAGCCAATTCATAACCGTAACGTTTTTCAATTCCTTTGATAAACTTCATAGAGTTAAACTCTGAAGCATTAATTTTTTTGTAAGGCATTAATAAAATTCCTCCATTATACCACCGCTATTGGCGTAACGGTGGTTTATTTTGGCGGGTTGGTTAGTTCAAATACATTGTTAAAAATAGGACACCATGGGACACCTTATAGGACGGGGCTTAATCTTACAGCCACAAGGGATTAGGGCACATAAGACGACAAGACACCACTTTTCTAACTTTCCCCTGTATCTCCTTTATACGTTCCACGTTGTTTCACGCCATATTATTTATATACTTTTTATATAAAATAGGTGTCTTATTGCCTTGTAAAGTGATGTAAACGCTGGTATATCAACGTTTATTAACAAGACACTTTATATAAAAAAGCCGTCTTATACCATCTCTTAGTGTCTCTTTCTAAAACCTCTTACTTGTTTACCTTTGTAATATCCGCGTTTGCTACCATCATAATTAAAAACGTTGGTCATTAAATTGCGAATTTTACCATCTTTGTATTGATTAAGTAACAACATAAGTGGTTTAGTAGGGATGAAATCAGCGTTATTAAAATCATTTTCTAAAACATCAAATAATTCATCTTCTGCACTGTCAACATATTCAAATTTTTTACGGTGGTCTGCTAACATTTTTTCTTGATTAGGTGAAAGTAAAAACGGGTCTTTAGCTTGTTTGTAAAGCCATACCGCTTCGCCCCATAACTGTTCAACATATTTAGGGGTTAAATCAGTAACAGGATTCTTTTTTTGTTTGCTTTTATGAGACATTAACGGTAAAAAGCGCCTAGTACCTGTTTTGTCTTTTAAATAGGTTCTATTATTGGTAGTTCTAGCAAAGATAAATTTTTTAGTAAATTGTTTTGGGTGTTTAGCATATGGAGGGCGATATTTAAAATTATTATCAGTTAAAAAACGTTTCATTTCTTCGAATGAACTTTTACTAGAGGCGGTCATTTCATCATCATTAATAATGAACATACCTATTAAGTTGCTTAAATCGTCCTTATCAGTAAATGAATTAAATTGGTCTGTATATAAACCGTATGGAGCTAAATTTTGAAGTATTGATGTTTTACCTACACCTTGACTACCAACTAAATCTAATGACTGATCTACTTTAGTTAAGGGATGATAAACTTTAGCCACGCCGCCCATAAACCATAGCCTTGTAATTAAAATAGATGCGTCGCTTTTGGTTACGCCTAAGAAATCAGGGAAAAAGTCGTCTAGCCTACGTTTTTTATCATAATTCTTATAAGCTTCATTCATATAATCAAGCATGGGATTAAAGGCGTGGCGATGAGACACTACATTTATAGCACTCTCAATTCTTGCTTTATTAAAAATGGTATTATCATAAACAGCTTTATTTTCAATATAATTAGCAATTTCATCATCATAAGTATCAATAAAAGCGCCTTTTTTAATATGAAGTAAAGGTATATCCTTAGTAATTTCGTTTTCTTCAGAAAATTCATTATATTGAAATGCGCCTTTGAATATTGGGTCATTATCTAAAATAGCCACAACATTTTTAATACTGTCTTTCTTAATATTGCCAGTAGAATTTAGGTTAAAAACAGAACGCAATAGAGTATATTTTTTAGCCCGTCTTTCATTATCTTTTCTTACACTTTCTACCGATTTTTCAGGCAAAGAAAATGGTAAATCTTCACTATGTTTCTTAAACTCTTTATCAATCTTTACCATGTTTTTTGCTTGCTTTAGCGGTTTATTTTTCTTACTATTAGTCATAAGGAAAAATCATCCTTTCTAAATATTTATGATTATTCATATAGATTAATTACCTCATTTCTATTTTTTAGGTTAAATACCTAAAATTAACTCACTTGCACGCTGTAATAATATTTCTTGTTAGTCCTTAACTACGCCCATGGTTACGGGCTTTTTATTTTGCCTTTGTGAGGGCATCTCATGGGATTTTAGCCAGTTAGTTATAGATTGCTTGCCATAGAGTTTGCGCCCGTCTATGACAGCGACAGGCATCCCTAAAGAAGCCCAATATGTAATAGTCGATTCAGCCACGCCAAAATACTTAGCAATTTCTTTGCGGTTCAAGTATGGTTTGCTGGTGGTAGTGGCTTGCTTAATTGCATCTTTGACCACATCAAATACATAAGTTTTAATCTCGGTTTCTTGTGATTCATCTAATTTAAATTCCATTTTTGATGTCCTCCATTGCACAGGTGGTTAGAATGTCCCACGTTTCAATAAATTTACGATAGGTAGCAAAACCTAATTTTCCTTTAGTCCAAACGTTAAATCCTTTGTCGTGTGGCAATTTAACGACTAGAGCAAACGCATCATTTAACACATGCTTTCTATCATCTAAATAAAAATTGCTTTCTGGTTTTAATTCAGCGTTAGCTTTATAGCCTAGAACACCATAATCTAACGACTTATCTTTATTAATCATTAATGCTTTCATGTTTAACATTCCTCTGGTTCATAATCATCAAAATCATATCTACCGTTCTTAAGGTCTTGAATGGTCTCTGTTAAATCTGACCGCCAAACCTCTATAAATCGTTCTTCAATTTGATTAGAGCCGTACTCTACAATAGTTCCATCAACAAACGCACAGTAAAGCGTATTATCGTGATACCAGCGTTCAACTACGCCAGTACCATAGGGGCTATAGTTATTCATTGTTTACCACCTCCTTTGTGGGATGCGCCTGTACCGTGTGAGCTTGCATAAACTCATCGATAGCGGTTTTACTAATTCGTTTTGAGTTGCCAGCGATAACCACAGGTAAACCTAATTTAATGTAGTAATTAAGTGTTTTATGTGATTTAACACCTAGATACTTCATAGCTTCTTTAAATGAAAAATATTCTGTCATAGCGTTTCTCCTTTTCCTACATTTGTTTACAAGTAATATAATATTCTACATTTGTAGGAAAGTAAAGAAAATAATAAACTTTTGTAGGAATATTTGCTATTATGTAATAAAGAGGTGAAAAACAATGACACAGAATAGAATTAAAGAATTGCGTAAAAAGGTTGGATTAAGTCAAGCACAACTAGCTAATGAAATTGGAATAAGTAATCAAATAATTAGCTTTTATGAAAATAATAAGCGTGAACCAAAAATAGAAACGTGGCAAGCATTAGCAAACTTCTTTGATGTAACAGTTCCATATTTACAAGGAATTGATGACAAACCGAATACAGGTTATTCAAAGGATTACATCTATAAACAGTTAGATGATGCTTACAAAGAAGATTATCTATTGACGTTTGAACTTGAACCACCGTTCACAAGTCCTTTCATATCTGCTAGGGATGAAATTAAAAATTATTGTGAGCAAAATAAAATCAGCATCCCTAAAGATACTGACTTAGATTTTTGGAAAACTAATTTCAATTTTATTTTTAAAGATAAATCAGTTAAACGACTGTTAACCACTAAAGATAGATATAGCGATGATGATATAAAAGAAATAATCATTAATGCTATTTACTGGTATGGTTTAAGCCCAGAAACTAAGCGAGCATTAAATTTAATGAAACACAATTCTTAATGCTGACATCGCAATTCTAAATACTTCCGAAGTATTTTAAATTCTAAGTTCAGTAGATAAACTTAAAGAATGGGGTACCGTTTCGTTACTGAATAAACAGGTCGTTCCGAACGACCTTAAATATTCCTAAATGCTCCAGACGCATTAAGAAACCGTGGTCATTCAATTAAACTAATGCTGACATCGCAATTCTAAGACCAAGTTCATTCTGATTGACTGATAATTAACAATCTTGCATCCCACACGCCACACAATCACACATGTTAAATACTTAAGATTAGCCCACTTGCACGCTTTATTAAACTAATCGAGGTAAGAACAACATGAATAATGATATTAAGGAATATACAACACCAAGTGGCAAGAAACGTTATATGTTTTCAATCTATGTTTGTAAGGATGATTCAACAGGGCAATCAATCCAAATTAGAAAACGGGGCTACAAGAGCTTACAAGATGCACAAAAAGCATATTTGAATTATCAGCAAGACATTTTGAATGGTGAATATAATCCGAATGTTAACGCTCATATTAAGTTAAATAAGCTTATTGATGATTGGTTACCAGTCTATGAACCAACGGTGAAAGAAAGCACCTACGCAACCACATTGCGGATTATTGATAATCACATTAGAAAAGAGCTTGGTAGTTACTACCTTGATAAATTGAATGTAAGGCTATGCGATAAAGCCGTTAAGAAATGGTTCAAGAACTCACCTAAAGTATTTAAGCGCTATGCAATGTACACATCTAAGATTCTTGATTATGCGATTAGCCTAGAACTGATTAAAACTAATCCAATGAAAAAAGTAATTTTACCCAAACCTAAAAAGGATAAGAAAGAATTTGATGCTTTTTACAGTAAGCAAGAATTAGAAGATTTTTTATTTTGGGCTAAAGATTACTCATTTAAAGCATATGCGGTGTTTAGGCTGCTTGCATATAGTGGCATGCGTATTGGTGAATTAATAGCTTTACGGTGGAGCGATGTAGATTTATCAAAAGACACAATCACCATCGAGCGGACTTATTCAAAGGGGCTAAACAATAGACGTTTCATTACTACACCTAAGACTGTTAACGGTTTTCGTACAATTCATGTAGAGCATCAAACATTAAAGGTGTTAACAGAATGGAGAAAACAACAAACAGGGAACTTGATTAGATTAGGTGAAAATGTCTTTAATGCTGACCAATTGGTTTTTAGCAATCTAAATAATGAACCGCTTGAAAGTTATACAGTGGAAAAATGGAATAAGGCTATATGTAATAAGCACCATTTGAGACATATCAAACTACACGGCTTTAGACATACCCACGCTTCATTGTGTTTTGAAGCTGGTTTAGCTATTGGAGATGTTAAAAACCGTTTGGGACATGCTTCAATAAGAACAACTATGGATGTTTACACCCATGTTACTAAGACAAAAGAGAAAGAAAGTGCCGATAAATTTAGTAGATTCATGGAGATGTAAGAACAATATTACTTTATTAGGAGCAATATTTTAATTTCAAGAGCAATATTTTTCTAGTGTGTTGGCATGCTAGGAGCAATATTCGGAGCAACATTTTAAATAAGGTTAGCTAAACACTTGATATAATGCGCTTTTCGAGGGATGCAATATGATTACACCCAACCCGAAAAAAGAAACGTCCTATGTGACGTTTCTTTTTTTGCCATTTTTGTATACGTATTGATTATAGCTATTATACGGAAAAAGTATTTGAAATTTCTTCCGTATTAGATATACTTGTAAAATGTAAGTATTAAACAAAAAGTAAGTAAAGGGTGAGAAGATTGAGACGTAAAAAATGGATTTTTTCAGGAGTGATGACAGCAGCTGCCGCATTGGTGCTGGCAGCTTGCTCTAACAATGGCAGTAATGCTGCACCGACTAAGACAATGAATACCTCTGTCACAAATGAAATTTCAACTTTAGATTCGAGCAAGTATGGAGATACGACTAGTTCAGAAGTTTTGCAGAATTCCATGGAAGGTCTTTACCGTTTTAATAAGAAAAATCAGCCAGAATTAGCTGGTGCGACAAAAGTTGAACGTTCTAAAGACCAGAAGGTCTATACTTTTACCTTACGCAATAATGCTAAGTGGTCTAACGGTGATCCAGTTACTGCCCTGGATTATGTAACGGCTTGGCGCAGAACCGTTGACCCAAAAAATTCATCTTTAGATGCCGATTCTTATGCCATTATCAAAAACTGTGAGGCAATTTCTCAAGGTAAAGCACCGGTAAATTCATTGGGAATCAAAGCACTCGGCAAGTATAAGATGCAAGTTACATTAGCTAATCCAATTCCATATTTGTCACAAATCTTAGAGGGTGCACAATTCTATCCTCAGAATTCTAAATTGGTTAAAAAGTTAGGCTCTAAGTATGGGACTAGCAGTAAGAATCTAGTTTACAATGGTCCATTTACTGTATCTGGTTGGACAGGTTCAAATTTGAAGTGGACTTACAAGAAAAATCCAACTTACTGGAACAAGAAAATTGTTGATTTGAATAAAGTTAACGTACAAGTGGTTCAAACTCCTTCAACTGGGGTTAACTTGTTCAGAAGTGGTGAACTTGATTACACGACATTGACTTCTGATTTTGTTAAGCAGTATCAAAATAATTCTAGCTATCATACCAAAGTTACGCCAACTAATGGTTATCTTTCTTTCAACTTGAAGCGTAAGAGTACAGGCAATGTTCATATTCGTCGGGCCATTAGCCGGGCAATTAATAAGCAACAGTTAGTCAAGACCGTTTTGCATCAAGGCAAGGTGTCAAATGGAATTGTTGCCGCAAACTTTATTACCGATCAGGCAACTGGCAACGATTACCGCAAGGATGCTGGCGACTTGGTTACCTATAATGCCAAGGAAGCTAAAAAGGAATGGCAACTTGGTTTGAAGCAATTGGGTAAGAAGAAGCTAACCTTAGAATTGCTTACTTCAGATATTGACGATGCTAAGCGCGTGGGTGAATTTATTCAAAGCAATTTGATGAAAAATTTACCTGGTCTAACTCTACGGGTACGGTCAATTCCTTTGAAGTCACGGCTATCTAACACAACTAATCACAATTACGACTTTGTTTACGGAACTTGGCAGCCAAGTTATGAAGATCCAATTGATTTCTTGACAGTTGGTGGTTTGTTTAATTTAGCGCCAGATTATCACAACGCCAATTTCTGGAAGCAAATTGACTTGGCTCGTTCAACTTATGCCACTGATCCGCAGAAGAGATTGAATGCCTTAGTTAACGCTGAAAAACAATTAATTCAAAAGGATGCCTTTGCGGCACCACTATTCCAACAAGGTACGTCATACTTATTGAATAAGAGAGTGAAAGGTTTTCAACTTTCTCCTTATGGTAATGTGGCTTATTACTGGAATGTTAAAATGAAATAGTATAAGAAGCTAGGAATCGAACCTAGCTTTTTTGATGAGCAAAAATACAACATAAATTGAAGAAAATTAGTACAATAGTAATCGGTTTTTACGAGATGAAAGGATAATGGATGGCTAGGATAATTAGAGTAGGGGGATCTAGCAGTTCAGTCAGTTGGCACGAGGCTTTAAAGGATTTGCGTGCCGATGATGTGTTGATGCTGGGCCCCGGATATTATTATTTGCCGCAGGGCATCACACTAACAGATATCACAATTAAGGGAACAGGCTCTTTGCCAGAAGACACGACTATTTATGGCTATATTAGTGTTTCAGAAGATAGTCGTTATGTAACTTTAGAAAATTTATGCATTGATACAACTACCGAACATAATAGCCTATCTGTACCAGTAGGCGTTGATGGCTATTTAACTTTGCGTAATTGCTTTATTAAGGGCACGGGAACTGATACAGCAGCTATCGCGGTTAATGGTAAGATCACGTTGGAACTTTATTCAACCAAAATTGTTAACGGTTCAGTTTCCATGTATGACCATGCCAATTTCCGTTTGGAAATGAATGATTCAGAAATTGATTATTTCTCGGACAAATATTGTGCTTTGGCAATTGAAGGCGAAGGAACAGCAATTGTAAATAATTCAAAGATTCACGGCAGTATTAATACTTTTGCCAAAACGAATGCGGAGTTGGATCTTAATAATTCGGAAGTAGATTATGTATTACTGCATGGGCAAACTTGGATGAATATGCTTAATTCAAAAGTTAAGTCTGCTAGCGATTCCTGCCTTTATTTAAGTGATGACTGCTGGAGCAATATTATGAATTCTACTTTTTTGGGTGGGGTTTATATTGATAAAAAGACACGGACAATCATTCAAAATTCAACCATCAATCGAATGATAGTAGTTGATGAAGCAAAAGTTACAATGAACAATGCCGTAATTTTAGCTCATGCAGATTTTCAAGATCAGGCGAAATGTGATGCTACACGTGTTACCTTCACTGGGAATATGAACTATGAGTACTTTTTAGCTTTGAGCGGTGAAGCTAATATGAAGGGCCACAATATTGTGCTGAATCCTAATCAGGCTAACTTAGCTGTTAAAGATGAAGCAAAATTTAGTGCCAGTGTAGTTGCTAATGATAATGAACAAGTTGAAGTGGAATATAACAAGCGTCCAAATGTTTATATTCTTGGAGTAAAGTGGACCGCTAAGAAAAAATAGTCTGTAAAATTGAAGCAGTGTTATTAATGCAAGCTAGACCAATTTAGATTATAATAATAGCAGTACTAAACTTTGGGGGTGGCGACTATGGAAGAACCGATGTATATCAAGATTCACAATCAGATTAAGCGTGATATTGAGAATCACGTTTATCAAGTAGGGGATCGTATTCCAGCAGAACGTCAATTGGCAGTTAAGTTTGGCGTTTCGAGAATGACTTTACGCCAAGCGATTAAAACATTAGAAGATGAAGGAATTTTAGAACGGCGCTTGGGTAGCGGAACCTATGTAGCTAGTCAAAAGGTTCAAGAAAAAATGTCAGGAATTATGTCCTTTACTGAGATTACTAAGGCTAATGGTCAAGTTCCTTCAAGTAAGTTAATTTCTTATCAGATTGGCAATCCATCTTTATCTGAAAAAGAGCGTCTTGCGCTAAAAGATAATGAGAACGTTTTGCGGATGGAGCGGATTCGCTACGCTGATAAGACACCAATTTGTTATGAAGTCGTAACGGTGCCATACTACTTAGTAAAGAATTTTTCTAAAGAAGATGTTTCAACGCACTTATATAAAACCTTAGAAAAGCGCGGTGGTTTTGCCATTGGACGAGTGACGGAACATATTTCTGCATCAATTGCCAACGAGCAAGATGCGCGTCTTCTTAAAGCTAAAAAAGGTGAACCGTTAATTACTAGACGACAGGTAACTGAACTAGCAGATGGGCAACCATTCGAATACACCCGCGCACGTTACGTTGCAGAACGATTTGAATTCACTTTTTCTAAGTAAACAAAAACTCCAATCTCATTCAAATTGAATGGAATTGGAGTATTTTTTTATTTAAGATCTTCTTTAATTTTAGTAGTGGAAATTCCTGGCGTTCTTGGCAGGTAAACCACATCACAATAAGGCTTAAGGAAGTCGAATTTTCCTTTCCAATCATCGCCCATGACAAAAGTGTCGATATGGTATTTTTGTACATCGGTGATTTTTTGATCCCAATCCTTTTCGGGGATGACTTGGTCGACATAACGGATAGCTTCCAAAATGTATTTACGTTCAGGGTAGGTATTGTAGGCTTCCTTGTGTTTTTTGAATTCGTTAAATTCATCGGTAGATAAACCTACTATTAAATAGTCGCCCAATTCTTTAGCTCTTTTAAGCAGTCGCACGTGACCGTAGTGAAGTAGGTCAAAGGTGCCATAGGTAATAACTCTTTTCATTTTTTCTCCTTTATTAAAACAATCTTATCATGTTTGAATAAAATATAAAACTTGAACATGTTTCTCGTACTTGCGTGTCGGAATGGTAGAATAGAAACTAGATAAGAAAACGCATGAGGTGTGAAAATGAGCAAAGTTAATATTTTAGGTGTTGATTTTGATAATAAAACTTTTAACCAATTCCAAAATGAATTTATTAATCGACTAAATAATCACCTGTCGACCTTTATTGTGACCGCTAATCCGGAGATTGTGATGGCGGCAAACGAGAATCCTGAATTTATGAAAATTCTAAAAAATGATCCCGATTATATTACTGCTGACGGGATTGGCATTGTAAAAGCAGCTAAAATGCTTAAGCAGCCGTTACCTGAGCGGGTGACTGGATATGATTTGTTTACTTGGCTGATGGATGTTGCTAACGATCGTGGTAGCCGAGTTTACTTAATTGGAGCTAAGCCACAAGTAATTCATGCAGTACAAAGCAAAATTGCTAAGGAATACTCAAATATTAATCTAGTTGGTGCAGAAGACGGCTACTTTACTGAAGATTTGGAACTAGTGGCACGGCGCATTCAGAAGGCACAACCCGATATGGTTTTTGCAGCATTAGGTTTCCCTAAGCAAGAAAAACTACTATCAATCTTACGTAAGAACGAAACACCAGCTTTGATGATGGGTGTGGGTGGCAGTTTTGATGTCTTTTCAGGTATCGTTAAAAGAGCACCAGAAGCTTTTCAAAAGACGCATTTAGAGTGGTTTTATCGCTTGATTACTAATCCTAGCAGATTTAAGCGGATGTTAGTTTTGCCACAGTTTGTTGTGCGAGTTAAACAGTCAAAAAAGAAGGGAAAATAATTTTACTAAGATGAAGGTTTTGCATGTAAATGCTGGTTTAGAAAATGGCGGCGGTTTATCACATATTGTTAATTTGTTAACTGAAGCCAAAAATGAAGGCAAAGATTTTGAATTATTAACGCTGGCAGAAGGACCAGTAGCACAAGCAGCAAGAGCGGCTGGGATTACTACACATGTGTTAGGAGCTAATAGTCGTTATGACTTAGGCAGTTTAGGTAGACTGACTAAGTTTATCAATGAGGGGCACTATGATATTGTGCATACTCATGGTGCGCGTGCCAACTTATTTTTATCTTTGATTCACAAGCGAATTCGTGCAACTTGGTGTATTACTGTACATTCAGATCCTTATCTAGACTTTGAAGGTAGGAGAATCATTGGCAATATTTTTACTAAACTTAATTTACGTGCGTTGAGAAAAGCTGATTGTATTTTCGTAGTAACTCAGCGTTTTGCCAAGCTACTAATTAATCGCGCACATGTGAATAAAAACAAGGTACATGTCATCTATAATGGCATCTTTTTCCACAGTGATAGTGAAATTCCAGCTAAATATGAACATACCTATTTTAATATTATTAACGTTGCTCGTACGGAAAAGGTTAAAGGACAAGAATTGCTCTTAAAAGCTGTGAAAAAATTAGATGATCAGCATATTCGTCTGCATATCGCGGGTGATGGTAGTCAGCTTGAAGCATTGAAGGCCTTGACGCGGCAATTGGACATGGCACCACAAGTAACTTTTCACGGTTTTATGACTCAACACCAATTGAGCGGATTATATAAGCGAATTGATCTAGCCGTCCTAACTTCATATTCAGAGAGTTTTCCACTTGTGCTTTTAGAGGCAACAGACAATTTAATCCCTATTTTGTCCACAGATGTAGGTGATATTCATAAAATGATTCCAGGACCCGAATATGGTTTCATTGCTAAAACGGGAGACATTGATTCAATTGCTAAAGAGATTAATCTGGCCGTTAATAAAACCCATGAAGAGTTACGCCAGATGGCTAATACAGAAAAGCGGTATGCGGAGGAGCATTTTTCTATTAAAAATCAATTGGACTCAATTGAAAAAGTGTATTTAACTTTGAGGTAAAAATAGTTTTGAGAATAGCCAATGGACTGTAATGGCTGTATAATGAAAAACGAAATTGTTAATTTTTAATGACAGAAAGAGAAGCAATGTTTTATCCAGAATTAGCCAAAGACGATTCGTTGGCTTTACACACTGATTTATACGAAATTAATATGATGTATACCTATTTCAAGAAAGGGATTGCTGATCGCAATGCCGTTTTTGAAAGTTTTTACCGCAGGGAACCATTCGGCAACGGTTATGCTGTTTATGCTGGTTTGGAACACATCATTAACTATTTAAAGAATTTAAAGTTTACCGAAAGTGACCTGCAATATTTGAAAGAAAATGAAGGTTACGATGATGACTTTATTGATTATTTACGCAATCTAAAATTAAAGCTCACTATTCGTTCAATGAAGGAAGGCGAGCTGGTTTTTGCTAACGAACCAATTTTGCAAGTTGAAGGTCCACTTGCCCAGTGTCAGTTAGTTGAAACTGCTATTTTAAATATTATTAACTTCCAAACTTTATTGGCAACTAAAGCTGCTAGAATCAAGTTAGCTGTTAAAGATGATGGTCTAATGGAGTTTGGCTCTCGTCGTGCGCAAGAAACCGATGCGGCCATTTGGGGTGCTCGAGCTGCTTATATTGGCGGCTTTGATTCAACTAGTAATGTTCGTGCTGGTAAATTGTTTGGTATTCCTATTTCAGGGACTCATGCTCATGCTTTAGTTGAAGCATTTGGCAGTGAATATGACGCATTTAAGGCATATGCGGAAACACATAAGAATTGTGTTTTCTTGGTTGACACTTACGATACTGTCCGTAGTGGTGTGCCTAATGCTATCAAGGTGGCTAATGAAATGGGCGACAAGATTAACTTCTTGGGCGTACGAATTGACTCTGGGGATATGGCTTACATTTCTAAGCAAGTTCGTAAGGAGTTAGACGATGCTGGCTATCCAGATGCCAAGATTTTTGCTTCAAATGACCTTGATGAAAACACCATTACTAACTTAAAAATGCAAGGCGCTAAAATTGATGTCTGGGGCATTGGGACCAAGTATATCACTGCTTATGATCAACCAGCCCTTGGTGCTGTTTACAAGTTGGTTGCCATGGAAGATGAATTAGGCGCCATGCGGGATACATTGAAGATTTCTTCAAATGCCATCAAAGTTTCCACCCCAGGTAAAAAACAAGTATGGCGGATTAGCGCAAACACTGCTAAGAAAAATGAAGGTGACTGGGTATCTCGGTATAATGAAGATCCACGCAAATTTGACGCGCTCTTCATGTTCCACCCACAATATAACTATATTAATAAGGTGGTAACTGATTACACTGCTATTCCACTTTTACATGATATTTTTAAAGATGGAAAATTAGTTTATGATCAACCTAGTCTTGATGAAATTAAAAAATTCTGTGCTGACAACCTTGATGGTTTATGGGATGAATATAAGCGTAGCCTGAATCCGCAGGAATATCCAGTGGATTTATCACAAAACTTATACGAATCCAAGATGGATTTGATTCAAGACATTCGGCGTAAAATTAGAGAAAGAAGCATTGGTCGATGAGAGAATTACAAAAAGAAATTATCGCTTATGAACATGTTTTACCAGAAATTGACCCTAAAAAAGAAATTAGACGTTCAATTGATTTTTTGAAAGATTATTTAAAGGCTAATCCATTTCTTAAGTCATACGTCTTAGGTATTTCTGGTGGTCAAGATTCCACTTTGACTGGTAAATTGTGTCAAATGGCAATTGAAGAAATGCGTGAGGAAACTGGCGATGATTCTTATCAATTTATCGCTGTTCGTTTGCCTTATGGCGTTCAAGCAGATGCCCAAGATGCCGCAGATGCAGTCGCTTTTCAAAAGCCAGATCAGGATTTAATTGTTAATATTAAGGAACCAGTTGATGCTATGGTGAAGGTTGTAGAAGCAACTGGTCAAAAGATTACTGACTTTAACAAAGGCAATATTAAGGCGCGGCAAAGAATGGTAGTTCAATATGCCATCGCTGGTGCTAATAAGGGTGCCGTTGTTGGTACCGACCATGCTGCAGAAAACTTTAGTGGCTTTTATACTAAGTTTGGTGATGGTGCCGCTGATTTGACGCCATTGTTCCGTTTGGACAAGCGTCAAGGCAAGGCTTTGCTTAAGGAATTGGGTTGTCCTAAGCATTTATATGAAAAGGCTCCAACCGCAGACCTTGAAGAAGAAAAGCCAGATTTGCCAGATGAAGTTGCCCTCGGTGTAACTTACCAAGAGATTGATGATTACCTTGAGGGTAAGGAAGTATCAGATAAGGCAGCTGATCAAATTGAAAAATTATGGAATAAGAGTAAACACAAGCGTCATTTGCCGGTTACTGTCTTTGATGACTTTTATAAAAAGTAAAAGCAATTCGCTAAAACTTGTAGATAGCTAAAATTTTGCTTATAATTAGCTTGTCATAAGGGAGTAACAGCAATTGCTTGCGATGAATCCAACAGCCGAAGTAAGATACTTCTGGATTTATCTTAATTCGTGAGACTTATGTGCTACAAGCATGTAAGTCTCTTTTTTATTTTTGAGGAGAGGAAAATGGCGAAAAAATATTATGTCGAGTCAATTCCCGACACTGAAAAAGACCTGAACACGTCTGTCAAAGATGGGTTAAGTGCTAGCGATGCTAAAGTTAGGTTAGAAAAGTATGGACCTAATGCACTTGCTTCCAAGAAAAAGCAGAGCATGTTCATGCGTTTTATTGATCAATTCAAAGATTTTATGATCATTGTTTTGATCATTGCCGCGATTTTGTCTGGGGTATTAGCTCATGAGTGGACTGATGCCGCAATTATTATGATTGTGGTCATTTTGAACGCAATTTTGGGCGTCTTTCAAGAAGCACGTTCCGAAGCTGCGATTGATGCTTTGAAGGAAATGGCTACGCCGGATGCGCATGTGCGCCGTGATGATACAATCGTTACTATTCCAAGCACAGAGTTAGTTCCTGGAGATGTAGTTTTACTAGAAGCTGGGGATGTGGTTCCTGCTGACTTACGCTTGAATCAAGCCCACAGCTTGAAGATTGAGGAATCAGCGTTAACCGGTGAATCAGTTCCAGTTGAAAAGCATGCAGAAACTTTAGAAGGTGAAGACATTGCTTTAGCTGACCGCGTAAATATGGCTTATTCCAATACTAATGTGACCTATGGTCGTGGTGAAGGAATCGTAACTAGTACGGGAATGCACACCGAAGTTGGTAAAATCGCTACAATGTTGAACAATGCTGATGAAACTGATACACCGTTAAAGCGAAACTTGAATCAACTGGGAAAGACCCTAACCATCATGATTTTGGCAATCTGCGTGATTGTCTTTATCGTAGGAGTGCTCAAGGCTGATCCAGCAGAGCGTAACTCTACTTTAATGATTAACATGTTCTTGGTTGCCGTTTCCTTGGCTGTAGCTGCAATTCCGGAAGGCTTGCCAGCAATTGTAACGATTATTTTGGCACTAGGTACGCAAACGATGGCCAAACATAAGGCGATTGTCCGTAAATTGCCTGCTGTTGAGACATTGGGTGCTACAGACATTATTTGTTCTGATAAGACTGGTACGTTGACCCAGAACCGGATGACAGTTGAAAAGGTCTTCTATGATAAAAAGTTACATGATAATAGTGAAAGTATTAGCGAAAATAACCCAGCTTTATTGGCAATGACTTTGGCTAATGATACTAAGATTGAAAATGGCGGAGACTTATTGGGTGACCCAACAGAGACCGCCCTGATTCAATTTGCTTTTGATCAAAACATTGATGTAACTGACTTGCTTGAAAAATACAAACGAATTCAAGAAGTGCCTTTTGATTCAGAACGGAAATTGATGAGTACTGTTAATAAAGATGGCGAGCAATACTTTGTAGCGGTCAAAGGCGCACCAGATATGTTGTTACAGCGAGTAACTAGGATTGAAAATGGTGGTCAAGTAGAGCCGATCACAGATAAGCAGAAGCAAAATATTTTAGCGCAAAACAAGCAGATGGCGCAACAAGCTTTACGTGTCTTAGGGCTTGCTTATAAGAAAGTCGACCAATTGTACACCGATCCAACAACTGATAATGTTGAACAAGATTTAATTTTTGCTGGGTTAGTCGGAATGATTGATCCAGAACGTGGTGAAGCTAAAGCGGCCGTGGCTGAAGCAAAGAGTGCTGGTATTAGAACAGTAATGATTACTGGTGATCACCAAACAACTGCTCAAGCAATTGCGGAACGCCTAGGTATTATTGAAAAAGGTCAGGATAGCCGCGTTTTAACTGGGGCTGAACTTGATAAACTAGATAATGAATATTTCAAACAGCATGTTGGTGACTACAGCGTTTATGCTCGTGTTTCACCAGAGCACAAGGTTAGAATTGTCAAGGCTTGGCAGGCTAATGATAAGATTGTTGCAATGACTGGTGATGGGGTAAACGATGCTCCAAGTTTGAAGCAAGCTGATATCGGAATTGGCATGGGAATTACTGGGACCGAAGTTTCTAAAGGAGCCAGCGATATGGTTTTGGCTGATGATAACTTTGCCACGATCGTTGAAGCAGTAAAGCAAGGACGCAAGGTCTTCAGTAATATCCAAAAGGCCATTCTATATTTAATGAGTTGTAACGTGGGTGAAGTATTAACAGTTTTCATGATGACAATGCTAGGTTGGGATATCTTAGCTCCTGTGCAGCTCTTGTGGATCAACTTGGTAACGGATACTTTGCCAGCTATTGCTTTAGGTGTTGAACCAGTGGAAGCTGGAATTATGAAGCGCAAGCCGCGTGGTAAGAAGTCTAACTTCTTTAGCGGTGGTGTTGCCAGTTCAATTATTTACCAAGGAATTTTGGAAGGAATTTTAGTTTTAGGTGCATACCAAATTGGTTTGCATGTCGGTCCACATGTGGGTGATCCATCGTTGCAACATGGGGATGCATTGACAATGGCCTTCTTAACCTTGGGCTTGATTCAGCTGTTCCATGCAATTAATTCCAAGTATGTACATCAGTCGATTTTTAGACCGCATACTTTTTCTAACAAGTGGTTCAATGGTGCAATTATCATTGCCGCTGTAATTATGGCAGCTGTAGAATTGCCATTTATGACTAAGTTCTTTGATGTGACTGAACTTGATGGACCACAGTGGTTAGTCATTTTAATTGCCGGAATTTTGATGGTTTTGATTGTTGAAATTGTTAAATTCTGCCAGAGAAAAATGGGTAAAGAATAAAGTTTAACAAAAATAAAGAAAAAAGCTTGAGTTTGCTCAAGCTTTTTTTATATGCTTTAGGTATTAGACTATTTTAAGGAAGTATTTTAATGAAAAGCTTTTTATTCCGTCTTTATTTGGCTTGGATGAGTTTTTTGGCTAGATTTACCACGATGGAAAACAATAATGTGGTTATCCTGAATGGTTCAGGTAGGTCTGGATCTAACGGCTATGCTTTTTACAAGTGGCTGCAATTGAATCATCCTGAATATAACGTTACATTAGTTGAGCCGTGGCCATCGTCACACTTGAAGTGGAAAACCTGGCAGAAAATCGGAGCAGCGCGATATGTAATTACAACGCACCAACCATTTAAGGTGCGCAAGCATCAAATTAATGTCCAGTTGTGGCATGGCGTTCCACTCAAGCGCATGGGGATTATGGCTAATAATACTAAGCGACGCGACAATCGCCGTAACGAAAAATTGTGGCACAAGAATGCGGATATTGTTGCTTCTAGCTCTGATCTATATGAATCACTAATGAGTGCTTGTATGGCAATTGAGACAAAAAAATACCGCAAGCTGGGCTTTCCGCGTTTGGATTTATTGGCTAAGCCGGTAATTTCGAAGAAACAATTGTTGGCTGACTTATTTAAAACTGAGGACGATCAGGCACAGATCGGGATCTATATGCCAACTTTTCGTTATGAATTGGAAGATAAATCCATTATGGAGAAAATCAAAGAGAGAAACTTTTTTGCCTTTCGGGATTTTGATGTTGAAAAATTAAATACAGAATTAAAGAAGCGGCATCAATATCTGATTGTAAAATTGCATCCCTATGAAATGCGCTTATTTGCCAATTTCAAGAGCAGTTATTCTAACATTGCTTTCATGAACAATGATTACTTGTTTGACCACAATTATGATTTGTACGAATTGCTCGGTGATACTGATTTCTTGATGACAGACTTTTCGTCAATCTACTTTGATTACTTGCACTTGAACAAACCGATTGTGTTTGTGACTAACTTTTTAGAGCAATATGAAAAAACGCGCGGATTACTAATGGGACCATATGCTGAGATTACTCCCGGAATCTGTGTTAATTCAGAGGATGAACTAATTCGCAATCTGGATCAACTTGATAACCAGCAGATTGCTAATCGCCGTCTTTACTGGCTACATTTGACTAACCAGGTGCATGGTGATTCATATTGTGAGAACGTCTTTAAGTATATGACGCAGGAATATCGAGGTTAAAATGCGTAAAACATTTTTAAACATCTTATATAATGCGGTTTATCAGATTTTTATTGTATTGGTGCCACTGATTACTGTACCGTATTTATCGCGTGTCTTAGGTCCTAAGACTTATGGGATTTATAGCAGTGTGAACAATACGGTGCAATTCTTGATGATTTTTTGTATTCTGTCTGTGTCGTATGTAGGGATGCGAACAATTTCACGGACGCGCACTTATGGTACACCGCAGGAGCTAACCAATGCTTTCTGGGGGTTATGGTATTTCCAAGGAATCGCCGGTATTATCACCATTTTAGTCACGGTTTTTGTAGCGACTGTATTTCACGTTCAATATTGGTTTTATATCTTGTTGATGGTGCCATACTTGATCTCAGCACAGGTTGATATTTCATGGTTCTTTCAAGGACTAGCTGACTTTGGTCGTGTTGTTTTGAAAAACACGGTGGTAAAGTTAGTTAGTGTGGTTCTAATTTTATTATGGGTAAAATCACCTGCTGACTTGTGGAAATATTTACTGATCATGTCAGTGTCGACAATGCTAGGTTCCTTTGTCTTTTGGTTTGATATTCGGCGCTATGTAGGAAAACCCGTTGCTCATTTTTACAAATTTAAACAGACGGCAATTGCAATTGGTACTTTGATGATTCCACAGATTGCGACTCAAATTTATACTTCGCTGGATAAACCAATTTTGGGTTGGTTTTCTAATTCGACTCAGGTTTCTTTTTATGACAATTCACAACGAATTTCAAATATGATTCTGGGTGTAATTACCAGTATTTCGCTAGTCATTATGCCTAAGATGGCGAGCGAAGGAAAAAAGGCACAAAAGATAGTGATGAAAAAATCACTGGAAGCTACTGTAATGCTGGGTACCTTGTTCGCCGTAATTATTATGGCAAATACCAAACAGTTTGTACCATTTTTCTTTGGGAATAAATACGTTCCGATGACTCCATTAATGTTTTGGTTTACCTTAACAATTATCATGATTCCGACTGGCGGGGTATTTGCTAACCAATTTGCTTTGGCTAACCAGCGAGACAAGGATTATGCTGTGCCAGTAGTTATTGGGGCAATTTTAGAAATTGCCTTGAGTTATCTCTTAGATAGGCCATATGGCGCAGTTGGGGCTATGATTGCAATATTAATTACTGAAGCAGTAGTTTTAATTTTGCGGCTCTGGGTTGTACGTGATGGCTATGAATTTAGTTATGTTTTCCATGACGTGCCCAAGTATTTGTTAATTGCGGTGCTAACCTTGGCTATTGGAATGTTTATGCCTAATATAATTCCGTCTGCCTTTTTCAATATGGCTTTTAAATCAATTGTCATGTTAATTATTTATCTGACATTGATGTTCTTGTTCAAGCTTAATTTTAATGATGATATTGTGAAGCTAATTAAGAACTTTTTGAAGCGAGGTTAAAAATGATTCCTAAAAAAATTCATTATGTTTGGGTAGGACACAATTCTAAATCCCCGATAATTGAAGAATGTATTGCAACCTGGAAGAAAAAATTGCCTGATTATCAAATTATTGAGTGGAATGAAGATAATTTTGATATGCATGAGAACCGTTATATTGAACAAGCTTATGCTGCAAAAAAATGGGCCTTCGTGTCAGACTATGTTCGAGCACGGGCTATTTATGAACAAGGTGGGATATATTTAGATACTGATGTTAGAGTCGTGGATAAGTTAGATAGTCTTTTGAATGATTCTGCCTTTATTGGTTTTGAAAACCATGATTATCTGTCAGCTGCAATTTTTGGTGCAGAAAAAGGCCACCCATTTATGCAGGATATTTTGGATTATTATCAAGATCGTGATTTTGAATATGACACTAAGAATCAGATGGCGGGAGTAAATAGTATTTCCGTTACTGAAATGCTGGTAAATAAGTATGGCTTAAAGCTAGGTAATCAGGAGCAAGTGTTAAAAGATGGCATTCATGTCTATTCAGATGGAGTTCTGTGTAATCCTTCTAAGGACTCCAAATCGATTCACTTATTCACTGGAACCTGGATGGATGGTAAAAAGTCATTCAAACATGACTTAGTAACTTTCTTGAAACGACACATTAGTACGCCTAAGCAGGCGGGGATGTATGCCAAGATATTTAGGTAGCAAAAAATCAGCGAGATTAAATTCTTGCTGATTTTTATTTTTGGAATAAAATTTTATCCATGAATGAGAATGAATTACAAAATTTAGTTGAAGAAATTTCGTTAAAATATTTTGATCGCCCTTTTAAGCACCGTGTAAAAATTAATCGGCGAATGACCACAACAGGTGGGCGTTATCATTTGGATGATCACCATCTTGAAATCAACGCGCATTTTTTAGTACCACAATATCATGATTATCTAGTAGGAATCATTAAGCATGAATTAACCCACTATCATTTGCATTTATTGGGCTTGGGTTACCGACACCGTGATCGCAATTTTAAAATCTTGCTGAAAAAAGTTGGAGGCAGTCGTTATGCACCTGATATTGGCTTACGTAAAAAGAAAAAATATCGTTACCTATATCTTTGTGAAAACTGTGGGGTGAGATACCCAAGAATGCGCAGGATTAATACACAAAAGTATCGTTGTGGTAAATGTAGGGGACACCTGCGTTTAGCGCAAACTTTTGCGTAAAATGATCAGAAATTTAAAATAATTTATATTTTTTCTTGCATCTCAACTGTATTTAGGCTATTATAGTTGATGTGCCGCGGGCGTGGCGGAATGGCAGACGCGCAAGACTAAGGATCTTGTGATCGCTTTAGATCGTGGAAGTTCGAGTCTTCTCGCCCGCACTGATTGAGGAGTCGCAGTGAGCGACTTCTTTTTTTTACTCAAAAATCGGTTATACTTTAATTAGTAATTAAAGGGAATAAAACTATGGCAAGAAAACGTAAATCAAGAGTACCAAAAAGTGTCAAAACCGTTGTGCGTGTATTCGTAATTCTATTTATTCTGATGGTTACTTTTGTCGGCTTTAGATATTATAGGCGTTACGCGATTCAATCAGAGCAGATTCGACAAGCACAGCTGCAAAAAGAACAGGAAGCAGCAAAACTATTAAAACAGAAAAAAGACTTTATCAAAAAAATTGGTCCGATTGCGCGCGAAGTGGACAAGTCGTATGACTTATTGCCAAGCATCACGATTGCTCAAGCCTGCCTAGAAAGTAATTATGGACAAAGTGATTTGTCGCAAAAATACAACAATCTTTTTGGTGTTAAAGGATCCAACCCGAACACTTCGGCAGTGATGACAACTAAGGAATATGTAAAGAATAAGTGGGTTACCGTGAAGGCGCGTTTCCAAATATATGACTCATATGAGGCTTCTATTCGGGCTCACGCTAGATTATTCCAGAATGGGACAACGTGGAACCACGATCAGTATAAGCATGTTCTAGCATCCAAAGATTATAAGACACAAGCTAAAGCTTTGGTTACCGACGGCTATGCGACTGATCCGGACTATGCCGATAAGCTGATTAATTTGATTGAACAGTTTGATCTTGAAAAATATGATAAGTAAATCTAAAGCAGCGAATTAGTCGCTGCTTTTTTGGTATAATATTCAAGTTGCATTAATGAAATAATTTTTAGTGAAGGGGAAAATAATGAGCGAAAAATCTATCTTAGCTGGTCTAAATCCGCAACAAAAAGAAGCGGTAGAAACCACTGAAGGACCTTTATTAGTCGTTGCTGGTGCGGGTTCAGGTAAGACTTCTGTTTTAACGAGACGAATTGCCTACTTAGTTGAAGAAAATCATGTTGCACCTTGGAATATTTTAGCCATTACCTTCACCAATAAGGCGGCTAGTGAAATGCGTGAGCGTGAGCAAAAGTTGCTGGGGCCAGCAGCTAACGACATTTGGATGTCGACTTTCCACGCTTTATGTGTGCGGATCTTGCGTCGGGATGCAGATAAGATTGGTTATGGTCATAATTTTTCAATTGCTGATTCGGCCGAGCAATTAACTTTGGTTAAGCATATTGAAAAAGACCTGAATATCAATCCTAAGATGTATGATCCACGCGGTATTTTAGCCGCAATTTCTAATGGCAAGAATGACTTGCTGGATCCTGAAGCTTTTATGCAGAGTGCATCGTCACCATTTGAGAAGATGGCGGCTAAGGTGTATGAAGAATATCAACGTAGATTGCGCCGTGATCAAATTATGGACTTTGATGATTTGATTATGCAGACCCTAGTTTTGTTTAAAAAAGATAGCGAAGTTTTGCACTATTATCAAAACAAGTTCCGTTATCTTTTAGTTGACGAGTATCAGGATACTAACCAGGCTCAATATGAACTCTGTCATGCTTTGGCTGCACAATACAAGAATATTTGTGTAGTTGGGGATGCCGATCAGTCAATCTATGGCTGGCGCGGTGCTAATATGGAAAACATCATGAATTTTGAGCAGGATTACAAGAAATATGATGTTAAGACTGTGAAGCTAGAACAAAATTACCGGTCTACTGGTCACATTTTGTCCGCAGCTAACTCGGTCATCAAAAATAATCAGAACCGGAAGGCTAAGAACTTGTGGACTGATCAAGGTGATGGGCAAAAGGTAACCTACTATCAAGCCCAAAGCGGTGATGATGAAGCTCACTACATCATTTCAAAGATCCAAGAAGAAGTTAAAGATAAAAAACGGGCTTATAAAGATTTCGCAATTCTTTATCGGACTAATGCTCAGTCTAGAACAGTCGAAGAAGCTTTCGTTAAAAGCAATATTCCTTATCAAATCGTTGGTGGACATAAATTCTATGACCGCAAAGAAATTAAAGATGTGATGGCTTACTTGAAGTTAGTTGCTAATCCAGCTGATACGATGAGTATGAACCGAATTATTAATACTCCAAAGCGGGGAATCGGTGCCGCTACTGTGGATAAGTTGATAACATTTGCGGATGAAAATCACTACAACATTTTAGATGCGATGGGACATGTGGCTGAAAGTTCAATTAATACTAGAGCAGCCAAGAAATTAAGCGATTTTGGTACTAAATTACGTGATGCAATTACTTATGCTCAAAATGGTACAGTAACTGGTTTAACTGAAAAAATCTTAACTGATTTTGATTATACCGATGCCTTGCGAGCTGAAAATACAATTGAATCAGAAACGCGTTTAGAAAACTTGGATGAATTCTTGTCAGTTACTAAGCGTTTTGATGATCATTATGAGCCCGAAGAAGATGAGTCTAATCCATTAAGCGACTTCTTGGCTGAAGTATCTCTACTTAGCGATCAAGATGATCTTGATGAAGATGACAATCAAGTAGCTTTAATGACTTTACATGCAGCTAAGGGACTAGAATTCCCAGTGGTTTTCTTAATTGGCATGGAAGATGGGCTTTTCCCGTTGCAACGTGCAATGATGGATGACAATGAATTAGAAGAAGAGCGGCGCCTAGCTTACGTGGGAATTACTCGGGCTAAGCAAGAACTGTTTTTAACTAATGCTTACTCACGGATGATGTATGGCAGAATGCAAAATAATCCGCCTTCAAGATTCTTGGACGAAATTGATGAACAGGATCTGCACAAAGAAGAAAATGAAAAATTACAAAGCAGCTTTATCCAATCTAGCTTTGAGAAACAGACGGCACCATTTGCTCGCAAAGCCGAACGAGCTCGCGCTGAAGTTTATACTGCTAAGAAAGCTTCAGGCGCTGTCGGTGCTGAAAAGAAGGGCTGGAATGTAGGCGACCAAGTCGAGCATAAAGCTTGGGGACATGGTGTTGTAACTAAAGTTAATGGCACTGGTGAAGATATGGAGCTGGATATTGCTTTCCCTGGTAAAGGAATCAAACGGCTTTTGGCTGCCTTTGCGCCAATTAAGAAGGTATAATTAAAGAAAGATTGATTTGGATCAGGAGGGAAAAATGGCAGAAATTACTCTTGATGAAGCTAAAAAAGAAGCGGCTTCACTTAGAAAACAGCTTAATGAATGGGCTGAGGCCTATTACTCTAAGGACGCGCCTGAGGTTGAAGACAATGTTTACGACCAAAGCTACAACCGCTTGCTTGAATTAGAAAAAGAATTTCCAGAGATTGTGACACCCGACTCCATTACCCAAAGAGTTGGGGGACAGATTGATAGTGATTTTACCAAGGTAGAGCACCCGATTCCAATGCTGTCAATGGGGGACGTCTTTTCCAAAGCTGAACTGAAGGATTTTGATCAACGGATGCAAAAATTAGTTGGTCATCCAGTTGAATATAACGTGGAATTAAAGATCGATGGCTTATCACTATCGCTTGAATATGAAAATGGTAAGTTGGTTCGTGCCTCAACGCGGGGTAACGGTTATGTTGGTGAAGATGTAACAGCTAATGCTAAGTATATTAGTGATATTCCACAGACTTTGTCTGAACCGTTAACAACTGAAGTGCGCGGTGAATGTTACATGGGCAAGGAAGCCTTTGCCAAGTTGAATGCAGAAAGAGAAGAGCAAGGTCTAGCAGTTTTTGCTAATCCACGTAATGCTGCAGCGGGTTCTTTGCGTCAACTTGATCCTAAAGTTACCAAGAAGCGTCAACTTAGTACCTTTATTTATACTTGGGTTAATCCGCCTGAAGAAATTACTAGTCAGCACCAAGCAATTCAAAAAATGCATGATTTAGGCTTTCATACCAATGAAACCGGTCGTAAGTTAAAAACATTAGATGAAGTTTTTGCCTTTATCGATGAATACACAGCTAAACGAAACAGCCTAACATATGGTATTGATGGCATTGTGTTAAAAATTGATGATCTAGGAATTGAACAAGAGCTCGGCAACACTGTTAAGGTGCCTCGCTGGGAAATTGCTTATAAATTTCCACCTGAAGAACAAGAAACTGTAGTGCGGGATATCGTTTGGACTGTCGGCCGTACCGGAGTAGTTACTCCAACTGCGGTCATGGATCCGGTGCAACTAGCTGGTACAACTGTAGCTAGGGCTTCATTGCACAACCCAGATTATTTGAATGAAAAAGGCATCAGGATTGGTGATACCGTTAAACTGCATAAAGCAGGCGATATTATTCCAGAAATCTCTGAAGTCGTCATGGCTAAAAGACCGGCAGATTCTGTAGCTTATCAGATTCCAACGACTTGTCCATCCTGTGGGCAAAAATTAGTTCACCTAGAAGATGAAGTAGCTTTGCGCTGCATCAATCCATCTTGTCCAGCTCAAGTTGAGGAGGGCATTACGCACTTTGCTTCTCGACCAGCTATGAACATTGCCGGTTTGGGGCCAAAGATCGTTAAACAATTGATTGCTAAAGATTTAGTGCATAATGTGGCTGATCTTTATCACTTAACTGCAGATGATTTAGCACAACTCGATCATTTTAAGGAAAAATCGATCAATAATTTGTTAACTGCCTTAGACAATTCAAAGCAAAACTCAGTTGAATTATTGATTACTGGATTGGGAATTGACCATGTTGGGGCCAAAGCAGCACGCTTAATTGCTCAAAAGTTTAAAAATCTGGCAAAGATTATGTCTCTAGACGTGCAAGAAATAGCTTCTATCGATACAATAGGCATGACGATCGCGGAATCAATGACAACATATTTTGCTCAACCAGAAGCACAGAAGGTAATTGATGAGCTGCGTGAGAGCGGCCTGAATATGGATTACCTAGGTGCAGATGAGCCTGCAGAAATTGAAGATAATCCATTTAAGGATAAGACTGTAGTGCTAACAGGTAAATTAGAGCATTATACTAGAAGTGAGTTTACGAAAAAATTACAAGCTTTAGGTGCCAAAGTTACGGGTTCAGTTTCGCATAAGACCGATTACGTGATTTATGGCAAAGATGCTGGTTCTAAGTATACTAAAGCGCAGACTTTAGGCGTACCACTTTTGACTGAAGAAGAAGCAATTGCACAAATTGAATAAAGGACAATTATTGTGAAAAAATATTTGCAAGTAATGGCTTTAGCTGGAATCGCGCTTACTCTAAGTGGTTGTGGTAAGTTGAAGGATTCTAGTTTAGCAAATAATGCGACAACCACTTCAACCACTAAGAAAAAAAGCTATCAAACTACTAACACGGGAACGAATGGCTATACCGTTTTAATGAAAAATGGTCGCTATAATATTAGTCCGATTGCAGGATTAACAGCTACTGATAATGATAATTCTGTTGATACGCGTGAATTAGAGCGAGGGCTGATTCAAATTTCTAAGAATCAATTTTCGCCTAATCAATACGTCTTCCAAGAAGGACAATATTTGGATACCTCAACTGTAACTGATTGGTTAATGCGTAAATCCAAATCAAATCCTGATGGTTTAAACCCAGTAAATAATGGTAAGACCGGAACCGATACGCGTAATCCAATTTATTTGGAAGAAATTATCGAACAAGATTATTTGACTGGATCTGGTTCCAAGTATAATTTAGGTGGTATAAGCTTGGGCTTAGCAATGAATTCGGTTGATTATTATCAGAAAAAGCGTAACGGTGCAGAATTTCAAACTACTATTTCACGTGCTGAGCAAAAAGCTCAAGGTGAAAAAATAGCTAATGAAATTGTTGCTCGCTTGCGTAAGAAGAAAGCTTTAAAGAATATTCCGATTACGATTGGTTTATTCTCCAAGACTGGAAAAGATTCATTAGTTGGTGGAACTTACTTCGCTTACGGGACAGCGGCCGCTAATAGTAGTAAAATATCTAAATGGAAATCCATGTCGGAAAAAATGCAAGTTTTACCGACAACTGGTAGTGAAAAAGCAATTAACAGTGATGATGCATCGCACTTCAATGATTTCAAGACGGCTATTCAAAACTACTTCCCTAATATTAGTGGGGTAACGGCAACTTTGCGTTATACAAACGGTAAGCTTTCACAAGAAAACATTTCCGTAACAACGCAATTTTATGGCTATGAACAAATTCAAAGTTTTACCCGTTTGGTTTTGTCGTCAGCTAAAAAGTACTTGTCTGGCAATATCCCAATTGAAATCAAAATTGGTTCAGTAGATGATGTACAAGCTTTAGTTGCAAAAGAAACCGGTGATAGTGATTATCAAGTCCATGTTTATGGCGGCGAATAGGAGGTATTTGCGTGGAAATCACAAAAGATACCATTAAACACGTTGCGACTCTTTCGCGACTTGCGTTTAATGAAGAAGAATTAGATAAATTTACTGATCAAATGGGATCAATTATCAATATGGCTGATCAACTTAGTGAAGTTGATACTGAGGGTGTTGATGAAACAGTTCAAGTTGTTGATCGTGATACTGTCTTCAGAGAAGATAAACCTGAACACTGGCAAGGACAAGACAGAGAAACATTGATGGCTAACGTTCCTGAAAAGGCAAACGGCTACATTAAGGTTCCTGTAATTATTAATAAGGATGAGGACGAGTAATGAATTACTTAAACGAAAATATTGATTCATTAAACAAAAAGCTTGCCAGCGGTGACTTGTCAGCAGATAAGTTAGCTAAAGACACTGTGGCAAACATTAAGGATACAGATAAGAAGTTAAATGCTTGGATCACTGTTTTAGATGATGCTAAGCCTGCAGATAACCTTGACTACTCCAAGAGTAAGTTAGCAGGTATTCCAATCGCAATTAAGGATAACATCATCACTAACGGGATTAAGACAACTGCTGCTAGTCACATTTTGTACAACTACATGCCAATGTATGATGCAACAGTTATTTCTAAGCTTAAGAAGGCTGGCGTAACCTTTGTAGGTAAGACCAACATGGATGAATTTGCCATGGGTTCATCAACTGAACACTCATATTATGGTGCTACTCACAACCCATGGAATTTAGATAAAGTTCCTGGTGGTTCATCTGGTGGTTCAGCAGCTGCAGTTGCTAGTGGTCAAGTTGTAGCAGCACTTGGTTCAGATACTGGTGGTTCAATTCGTCAACCAGCCGCATTTAACGGTATTTTTGGTATTAAGCCAACTTACGGTCGTGTATCACGTTGGGGTCTTATCGCATTTGGTTCTTCACTTGATCAAATTGGTGTAATGACTAAGCGCGTTAAGGATTCAGCTGAAGTATTAAACGTAATTGCTGGTGCAGATGAGCATGACTCAACTGTTTCAACCCGTGAAGTACCTGACTTTACCAAGTTTATCGGTCAAGATGTTAAGGGCCTTCGCGTAGCTGTTCCTAAGGAATACATGGAAGCAGTTGACGGTAAGATGCGTGAAGTTATTCAAAAGCAAATCGATGCTTTGAAGGATGCTGGTGCAGTGATCAATGAGGTTTCATTGCCACATACTAAATACGTTGTTCCTGACTACTACATCATTGCTTCAAGTGAAGCTTCTTCAAACTTGCAAAGATACGATGGTATTCGTTACGGCTACCGTGCTAAGGACACTAAGAACTTACTTGATGTTTACGTTAAATCACGTTCTGAAGGCTTTGGTGCTGAAGTTAAGCGTAGAATTATGCTTGGTTCATTTGCCCTTTCAGCTGGTTCATATGACCGTTTCTTTAGACAAGCTGCTAAGGTTAGAACCTTGATCTGTGATGACTTTGACAAGATCTTTGCAGAAAATGATGTAATTGTTGGACCAACTACTACTGAGCCAGCATTTGGTATTGGCGAAGAAGTTTCAGACCCAATTAAGATGTACAACAATGATATTTTAACTATTTCTGCCAACTTAGCAGGTATTCCTGCAGCTAGTGTTCCAGCTGGTTTAGTTGATGGGATGCCTGTCGGTTTACAAGTTATGGCTAAGCGTTTTGATGAAGGTAATGTCTTCAAGACTGCTGACTTTATCGAACGCACTAACAAGTTTTATGAAAAAACACCAACTGGAATGGAGGACTAATTGAATGAATTTTAAATCGACTATCGGACTTGAAGTCCACTTCGAATTAAAGACAAAGAGTAAGATTTTCTCTCCTTCACCAGTAACATATGGTGCTGAACAAAACACGGAGACTAATGTAATTGACTGGGCTATGCCTGGTACCTTGCCAATGGTTAACAAGAACGTTTACCGTTTAGGTATTATGGTTGCCATCGCAACCCACGCTCACATTTTGCCAACTACTCATTTTGATCGTAAGAACTATTTCTACCCTGATAACCCAAAGGCTTACCAGATTACTCAGTTCTTCCAACCACTTGCTCGTGATGGTTACATCGAAGTTGAAGTTCGTGGTAAGAAGAAGAGAATCGGTATTCACGAAATGCACATTGAAGAAGATGCCGGTAAGAACACTCACGGAACTAACGGTTATTCATACGTTGACTTAAACCGTCAGGGTGTGCCACTTCTTGAAGTTGTTTCTGAACCAGATATGGAAGATCCAGAAGAAGCTTACGCTTACCTTGAAAAGTTACGTAAGATTGTTCAGTTTACTGGTGCTTCAGACGTTAAGATGGAAGAAGGTTCAATGCGTGTTGATACTAACATTTCCATCCGTCCAGCAGGTCAAAAGGAACTTGGTACTAAGGTCGAAATGAAGAACTTGAACTCATTCGATCACGTACGTCGTTCACTTGCATATGAAGAAAAGCGTCAAGAACAAGTTCTATTAGCTGGTGGTCATATTCAACTTTCAACTCGTCGTTTTGACGAAGCAACTGGTAAGACTGTTTTGGAACGTGTTAAGGAAGGCGCATCGGATTACCGTTACTTCCCAGAACCAGATATTGCTCCTGACCATATTAGCCAAGAATGGATCGATCAAATTGCTAAGGAACTTCCAAAAAGCCCATTTGATCGTTACGATGATTATGTAAACAAGTACGGTTTGAAGCCATACGATGCAAATGTTTTGCTTCAAACTAAGGAAAGCTCAGACTTCTTTGACGCAGCAGTCGAAGCTGGTGCTGATCCAACTCTTGCTGCTAACTGGATGAACACTCAAGTAAATGGTTACTTGAACGATCACCGTGTAAGTTTGAATGACATTAAGCTTACTCCAGAACACTTAGCAGAAATGATCAAGTTGATCAAAGATGGTACTATTTCATCTAAGATCGCTAAGAAGGTCTTTGCCGAAACTATTGAAAATGGTACTGATCCTAAGAAGTATGTTGAAGATAATGGTATGGTTCAATTGTCAGATACTTCTGTTTTAGCTCCAATGGTTAAGAAGGTTGTTGATGATAACCCTCAATCTGTTGAAGACTTTAAGAATGGTAAGGATCGTGCAATCGGCTTCTTAGTTGGTCAAATCATGAAGCAAACTCGTGGTAAGGCTAACCCTAAGATGGTTAACAAGTTACTTAACCAAGAATTGCAAAGTCGTTAATTTTTAGAACGTTAGGTAGTAATTATGACTAGAAAAGCAAGATTAATTTATAATCCTGTATCAGGTCACGAACAGATGCCAAAGAATGTGGCCGATATTTTAGATGTATTAGAACAAGCAGGCTACGAAGCTAGTGCTTTTAGAACTACACCTGAAGAAAATAGTGCTCGCAATGAAGCTACTCGTGCTGCTAAGGAAGGCTTTGATTTAATCGTAGCAGCTGGTGGGGACGGTACAATCAATGAAGTAGTTAACGGGATTGCCTTTTTAGAAAACAGGCCTAAAATGGCAATTATTCCTGCTGGGACTACTAATGATTATGCTCGTGCATTAGCCATTCCACGTGATAATATTCCAGATGCTGCTAAAGTAATCTTAAAGAATAAAACTCGTAAAATGGATATCGGTAAAGCTGTTTTTGGTGACCAAATTCAATATTTCGTTAATATTGCTGCCAGCGGTTCTTTAACTGAGTTAACATATGGCGTACCATCTGAGGTTAAGTCAGCTTTGGGTTATGCCGCATACTTAATCAAGGGGGCAGAAATGTTGCCACACTTGACTGAAAATGAGATGCGGCTGACTTATGATGACGGTGTTTATGAAGGTAAGTTATCAATGTTCCTATTGGGAATGACCAATTCAATTGGTGGTTTTGAGCAAGTTATGCCTGATGCACAGCTTAGTGATGGATTATTCCAATTGATCGTGGTCAAGCCTTCTGACCCTGTTAGCATGATGAAGTTGATGGCATTGGCTTTGAATGGTAAACATGTTGATGATCCCAATATCATTTATACCAAGACACGTAGCCTGAAGGCCGAGTTGATTGGTAAAAGTGAAGGGCAAGACTTACCAGTTAATCTTGATGGTGAGATCGGTGGTTATTGTCCAGTTGAATTTAACAATTTGCAACAGCATATTGAATTTTATGTTGGTGGCTAAGCTAACTAAAAGACAATAATAAATTGAAGCAAAAGAAACGAAAAGAGTTCAAGCA
This sequence comes from Lactobacillus sp. UMNPBX1, assembly GCF_002554085.1. Classification (NCBI taxonomy): domain Bacteria; kingdom Bacillati; phylum Bacillota; class Bacilli; order Lactobacillales; family Lactobacillaceae; genus Lactobacillus; species Lactobacillus sp. UMNPBX1. Next base: position 87,160 of record NZ_PCZI01000001.1, read on the forward strand.
ATCTAAACTTGAACTCTTTTTATTTTTGGTTAATAAGATGTGGAAGTTAAAGGAATAATTACATCTTGTTAGCTTCATCTATTTTGTTTAATAAAGCTTCCTTGTTGAACTTAATATCGTTGGTACAGAAAATACATTTACCCAATTCTTTCTTAGATCAGAGTAAGCAATATTAGCTTTATTCCTGACCAGGTACTTATAACTAATTAAGATTAAGTCATTCAAAATTAATTCACGAGTTTGCAAATGATAGACAAAATCGTTGAATAAAGGCTTGCCTGAAGTACTGATGAATCTAACAAAAGTCTTATTTATATGTCTAAGAGGATGAAAAGGATAATATGTTATGTCATCTAGAGACTTGATTGAAATTGCTTTAGCAGTTTTTGATCATGCATAGGTAAAGTATAGTTCTTAGAGCAATTATTTTTTCTATTATTAAAAATAATAATTTTATTTTGATTAAACATCTTATATCACCTACTAATTACATTTTTCAATTACTATTTTATGAATGCATCTTGCTTAAAACAATGAAATTACAGTTAGGTTGAAAAAGTAAAAAAGATTTGGACGATAGTAAAATGTTATTTTCACCGGATGTTATGTTTGAATAATGAGATGAAAGGATTGGGTGCTATTTGGATATTAGAGTAACTGATACTAAGAATCGCTTAGTAGAAGCTCTGCTAACATGCTTAGAAGAAAAAAGTGTTTATGAGTTAAAAGTCAAAGACATTATTGAAGTATCAGGTGTAAGTACCAGAACTTTTTATCAATATTATGCAGACATTAATAGCTTAGTGGCAGACGTTGAAAATGATTTTATTGAAGGATATAAAGATAGTATTAGACGTGATCGCGAATCTCTAGCTAATATTGATATGACTCTTCCTACACAAGATCAATTAAAAGCAGTATTATCAGCAACCAAAAATACTATTTCTTATTGTTTTGATCATAAACGTGAAATTCAATTGCTACTTTCAGATAATGGTGATATTCGTTTTTATAATTTGATTTTTGATACGAGTTGTGATGAGTTTTTTGAGAGAATTAATAGTATGGATGATAGCCAAGGGATTAAATTGACCGGTAAAGAAAGAATAGCAATGCTTATTGATGTTCAAGTATTTATTAATAGTATGATTGATTTAGTTCGGGTTTTATTAAACTACAGTGATCGTCTTTCACCTTATGATATGAGAGAAAATATTATGGCATTTTTGCATAAGACGCCGCTAGATGAACTGACTAGTTTTCTTAAAAAGGATAAGAAATCATCAAATAAAAATAGCGTTGATTAGTGTAAGCCAATCAACGCTATTTTTATAATTATAGATTAATCGCGATTTCCGCCCATGCCAAAAATTTGAAGCAAGAACATAAAAATGTTGATGAAATCAAGGTACATATTTAATGCACCCATTACAGCTAAACCGGTGTCTGAAACTTGACCACCGTAAGTCATATAAATTTTCTTAGCATTATGTGCATCATAAGCTGTTAAGCCAGTGAAAAGTAATACACCAATGCAAGAGAATATAAAGGTGGCAGCACCACTTCTGATAAAGAAGGCGTTTACTAGCCATGCAACTAAGAAACCAATTAAAGCAGCACCAAGATATGAACCCCAATTACTTAAATCGCGCTTAGTTACAGTACCAAAAACTGCCATTGCTGCAAATACCCCAGCTGCAGATAAAAAGGCACCCGCAATTGAGGCAGTGGTGAAGGCACCTGCAATAAAGGCAAATTCAAAGCCATAGACTGCTGAAAGAATTAACAAAAGGACTAAACCTAGTGTCGGATTCTTAGCTGCCTTAAAGCTGATAGTCATACATAAAACAATTGGAACAAAAATAATGATCCAGTAAACGGCTTGTGACATGTTAGCAATTGCTGAAGCAAATACAGTTGTCGTCAAGAAAGCAGTTGCGGCAGAAACTAAAACAGCTAAAATCATTAGACTGTACATCTTAGTTAAGAAACTGTTAACCGCAGAAATATCTTGGACTTGACGCCGTCCTGGAGTATTAGAAAAGTTATCCATAGATTACTACACTCCTTTTATTTAATTGTCCTATCTATTTTACCGTATTTAGGACATAAATGATAAATAGTAAGTTTTTCTTATGAAAAAACTAAACCAAGCAGAAAAACATCTAATAGAAATGATCTCCTGTATAGTAAAAATAGAGGAAGTGATTTTTGATGAAAAAAAGATATATTGATGATGATGTGCGCGGTCAAAGAAGTGAGCATCCGGATAAAATAGGTGAGTTTAATCGTAAAATGATTCTGTCGTTTACTAAAGCTGCTGCAGATAAATATCATCAGCTAACCAGCTCGCAAAAAACATTTATTGATCGGGAGCTTGATGATTTGAAATTTAATCAAAATTCCACTATCAATAAAAAAGTAAATGCGGAATTAGATCAGGCAATTGTCTTTGAACGAAATGATCATGAAATAATAGTTACAGACATAATTGCTCAACCTACGCGTGACAGTCAGGAATATCGACGTGCGCAAATTAGGATGAATCGACAGAATCACTAATTTTAAGCCAAAGTTGGTGAATTACATAAACAGATAAATATGAAGCACACCATGTGCAAATCCAGAGTAGTAAGACAGCTAGATAAATATTTTGTAAAGCTAGCTGTTTAAAATTAAAATATTGCCAAAAGATCCGATCCCAAAAAACATTGGCTAAAAATGCTCGATAAGCATAAAAAGCTAGAAAATGAATTGATTTTAGCCATAAAGACTTTTTGTGCAATACAGATTAGGTAAATCAAGAAGATAACAGCTAAAGCATAAATTGCCATTGAAGGTAGGTAATAACTGTCGTTGGTTAGATCTGTTAATTTGGAAGTGGCTAAAAATAAGTCTCTGGTCCAAAAGTAAGTTAAAAGATAAATCCCAACAATTAGCCACCAATATTTAAATAGAAAAGTCTGAATTTCATGATGAAAGTTCCAGCTTAAACCACCGTAGAGCCCAAAAATTAGAAAGCTGATGAAGATACGATCTAATAAATACCAATGAGTTGCTTCAGGGCCACTTAAAACAAAGTGATCATAAAAGCTTAACCAAGTAAAGTAAATAATACCAGAACTAATAACTGCAACTGCTAGGCGGCAATAAGAATGCTTGACCCAGTTACAGACTGATTTGATTCCAGGCATGATAAGCAAAAATTGCAGCATCATGACGCTGTACCAAAGATGAGGTGTGGCATTATCACTGAAGAATTGCCGGATGAATGTGGCAATATTGTGAAAATGCCCGTGTTGCTGCAGATTAGGCATAGCAATGAGATAAAATAAAGTCCAAGCAAAAGTAGGAAAGAAGTTATTATCCCACTGGTCGGAAAAATATGATTTTAAAGGTAATTTTGCCTGCTGGTCATTTTTCCTAATTACGGTAAAGACAATCCCAAAAATGAAGGCTGGTGAAGTGAATTTGACGAGGTTATAAAGTGATACCAAAAAGAGCTGCTGTGAATGATCGAATGGTAATGTCAAGAAAAGAGTAATAATTGGTTGCAACATGACACAACCGTTAGCTAGTAGATTGCGTAAAAAAGTTCCTAAAGACGATGGTCTTAGGAACTTTTTTACTGATATGATTATTTTCTACTTTTCTTTAGCCCACTTCAAGCCGATTCCGGTGATTCCGCTCAAAATAGAGAAGATTGGTGAAAGAAGACTGAAGAAGACGAATGGTAAGAAATGTAAAACTGGCACACCTAAAGTTGAAGCGGCGAATGAACCGGCAACACCCCAGGGAATTAAGTAGTTAATTACGCTACCGCCGTCTTCAAGTACGCGGCTAAGGGCTAATGGTGAAAGCTTAATTTTATCAAAAGCCGGCTTAAATGCACGACCAGGTAAGATAACTGATAGGTATTGTTCACCAACAAAAAGGTTGATACAGATACCAGATAAAATGGTGACCGTAATTAAACGACCAGGCTTGGTTAAATGTTTAACGAGTGGTTCCATTGCACTTTGAACAATGTTGAACTTCATGAGCATCCCACCCAAAGATAAGGTAGAAATGATCAAAGCTACTGTAGCCATCATGTTGGAAATACCACCACGGGTTAATAAGGCATTAACAGAAGCATCACTAGTTTTAGCCACAAAGCCGTTCATAACTAAATTGTTAAGCGATTGAATAGATTCGTGGGGACTTTGAATAAAAATCATGATTACAGTAATCGCAATGTTTAAAAAGAGCGTAGGGATTGCGGAAATTTTGCGCCAAGCACAAAAGATCATCAAGATAATTGGGACAATTGCCCACCAGCTGATACTGAAGTTAGTTTGTAAAATATGTGAAGTACGTTCAATCTTAGTTGGATCCATGTTGCCACTGTTGCCTAAGATCCAGAATAAAATTAATGAAACTACAAAAGCAGGAATGGTTGACCACATCATATTTTTAATGTGGGCGAATAATTCACTTTCGGCAACTGCTGAAGAAAGGTTGGTTGAATCGGATAAAGGAGACATCTTATCGCCAAAAACAGCTCCAGAGATAATTGCCCCAGCAACTAAGGCAGGATTAAGGTTCATACTAGTTCCGATCCCAAAAAGCGCAATCCCAACAGTTGAGATTGTGGTAAAACCACTACCGATTGCCATCCCAATAATTGAACAAACAATAAAAACAGATGGAACGAAGAAACTACCACTGATTAAGTGGAAACCCAGGACCATGATGGAAGGGATGATTCCCGCTTTAATCCAGATCCCGATCAAAGCGCCGATTAAAATAAAGATAAAAATCGGAATAATGGCTACACTAATTCCTTCTTTGATGCCATCTTGAACATCTTGCCAGGAAAAGCCACGCAGTCTAGCCCAAAAGGTAAGTAAAAGGACAATGAATAAAACTGGCACTTCTGGAGAAAGGGCAAGCTTGATAACTGCCAATCCCAGAATAGTGAGGAGTGCAATTAAGATAATAATTGATTCAGTAAAGGAAACTTTCTTTTTCTTCATTTTTATATTCCTCCAAATAAAAAATCCCGTTGACTTATTAGTCAACGGGACGACAATAGCCGTGGTACCACCCACTCTTTCAAGCATAAGAACTTGAATCTCTATCAGATGGTAACGGTTCTGAATTTTTCCGAACAACATTATAACGACGTATTTCGTCAAACTTTGCCTGTCTGGTTTGCAGCTACCACCAGTTCTCTGAACGCTGAGCAAAGTTGCTACTTTTCGTTTCTTGTTGAGCAATATGATAGCAAGATTAAAAAAGTATGTCAATAGATTTAAGTAAAATATTTTTAGATGCAAAAATTAACCAAATAGTTGAGTCTTCCTAGATACTAGATTTACAATTGAAGAAATATAGTTATTACATTGCTTGGGATAGTAATTAAGAGGAATCTTTATGCATAAAAAACGAGCTTTATCCATCTTTTTGGCACTTTGTGCCTTTGCAATATTTTTATTCATTGTGCAGCCAGGGGATAAGCTGGATAATGGCATTAAGAATCAGAAAGAACAGCTGCATGATTATATGAAGTTTCATCATATCAACGGTGTAATGTTAATTAATGATAAAAAGGGGCAACCGATTGTTGTCCAAAATAAGGAGACCACTGATTCAAGCCAAATAGTTAACGCTAATCAATTGTTTCCGATTGCTTCGCTACAAAAAATTATGACAGGAACTGCAATTTATCAGCTGCAACAAGAAAAGTTATTAGGTTGGAATACCTCTTTATCTAACTATTATCCTCAAGTTTCAGGTAGTAAAGATATTACAATTCGTGAGCTGATGAATCATACTAGTGGCTTGGTTAACAATGCTCGACCATCTTCTCCGCTTAAAAATCAGAAAGAGCAAATAGCTTATATGCTTAATCACATGGAGAATGATCATCTTCATACTTGGGATTACCAAGATGTTGATTATGAATTGCTAGCAGCTATTATTAGCAAGCAGACTAATTTAAGTTATAATGCTTATATTCAGACCGATTTTGCTAAGCCACTTAAGCTCCAGAAAGTTAAGGATTTTTCTGAGGTTAACCAAAACGAGATCCCTCAGCCAATGAGTAAAAATGTTGACTGGCACCAAGTGACAGTGACGACGTCGTCGGACTTTGGAGCAGGGAACTTATTCATGTCACCAATTGATTATTGGAAGTTTGTATATAACGATGTGCTGAAAAATCCTAAAATGGTAAACGAGTATTACCACCAAGCCCAGCATCAGACGGTAGCTTATTTTGGTGGAGTGTATTTTAATGGTGACATCATTCGCGCTAATGGCAGTATCCCTGGTTATAATTGCTGCTTTGTTGCGAATTACAAGACCAAGCGTATGATTATGCTATTTTCTAATAATATTAATTATTTGAGGTTGAAAGTAGCGGCTAACCACATTTTGCATGCGTATATGGGTGATAGTTGGTTCTAAAAAGCAGTCGATTATTTTTTGAAGCACAAAGATTGGTCAAGTATTATAATAATAGAGAGCTATTTTTTTAAGGTTGAGTGAGTATGAAAAAGAATCAAATTATAGATTTAGAAATTACCGATCTTTCGTATGAAGCAATGGGTGTGGCCCATTACGAGGGAATGACCGTATTTGTTACTAATGCACTTCCAGGTGAAGTGGTTAGTGCAAAGATTTTAAAGGTTAAGAAGAACTTTGCTTTTGCTAAAATTGAAGAAATAAAAAAAGAAAGTCCTGATCGAGTTAAGATCAAGTTGAATCAATGGGTTCAAACGGGACTCGCTTCTTTAGCTCATATCAAGTATGATAAGCAACTTGAATTCAAGCGTAATCAAGTTGTTAACTTACTTAAGAAGGCACATTTAGATGAGATTGAAGTAGGACAAACTTTGCCTAGTCCTGAGCAAACAGGGTATCGCAACAAGGCCCAAGTTCCTGTGCGAGAATATAATGGACAGCTTGAGATTGGCTTTTTTAGACGACATTCACATGATTTAGTGCCTTTGACAAATTTCTTTACCACTGATCCGGAAATTGATCGTGTATTGGTTGCAGTACGTGATGTGTTGCGCAAGTACAAGATTGCGCCTTATGACGAGGTAAACAATACGGGAATTATACGCTATCTTGATGTGCGTCGTAGTAAGGCTAATGGCGAGATAATGGTTATTTTGGTCAGCCGGGTTAAGGATTTCCCACAAATGATGGGTGTTGCAGCTGAGATTAGCCAGATTCCTAAGGTTTCAGGTTTAGTCTTGAACTATAATCCTAAGAAGACCAATGTGATTTTGGGTAAAAAGGATTACCTAGTTTTCGGTAATGACCAGATTACTGATCAAATTGGTGATTTAAAGTTTAGAATCTCACCTCAAAGTTTCTTCCAGATTAATTCGCTGCAAACACCGCGCTTGTATGATTTAGCGATTAAGCAAGCAGATTTAGGTTCGGATGATGTAGTAATTGATGCATATTCGGGAATTGGAACGATTGGTTTGAGTGTAGCTAAGCATGTGAAGGCCGTGCGTGGAATCGAAGTTGTCCGGGATGCGATCAAGGATGCCAAGGACAATGCCGCGCTAAATGGTATTGAAAACGCAAAGTATTACTTAGGCAAGGCTGAAGAAATAATGCCGCGTTGGGCTAAAAAGGGTATGAAGACCGATGTGGTTTTTGTTGATCCACCGAGAAAAGGGTTGACACCTGAATTTATTAATGCGACAGTTAAGACTGGACCTAAGAAGGTCGTTTATATTTCGTGCAATCCTGCAACAATGATTCGCGACTTGCTTTTGTTCCAAGAACAAGGTTATGAATTTAAGCGAATCGATCCTGTTGATATGTTCCCACAAACGCCACATGTAGAGGCTGTGACTGTTTTGACAAAGAAGAAGTAAATATGATTATTAAACCATTAATTAGTGAAGACGAAGCAAAACAAACAAGTAAGCTTTTCCAAACAACTTGGCAAGAGACGTATAAAGGCGTGCTACCAGATGTATTTTTGGATAATATTCCGGCTACTGCTTGGGTAAAACGACTCAATGAGAGTGGTCGTCATAATTTAGTTTTTAAAGACGATAATAACGAGGTTCAAGCAGCCGTTAGCTATGGTCGTCCACGTGACACTAGAATGCTTGGCTGCGGTGAGTTGATGGCATTATATGTTAAACCTGATTTTCAAGGCTACAATGTAGGTAAGACCTTGCTAAATGCCGCAGAAAATGAACTGAAGAAGATGGGCTATGGCAAGATTTACTTGTGGTGTCTGGCTGAAGATAAAGATGCACAAGAATTCTTTAAGCACTTTGGCTGGCGTAATATTGCTACCCAACGTTTTATTGAAATTGCTGGCAAAGAATATAAGTATTTGCTGTTCCAGAAAAATTTACATAGTTAATGAAGCCGAAAGGCTTTATTTTTTTGCTTTTTTTTAAAAAAGGTCTTGCGTTATCTTCTCACTTTGGTATACTAGTATCTGTTCGGCTATGGAGGATTACCCAAGTGGCTTAAGGGGACGGTTTTGAAAACCGTTAGGCGGTTATGCCGCGCGTGGGTTCAAATCCCACATCCTCCTCTAGTTTGGTCCATTGGAGCAGTGGTTTATCTCGCCTCCCTGTCACGGAGGAGATCATGGGTTCAAATCCCATATGGACCGTTGATGGCGGAATTGGTGAAGGGGTTAACACACTGGTTTGTGGATCCAGCATGCGTGGGTTCGATTCCCACATTCCGCCCCATAATGGAGGATTAGCTCAGCTGGGAGAGCATCTGCCTTACAAGCAGGAGGTCACAGGTTCGAGCCCTGTATCCTCCATATTTTTTTACTCTTATTATCGCTGATAATAGGAGTTTTTGTTTTTTAAAGGGGAAATTTGAATGAATAAAAAACAAATTACGATGGTCACCATTGCCTTGATGTTAGGTAATGTGATGTCAGGACTTGATGGGACGATTATTAATACCGCAATTCCAGCGATTGTTGCAGCTTTGCATGGAATTCAGTTTATGGGATGGATTGTTGCTATTTTCTTATTAGGGATGTCTATTTCAATTCCGATTTGGACTAAGATAGGCGAGAAAATCACTAATAAAAAGGCCTTTGAAATTTCACTGATTTTGTTTGTTTTAGGTTCTGCTTTACAAGGTATGGCACCTAATATCATCTTTTTCTTATGCTCTAGATTCATCATGGGGATCGGTGCTGGTGGTATGGGGTCTCTTCCTTATATCATTGCCGGTTATGTTTTTAAAAATATTAAAACCAGAACTAAGGTATTAGGCTACTTAACAGCAAGCTGGAATGGAGCTGCTATTTTAGGACCATTGGTTGGTGGTTGGTTAATCGATGCCTTTTCATGGCACTGGGTTTTCTATATTAATATTCCAATTGGTTTGATAGCATTAATCATCTGTCTTGTTTACTACAAGCCTGTTACACCAGAAAAAACACCAGTCTTCGATATTCCTGGTGCTGGATTATTAGTTATTGGATTGCTTTTATTCTTAATGGGCGTTCAACTAGTTGGGTTAACAGCTAACTGGATTGTCATTAGCTTGATTATTGTTAGTCTAGTGTTTATTGTTCTCTTCTTTATTCGTGAGAATCATGCGGCTAATCCAATCATTCCGGTATCTTTATTTAAAAATAAAGATTTAGACGGTGATTTTCTTTTATTTGCCTTCACTTGGGGTGCATTTATTGCTGTTAATACTTATATGCCGATGTGGGCTCAAGCATTACTCGGTTTATCTGCACTTTTAGGTGGGATGACTCTGATTCCTAACTCAATCGTAGAAATCATTGCTTCCCAAAGCGTAGCGGCTATTCAAGAACATATGACAACATTTAAATTGGCTTTAATTGGAATCATTGCGATGATGATTTCGTCCGTCGGTTTGTTTTTGGCTGATATTCATACGCCAGTACAGATATTGACGTTTATTGGTGCGTTTTCAGGAATTGGTGTTGGCTTTATCTTCGTTGCTATGCAGTTAAAAGTGCAGCTAGATGCTGGATTAAAGAATATGGCTACAGCTACTTCAACGTCATATTTGATTAGAATTTTGGCACAAACTGTGATGGCAGCTGTGTACGGCGTAATTATGAACTTGAACTTAGCAAGTGGAGTTCATACGCATAAAGGTATTACGATGGCCATGATGAATAAATTGAGTGACGCCAAAAGTGCAAAATTATTGCCGCAGAATTTAGTACCAACTATGAGAACTATTTTCCATGCCGGAATCAAAGAAATTATGTTGGTATCGTTAATTTTGTTAATCATTGCCTTTGTGCTGAATTTCTACTTTAACTTTGGTAAAAAGCGCAAGAAATTGCAATAATAAGACATTAAAGCATAATGTGTTTTTCCGCATAATTAATTAAATCTTCGAGTGGAGTTTGATAATCCTGCTTAACCCACCAAATTAAGAGCATATAAATTCCGCCTGATTGGTAGGCGACTGCATAATCTGGTAAATTTAAGTCTGGGTGGTAGACACCAAGCAGTTTTTTCAAATAGCGAGTTTGAAAGTTTAATAGACTGCCTTCAAAACCAGCGTCTAACAAGATTTTCATGACTTTAGGATTTTCTTTAAAAAATGTCAGATAAACAATTAGCTGTTTGGTCAATGTCTTTAATTTATGTTCATTAATATCAACAATAAATTTTTTATATTGATTAGCTAAAAATAGCGTTAGTACGTCATTTTTTTGACTATAGTTACGATAAAAAGAAGTACGAGAAACATGAGCTTTACGCGTAATTTCTGCAATGGAAATTTCGGTGTAAGGCTTTTTTTGTAATAAAGAAAATAAGGCTTCTTCTATCTGTTGCTGCGTGTGCAGACTTTTCATATTCATAAAAAATCATCCTTTGATTAGTTTTAATTTGACAAATGATATCGCTTACACTATTATTATAGCTGTAAATAGTTACAGGTGTAACGATTATTTGAAAGAAGTGTAAATTATGCATTATAGCAATGGTAATTATGAAGCATTTGTAAAGGCTGAAAAGCCAAAAGACGTTGATCAAAAATCAGCATATATTGTTGGATCAGGATTAGCTGCTCTTGCCAGCGCTGTATTCTTGATTCGTGATGGACAAATGAAGGGCAATAGAATTCACATTTTTGAAGAATTAGCCCTTCCTGGTGGGTCAATGGATGGTATTTACAATAAAGAAAAAGAAAGTTATATCATCCGTGGTGGTCGTGAAATGGAACCACACTTTGAATGCTTATGGGACTTATTCAGATCAATTCCTTCAACCGAACATGAAGGTGAATCAATTTTGGATGAATTCTATCGCTTGAATAGAAAAGATCCAAGCTATGCTAAAACCCGTGTCATCATCAATCGCGGTGAAGCTTTACCAACTGACGGTCAACTTTTGTTAACACCTAAGGCAGTAAAGGAAATCATCGACCTTTGCTTAACACCTGAAAAAGATTTGCAAAATAAGAAGATTAACGAAGTCTTTACCAAAGAATTCTTCCAATCCAACTTCTGGCTTTACTGGTCAACTATGTTTGCCTTTGAACCATGGGCAAGTGCAATGGAAATGCGTCGCTACTTGATGCGTTTCGTTCAACACGTTGCTACATTGAAGAATTTATCATCACTTCGCTTTACTAAGTATAACCAATATGAATCATTAATTCTGCCAATGGTTAAATATTTGAAAGGACATGGCGTTCAATTCCATTACGACACTGTAGTAGATAACATCTTTGTTAACCGTTCAGATGGTAAAAAAGTTGCCAAGCAAATTGTTTTAACTGAAAAAGGTGAAAGAAAGACAATTGATTTAACTGAAAACGATCTTGTCTTTGTCACTAACGGTTCTATCACTGAAAGCACTACTTATGGTGATAACTTCCACCCAGCTCCAGCAGAGCATGAATTAGGTGCTAGCTGGCAATTATGGAAGAACTTGGCTGCTCAAGATGAAGACTTTGGTCATCCAGAGGTCTTCTGCAGGGATATTCCAAAGGCTAACTGGAGAATGTCAGCTACAATTACCTTTAAGAATGATGATATTGTGCCATTTATTGAAGCAGTTAATAAGAAAGATCCACACAGTGGTTCAATTGTTACTAGTGGACCAACTACAATTAAGGATTCTAACTGGTTATTAGGTTACTCAATTAGTCGTCAGCCACACTTTAAGGCACAAAAGCCAAATGAATTGATTGTTTGGCTCTATGGCTTGTTCTCAGACACTAAGGGTAATTATGTTGAAAAGACTATGCCTGACTGTAATGGTATCGAATTGTGTGAAGAATGGCTTTACCACATGGGTGTCCCTGAAGAAAGAATTCCTGAAATGGCTGCAGCTGCAACTACTATTCCAGCACATATGCCATACATTACTTCATACTTTATGCCAAGAGCATTAGGCGATAGACCAAAGGTAGTGCCAGATCATTCAAAGAACTTAGCCTTCATTGGTAACTTTGCGGAAACTCCAAGAGACACTGTCTTTACTACTGAATATTCAGTTAGAACCGCGATGGAAGCTGTCTACACATTGCTTGATATCGACCGTGGCGTACCTGAAGTATTCGCTTCTGCCTTTGATGTCAGAATGTTGATGAATGCGATGTACTACTTGAACGATCAAAAGAAGCTTGAAGACCTTGATTTACCAATGCCTGAGAAGTTGGTAATTAAGGGGATGCTCAAGAAGGTTAAGGGCACTTATGTTGAAGAATTGATGAAGAAGTACAAGTTGATTTAAATGAAAATTATATAACATAGATAAAAAGAACAGGTCGAATGATCTGTTCTTTTTGCTTGTTATCGTATTTTTTTGATAAAATATGTGTGTAAAAATATTATATTTTTTAGTTTAATAGAAAAGAAGGATACTATTTTAGATTCTAAGCCCGCCCGATGGGGTACAAAAGCATATCGTGACGCTAAGCAGTTGTACATGAAGGCATTCCCTGAATGGGAAAGATTCTCAATGTTTTCACTATTAGCAATGTCACTTCACCGTAATGTAAAGTTTCACGCAATTTATGATGATGGCAAGTTCTGCGGCATTACCTATTATGCTGAAAATGACAACACCGTCTACCTGACTTATTTAGCAGTCAGTGAAAAGTTGCGCGGACAAGGATATGGTTCCAAGATTTTGACTATGCTGGAAGATAACTTCACAGATAAGCAAATCGTGATCGATATTGAACCGGTAACTAAGAAGGTAAAAAATTACAAGCAACGTGTTAGTCGGCTGAAGTTCTACGAGAGAAATGGTTTCCATAGAACAGACCAGAAGTTGAAGGATCCAGATGGAGAATTTGAAGCTTTGACGACTGGTGAAAGATTAGATAAAAATAGTTTCATTAAAATTTTACGTCAAATGAGCTTTGGCTTTTATCAAGCTAGGGTCGAGAAATAAAAAGGAAAGCACTGCTGTCGTTTATGCAAGCAGTGCTTTCTTGTTAGGTTTATATAGTTCTGCCAAAATTAATTTATGAGGTGAAAGAGATGGAATTTAGTGATCAAATTAAGCAGCTAAGAAAGGAAAATAATCTGTCGCAGGTGCAGTATGCAAAAAAATTGCACGTTACAAGACAGGCGGTGTCCAACTGGAAAAATAACCGCAATTTGCTCGACTTAGAAATGTTGATCGAGATCAATCGTGTCTTTCACATCTCACTAGATCAGTTAATTTTAGGAGACGATAATATGAACAAGATGACACAAAAATTGATTAAAGATACTGATGAAAACCGCAAAGCTAAGTACAATATGATTACGACCTTGATTGGTGGATTCTTGATGATTCTTGGATTTGTTTGTTTCTTTATCAAGGCTAATTCGGTAGAATACGTTGATAAGCAAGGCTTTTTACACGAAAACTTCTATTTGATTCTGGTCGGCTATTTATTTCTCTTTGCGGGAATTATTGTTCTTATTGCCGGGGGAATAGTTTACTTGAGAAATAAACATAAGCATTAAAAAAGAGCTCCGTAAGGAGCTTCTTTTTTGTCTTTAACCCAAAATGTGGAAGTATGATAAGATGATACCGAGGATCAAGACGAACCAGATCATCTTAGTTGATGTAACGCCTTTCTTACCAAGTAGCCAGTAAACAAGTGTTACGAGTAGTACTGGTAACAAGGATGGCATGATTTGGTTTAAAATTGTTTGCATCTTCAGCGTGATTTTACCGGTATGGAAAACGTATGGTACTTTCGCCTTAATAACGGTAGGGATCAACGCACCAACCACCGTTACACCAAGCAAAATAGCTGAGTCAGTGATAGCATTCAACTTACCAGAAGCTGAATCGATCAACTTAGTACCTTGGTAGTAACCCATTGGCAAGAATGAAAAACGAAGGAACAAGATGATAAGATCAACAAGGATCCAAAGGATAGAACCAAGTGGATTGCCTCTAAGTCCCATGTAAGCACCAATTGAACCACAGATAGTTGGAATAATCGCACTAAAGATCGTGTCACCAATACCGGCAAGTGGTCCCATTAAACCAGTCTTAATACCAGCAACAGTATCTTTAGACTTTATACCTTGACTTTCTTCAAGGGCTAAGTCAACACCAATGATGAAGTTACCAACATAAGCGTTAACGTTGAAAAATTGAGTTTGCATCTGCATCATTTCGACTAATTCGTCGTCTTTGTACCAGCGCTTAAGAAAAGGCAAGACAGCGTAGAAGTAACCAGGTGCCATCATTCTTTCGTAGTTCCAAGATAATTGACTGCCCCAAAGCCAACGCCAGTTAGCTCTGAATAAATCTCTCTTGGTTAACTTACCTGAATTAGTTTTCGTATTCGCCTTCGTCATTTTCATATTCCTCACTTTCTGTATTATTTGTGTTTGTAGTAGCAGGTTTTTCTTCTAATTTAGCAACTTCGCGTTGGTAGTGAATGTAGGCAAGAGCTGCACCTAGTAAGGCAACACCAAGCATCGGAATCTTCATGTAGGAAGCTGCGATAAAACCAATTGCTAAATATGAAATGAAACGCTTAGTTGGTAAGTATCTAAGCAAGATAGCGATACCAACAACAGGTAAGATACCACCGGAAACTTTAAGACCGTTAGTTAACCAAGTAGGGATGATGTGTAAGATCATTCTGACAACATCGTTACCAACAATTAAAAGAATGAAGACAGGGATCGCACGTGAAAGTCCCCATGAGAAAGTTCCCCAAAGGGCGTTTCTTGCGGCTGCATCTGGATTGTTTTCCTTAATAAATTTGTCCATTCTGTGTTGGAAGATGGTGTTGATGAATCGAGCAAGCACATCGAGTTGCACCATTAATAACCCAACTGGAACGGCTAAACCGATCGCAAATTGAATACCTTTACCAGATAAAACGGCATAAACGGTACCAACGATCGCACCAGTCATAAAGTCAGGCATTGAAGCACCACCATAGGTTGATACCCCAAGGACCATCAATTGCAGGGTGGATCCTACGGCAAGACCTGTAGTGATGTCACCCATAATAATTCCTGAAACCATACCAATGGCTAAAGGATTGTTCAAAATCGATACAGTTAATTGATCGATAATTACCCAAAAAGCTAGGCAAGTTAATAGTAAAATTTGCCACCAAGCTATTGTCATTTTTAACTCCTTACTTAATCATTTCCATAAAATCTTCTTTAGGTTCACTAGGTACCATTTGATGGTAGATGTGGCATCCCTTTTGATCCAAATATTCAAAGTCTTCTACATCTTTATCAAGCACTGCGACACTCTTAGCGACTTGGCGTGAGTGAGGCTTAGTTGACATGTTGCCGACGTTGATTTCAGGTAGTTTTACATCAAAGTCGACAAGTTGACGCAATACGCCGGGGTTCTTAACCAGTAATAAAACGGTTTGACCAACGTATTTGCCAGAGTTAATTCTGCGAGCTGCACCGTGAGCAGTAAGAATACTGAGGTGAACGCCGTGTGGACAGGCAGTCTTAAGGCCGGTCTTGAGCACGTCATTTTTAACGATGTCATCACCGACAACCATGATGCGAGTTAATTTCAAGGCGTTGGTCCACATAGTTGCAACTTGACCGTGAATTAACCGTTCGTCGATACGCACGTTTTGCATCGTGTGAGGAGTTAGGGTCACGTTCTTGTTAGGCGTTTCTTCCTTCTTAATTGTCTTCTTTGGTTCTTCCTTTTTCTTGGTTAAACCAACAGGTGCCATGTTGTCGATTGCTTGCTTAATTGCTTCATCGATTGGCGTGCCCATAACGACAGCGAGCAGTAGCGGCATTGATAAACCGCTGTAAACCGCAACGTCGGGATGCTTTTGTTGGTAGCGTTGCGCCGTGTTGGCTGGCGTACCACCTGCAATATCGACGAGGATAGTTGGTGCTTCATCGAACTCGCTGGCTGCTTTAGTAATCTCTTCAAGTAAGTCATCTTGATTCATGGTTTGTTTGAACGCGATTGCCTTGACGTTTTTGTGTTCGCCGGCAATCATTTCTACGCTGGCTTTGGTTGCCTTAGCGTATTCGCCATGACTGACAAGTAAAAAATTTGCCATTCTTTCTTCTCCTTTTGTACATAACAAATAGATATTATACACCAATTGGTCTAATTAACAAAAAGGCAGTATCACACATTTGTATTGAATTAATTATTATTGGTCTAGTCTATTTATTATGTAAGTGATTACATTGGTGGTAGAATGGGAAAGTTGATAGAAATGAGATTTATACACTGAGATTATTAAACGCCTATATTAATAACTACTTGTTAATGGATTTCAATTAAAAGATGTTCTTAGCTTTTCTTAAACCAAAGTTTATTGAAATTAATATACTAAAGAAATAAAATAAAGACGTAATTTTAGAAGAACGAGTAAAAGAAAGTTAAAGGTTGTAATATATGGGAATAAAGAAGGTAGAAGTAACTAGTGCCATAGCACTAGCTTTATCTGCAGTAGCTTTAGTAGGGACACAAACTAATAATAAAGTTCAAGCTGCGAGTTCTAATGTCGAGAATAGCTCTGTCGTTAAAGAAAGTAGCAATGCAGACATAGCTACTATTCAAAAAAATTATCAAGTAGCACAAGATCAATATAAAAAAGCAAATGATGCTTGGAATCAAATTCAACAAAGTGAAAATAGTAAGCTAAATCAAGCTGAGACTAATGCTGAACAAGCTAAGGCAAATTATGATTCTCAAGTTAAATTAAATGAACAAGCCAAAGCTGAAAATGAAACAGCTCAAAATAATCTCGATCAAGCTCAAAAGGTAAAGGAACAAGCTGAGAAAATGCTCAAGAGGCTGTGAATGGTGGCCTGGATAAAGCCAATTCTGCTCGGGATGCTAAACAAAAAGAAGTAGATTCAGCTCAATCCGATTTAAATAAAACTCAAAGTGATGCAAAGAAAAAACAGGAAGAAGTAAATAAAGATCAACAAGATTTTGATAATAAATCTAAAGCAGTCTCCGATGATACTCAAAAGTTAAATCAGGCTAATTCCGAGCTACAAACAAAAACTGATGCGAAAAATGCCGCTGATACTGCTGTAGATCAAGCCAATGAGGAAGCAAAAAAGAATCCGGACTATAAATCAGCTAGTGATCAGTATGAATCTGCTACAGATAAATTAAATGAAGCTCAAAAGAATAAGGACGCGGCAGATAAGGCGTTAAGTGAAGCAAATGAAGCAGTTAACACAGCTACTTCAAACCAGAAAGAAAAGCAAGACGCAGCCGATGGTGCAAAAAATGGTTTAACCCAAGCTCAAAAGAATAAAGATGCAGCAGATAAGGCCTTAAACGATGCAAATGATGGAGTAAAAACGACTACTGCAACCCAGAAGGAAAAACAAACGGCAGTCGATGAAGCTCAAGATGCTTTAACCCAAGCTCAAAAGGGTAAAGAAACAGCAGATAAGGCCTTAAGCGAAGCAAATAATGGAGTAAAAACGACTACCGCAACTAAGAAGGAAAAACAAACAGCAGTCGATGAAGCTCAAAAATCATTAACTCAAGCACAAAAGAATAAGGACGTGGCCGATAAGGCCTTAAGTGAAGCAAATGAAGCAGTCAACACCGCTACTGCAACCCAGAAAGAAAAACAGACAGCAGTTGACAATGCCCAAAAATCATTAACTCAAGCACAAAATAGCAAGGATGCAGCAGATAAGGCCTTAAGTGATGCAAATGAAGCAGTCAACACCGCTACTGCAACTCAGAAGGAAAAGCAAACCGCAATCGATGAAGCTCAAGATGCTTTAACCCAAGCTCAAAAGGGTAAAGAAACAGCAGATAAGGCATTAAGTGAAGCAAATGAAGCAGTCAACACCGCTACTGCAACTCAGAAAGAAAAGCAAACCGCAGCTGATAAAGCTAAAAATGAATTTGATGGTATAACTTCTCAATATAATGCTGCTAAGAATATTTTTAAAAAAGCTCAAATAAGTGAAAAGAATGTTGAAGCAGCATTAAATAAACAGAAACAAGCTACTCAAGAATTAGCAAATGCTGTTAAAGCTCAAAAACAAGCAACTGATAATTTAAGAAAAGATACTATTGCACAGCAAGTTCTCGCTACTGCTAAAACGCAACAACAAACTTTGGATTTTGCAGTTAAACAAAAGTCTGATAAGCTTAATAATTTACAAACAGAATTAGATCAACTTAAACAAACTGCCACAGCTTTACAAAAGAAGGTTGATGATTTCACTAACGCTACTAATGCTTTAATCATTGCTAACCAAGAAGCCGAAACTGCTGCTGAAAATGGATGAGGAACAGAAAAAAGAACAAGAAAAAGACCACGGCCAGCGGTAAGCCGGTCATGGTCATAAGCGTCCATCGGACGCGTAGCCGCAGAATGAAATTCTGCGTTCAAAGGGGCTTGGGGGCGCTGCCCTCAACAAGCAAAGCAGAGGGGGAAATCACGTCAGGATTTTTCCCTCTGTGGGCCGAGTGTATTAACACCGGCATTGCTTGCCACTTTTGTTCGCAAACAATATCCGTATCCTTTACACGATGATTTACTTTTATTATCATAGTCGTAATAAGTATATAAACTACTTACATATAAGCACCTAAAATATGAAAGGGCTGATAAAATGATGACCTTTGAAAAGGTTTTAGAAGTATTCAACGATTACCTAAATAAAGATAGTGTTTTGGAGGTGGTGAACACTAAGCGAGGATACACCGTTATGATTTGGGATGAAAAAGATGAGCAATGGTTTGGTGTGGAACATTGCAAAGCCCCCGAGCTTTTACGGGATGCCTTACTTGATGGCTATCGTGATTTTTTAGAGCAACAACTTACTCATAACCGCAGGAGTTTAACCAAAACAGAAATCTTAGATATTCAAAACCGATGTGAACAGCTTTATGATTTGTGTGGAGAATAAAAAAATAACCTAAAAAGTGCGATAGCCTGTGTAGGTGTCGCACTTTTTTCAGTTGGCTTGGCTTACGAAAACAGCGTTAATTATTCCGCAGTTTCTCTTGCCTTTTTCAAGCCTTGAGCCGTAGCTTCCATCACGATAAGCTCCTTTTCTTCCATATCATTCAACAGTACATCAACTTGTTTGCGGCGATTGTTGTCGCCATCTTCATTGCATGGAAAAAAGAACTGGTCTACAGAGATGTCAAGCAAGGTAGTAATGAGATAAAATTTGTTAAGCCTTGGGTGCTGCCCCCCTGTTCTCTATATACATAATAGAGCGTGGCGTAAGGTCTACCAGTTGGGCAAGATATTCCTGTGTCCACCCTTTTGCTTCCCGAGCTTTTTTTATCGCTATACCTAACGGCTTAAAATCAAGTTTTCTTTCATCTTGGTACATTTTAATATCATCCTATATCATTGTACATTTCGGGTGATGATATTTGAACGAAGTATGATTTTATGTTTAGTAGTGTATAATTTCGTATTAGTGGAGAGAAACTTGCTATTATTCGTCATTCCGTATGTAATAATTATATACTCTTTGCGAAAGGAAGTTGATATTATGAATTACATTTCTGTGAAAGCCGCTTCTGAAAAATGGGGCATATCGGAAAGACGGATACAAAAATTATGTGAGGAAAATCGCATTGACGGAACTGAAAAATTTGGTCGTGCATGGATGATACCAAAAGATGCAGAAAAACCCGTTGATGGACGTATGAAAACAAGGAACAAACAGGAGGAGAATCATGGAATTTAATGAAAAGCTACAACAGCTTAGGACTGGAAAGAACTTAACGCAGGAACAACTTGCGGAGCAATTATATGTATCAAGAACAGCCATTTCAAAATGGGAAAGCGGCAAGGGTTACCCTAACATTGAGTCGCTCAAGTGTATTTCTAAATTCTTTTCTGTGACCATAGATGAACTGCTATCGGGCGAAGAACTGATTACACTTGCCGAAACTGAAAATCGTTCCAACTTGAAAAAAATTTACAGTTTCATTTATGGAATATTAGATATGATGGCGGTTACTTTTATACTTTTGCC
Organism: Lactobacillus sp. UMNPBX1; assembly: GCF_002554085.1. NCBI lineage: Bacteria > Bacillati > Bacillota > Bacilli > Lactobacillales > Lactobacillaceae > Lactobacillus > Lactobacillus sp. UMNPBX1. The sequence continues at coordinate 107,615 of NZ_PCZI01000001.1, forward strand.
GTTGTATGGTAACCTTGTTGACGGATATATTTATTCTGTCAATCTACTTTCATTTACAGACACTACCCCAATATATCTTGCAATCTATTGGATTGTTTTTATTGTTTTGATTGCACTTGGGATAGCGAAACTGATGTGTGTTTGTTTTGAAAAGGAATCATGGAGCAACATAATCACAAAATGCTCTCTCGTGCTGAGTACGCTTTTTATCTGCTTCTTCGCTGCGGCAAGACAACCCTATGTAACCGCCCTTATGTTTCTGCTATTTGTTGCTAAAATATTTGTCTGGATAAAGCAAACCCAAACAAAGTAAAATGCCATAAACCCTTTAAAATAGGCTCTGACACGATAAGTGTCGGAGCTTTTTTCGTGCTGACATCTATTGTGTCGGCATTGTGACGGTAGATTTCTTGGCTTCTATGCAATACTCGTGGATAATAAGATTGTGGTCAGCGAAAACAAGAACAGCAACCCACGGAAAGGAGAATCAAATATGGATTATATCATTGAAACAGAAAATCTTACGAAGCGATACGGAACAGCCACCGTTGTCGATAAGGTAAATCTTCATGTGCCAAAGGGCAAAATTTATGGTTTGCTCGGCAGAAACGGAGCAGGCAAAACCACAGCAATGAAAATGATGTTGCAGCTTGCTTTCCCAACGGAGGGAACGGTACGCTTGTTTGGCACAAACTATAAGGAAAATATCCATACCCTTTATAGCAAAGTAGGCTCTATTATCGAAACACCGGGATTTTACAGTAATTTAACAGGGTATGAGAATTTGCAAATTCTCGCTAAACTGCGAGGGGGAGTATCTAAAAGTGGAGTAGAAAAAGCTCTTGAAGTTGTGGGGCTGCATAAGGAGAAAAGAAAAGTCTTTTCCGATTATTCCCTCGGAATGAAGCAACGGCTTGGTATTGCCGCCGCCATTATGCACGAGCCGGAGCTTTTAATACTTGACGAACCGATTAACGGACTTGACCCCATTGGAATAGTTGAAATACGCTCATTTTTATCTGAACTTAGTCACAATCATGGCATTACCATTTTTATCTCAAGCCATGTTTTAAGCGAGATTGAACAGATAGCAGATATTATCGGCGTTATGCACGAGGGGCATTTAGTAGAGGAAGTGAATATATCCGAGCTTCACAAAAGGAATCGAAAATACATTCAATTTGATTTATCTGACAGTGAGATAGCCGGAAAGATTTTAGAAAACCACTACCACATGACGGATTTTACAGTGCAGGACGGTACGGTGAGAATTTATGACTTTAGCCAAAGTGTTGGAGAAATCAATCGAGAATTTGCACGAAATGGACTGCTCGTGACAAGGATAAATGATAGTGAGGAAAACTTAGAGGACTACTTTTCTAAACTGATTGGAGGTGGCGGTATTGCTTAATCTTATTTCTTGTGAATTATTAAAACTAAAGCGTTCAAAAATGGTGCTAATTAGTGTGGCAGGGGTATTATCTACCCCACTTTTGATGTTAATAGAAGCCTTGCAAACACATTTTGATAAGCCGGAGATTATCTTTACCTTGTCTGACATATACAGCGACAGTGTACTGTATATCATGCTGCTGGTAAACATTATGATATATGTGGCAATTGCAGCTTACTTGTTTAGCAGAGAGTACACAGAAAGCACCCTCAAAACCATATTGCCCATACCCATTTCAAGGACAAAACTATTAATTGGAAAATTTTGCACCCTGCTTCTTTGGATTGTTATGCTAACCCTTGTAACATGGGCAGGTATATTTATCGTTTGTGGGCTATATGACGCTGTCTTTACATTGGAGGGATATAGCTTACTAGTGGCAATAGTATGGCTCCCCAAGTTTTTGTTTGGCAGTATCCTGATGTTTTTAACAGTTTCTCCTTTTGTGTTTGTTGCTATGAAAACAAAAGGATTTGTCGCCCCGATGATTGGCTCTGCCGTGATTGTCATGGGAAGTGCCGCACTTTCAAATCAAGAATGGGGAGCGTTGTATCCGTGGACAGCCACCTATTTCTTGGTGCAGGGTAAACTTCAGAGTACCGGCTATCCTACACTGCTGTCTGTATCTATTATTATTCTTGTATCAGCAGTTGGTTTTCTTATGACCTTTCATCATTTTAAAAAGGAGGATTTGAAATAATGGTACTTGATTTTATAGAAATTTTAAAAGTTATTTTTCTTGGAATTGTTGAGGGTATTACTGAGTGGCTACCTATCAGCAGCACAGGACATATGATTCTTGTGGACGAATTTATCACACTTAATATGAGCGAAGCATTTAAAGAAATGTTTTTTGTTGTTATTCAACTTGGAGCTATACTCGCAGTGGTTGTAATGTTTTGGAACAAGATGTTTCCCTTTCAATTTAAGAACAAAGCACAGTCAATTGTTAAAAAGGATACTTTCTCGTAGTGGTTCAAGGTTGCGGTAGCTTGTGTACCGTCAGCTATTATGGGGATTCTATTTGATTATTATTTGGATGCTTACCTCCAAACCCCCATTGTGATTTCAATCATGTTAATCTTTTATGGTTTGTTATTCATTCTCATAGAAAATTGGAATAAAAAGCGTAGTTTAATTAAAGTGTTAGATAATGCTAAAGTATATAGAATTAAGGGCGGAAGATTTTATCGTATTGGTAAAAATAGATTTGTAAAAGTTGGAAACGTTGAAAAATTCACAATCCAAATTAACATGCATGCTACTATTGCAGGTCGTAAGAATCGTAAAGTTCATGTTTCAAACTCTAATGGTAAGCATATAAATAAGTATGTAATTGCTGGTCATAATTATAGATTTGATCGTAAAAAGGTTATTAAAGGTGAAGTTTATTACCGAATCGCTAATAAAGATCAGTGGATTAAAGAAAATAAGTTGATTTTTAAATAAAATAAATAGTATTTATTAATAAAGTTTAGATTGGTATGCAAAAAGAGGAGAGATTTTTTATATCTCTCCTCTTTTTGTAATTATTCTGTGAAAATGATCGTCTTTTTTCTTTTCCCAGGAAATAGATGCTAAAATAAGTTAAAAATTATCTTTCAGAGGAAAACAACATGGAAAATTTCGTCACATTAAACAATGGAGTAAAAATGCCACGCCTTGGCTTCGGCGTCTATCAAATCGATGATCTCGCACAAACGCAACAAGTCGTCGAAGATGGTCTAGAAATCGGCTATCGTCTGGTTGATACAGCACAAATTTACGGTAATGAACAGGCAGTCGGGGATGCAATCAAGCGTAGCAACGTCCCACGTGAAGACATCTTCATTACTTCAAAAATCTGGGTCAATGATTACGGCTACGACAACACGCTCAAGGCCTTCGATGATTCAATGAAGAAACTGCAACTCGATTACATCGATCTTTATCTGATCCACAAGCCATACAACGATTATTACGGCACCTGGCGCGCACTTGAACGCTTATACAAAGAAGGTCGCATTCGTGCGATCGGCGTCAGCAGCTTTTGGAATGAACGCCTTGCCGATCTGATTACTTTTAATGATGTGAAACCAGCCGTGAACCAGATTGAAACTAACGTCTGGAACCAAGAGTGGAAGTCACAAAAGTACATGGAAAAAGAGGGCGTGCAGCCTGAAGCCTGGGCACCATTTGCGGAAGGAGCCAACCATATCTTTACCAATCCAGTTCTAGAAGAAATTGCTGCAAAGCATCATAAAACTACTGCTCAAGTAATGCTGAGATGGTTCTTGCAAAGAAACTATGTAGTGATTCCAAAGTCAGTTCATAAGAAGAGATTGGCAGAAAACTTCGATGTTTTCGATTTTGAATTAGATGCTGAAGATATGAAGAAGATCAAGACCTTGGATCAAGGTCACAGTATTTTAGAGGATGAAATGGATCCAGAAATTGTTGAGAGTTTTAGATAAAAGACTATAAAAAACAGGAGTCCAAATTTAGGACTCCTGTTTTTTATAGTCAGTTAAATTCTACATTTATTGGTAAATCTTACCGTCTTGTTTTTGCTTATTCTTTTCTTCAAGTGCCTTTTCACTAGCAGCCTTCTTAGGTAATAACCAGTTCAAAAGCATCCCGATAATAGTGGAAAGAGCAACTGAAGTTAATTGGAAGTTACCCAATTGGAGGTAAGCACCACCAATACCGATAACCAAGATAACTGAAGCAATCAACATGTTACGCTTTTCGCCAAAGTCGATTTGGTCATCAACCAAAATTTTCAAACCGTTTGAAGCGATAGTACCAAAGAGCAAGAATGAAATACCACCGATAACTGGCATTGGAATTGATTCAATCAAGGCAGCAAGCTTACCAACAAAACTGAAGATGATGGCACAAACTGCGGCACCAGCAAGGACCCAAACTGAGTGAACCTTAGTCATGGCTAACACACCGATATTTTCACCGTAAGAAGTGGTAGGAGGACCACCGATGAAACCGGCAATAATTGTGGAAATACCGTCACCCATCATGGTTCTGTGAAGACCAGGGTTCTTGAAGAAGTTACGCTTAGTCAATGAGTTAAGCACCATAATGTGGCCCATGTGTTCAGTCATCGTAACGAAGGCAATTGGTGCCATCGCAAGGATGGCTGCTGGGTACCATTTGAAGTGGTAGCTGATGCCCATTACGTCAAGGGCTGGCACTGAGAACCAGGCAGCTTTTTCAACGCCTGAGAAGTCAACGATGCCCAAGAAACAAGAGAGAACATAGCCACAAATGATTCCAAGCATGATGGAAACCAAACTAGTGAAGCCCTTGAAGCACATTTGGAAGATCAAAGTCATTACCAAAGTGAAGATGGCAACACCGAAGTAAGTTAAGTCATACTTTTGGTGGTTCATCATGGCGTCGTTTGCGGCAGTAGTAGCAAGTGACAAACCAATAACGATAATGATTGGTCCAACCACGATTGGTGGCAAAACCTTGTTAACCCAACCAGAACCAACCTTGGCAATGATCAAAGCCACGATTACGTAAACTAAACCAGAAGCAATCGCACCTTGAGCAACTGCAGGATAGCCGTCAGTCTTCATCAATGCTTGCATAGTCGCAACGAAGGCAAAACTTGAACCTAAGTATGCTGGGATCTTAAAGTGGGTCAAGATCATGTGGACTAAAGTACCGACACCTGATGAAAGCAGGGCGATACTTGGGTTGATTCCGATTAAGATTGGAACCAAAACGGTAGAACCGAACATGGCAAACATATGCTGCAAGGAGAGCAGTACGCCTTGGCCGAATTCCGGCTTTTCATAGACGTCTAAAACGGCCTCCGGATTTCTGTACTTTTCTTTTTTATTCATTCAAAAAACTCCTATTTAACGATTTCGATACTATCTTTATCATCGACTTCAGTCATTGCAACTTTGACCTTCTCGTTCATTGCCGTTGGGATATTCTTTCCAATAAAGTCAGGACGAACTGGCAATTCACGGTGACCGCGGTCAACTAGGACAGCTAAATTAATCTTAGCTGGACGGCCTTGATCCATTAATGCATCAAGTGCAGCTCTAATTGTCCGACCTGTGAAAAGAACGTCGTCAACTAAGATAACGTTTTTATCGGTGATATCGAAGTCAAGTTGTTGGCTGTGGATCATCTTTTCCTTCTCAGCCTCTGGTAAATCATCGCGGTATTGAGAAATGTCAATTGCCCCTACAGGGACTTCAACATCTTCCAAGTTTTTCAAATTTTTGGCGATTCGCTCAGCCAAGTACCAGCCGCGAGTTTTAATTCCGACTAATACAAGGTTTTCAGTACCTTTATTGCGTTCGACAATTTCATAGGTCATCCGCATCAAGGCACGTTTCATGCCTAAAGCATCGATTATTTCTTTTGCCATATATTTTCCTTTCTGGATGACCAATAAGAAAAAGACCACCAAGAGCGCATGGCTCAAGATGGTCCTTCTGTATTAGCTAACGACAAAAAGTATTAGCTTGTGCAGATTTCCTTCTTAGCCTCACGGGACTAACTTTAAAGGTCATCACTATTATTTTCTTTATATTTAACTCGGAAAAACACAGATTGTCAAGATTTAGTGGAAAAATATTGTGCTTTATTTTGCTAGTTAAATCTTGCATACTATGAGTAATAGTAGTTTTTAGAGTTAAAAAGGTGGGATTAAATGACTAAGAAGCAAATATCAATGGTTACTTTGTCTTTGTTGCTGGCTAATATTATGTCAGGGCTAGATGCGACAATTATTAATACGGCGATTCCAGCAATTGTGTCCGATCTACACGGAATTCAGTATATGGGTTGGATTGTTGCCTGTTTTTTACTGGGAATGTCGGTCTCAGTGCCAATTTGGAGTAAAATTGGTGAAAGAATGGGTAACAAATTTGCCTTCGAATTGTCACTAGCCTTATTTATTTTAGGTTCAGTTTTAGAAGGGGTTGCTCCTGATATTTACTTTTTCCTTATTTCTCGAGTGCTGATGGGCGTTGGTGCTGGTGGAATGGGTTCTCTTCCTTATGTGATTGTTGGCTATATTTATCCGAATATCAAACGCAGGACGGTCATCTTGAGTTATATTGCAGCTAGTTTTTCGGCCGCTTGTATTGCTGGTCCACTAGTTGGTGGCTGGATTGTTGATGCTTTGTCCTGGCACTGGGTCTTTTATATCAATGTTCCATTAGGATTGATATCAATTATCTTGAGTTTTCTTTTTTATCGTGGCATTCGTAAGCCAAACATCAATACTGTCTTTGACCGACTAGGTGCTTTTACCCTAATTGGCGGTTTGACTTGCTTTTTGATTGGAATTCAGATGTTAGGACTAGCTAGTAATTTTCTAGTGGCTATTTTCGTGATTATCGGGATCGTAATGCTTGTCTGGTTCATCTTAGTTGAGAAAAAAGCTGCTAGTCCTATCGTGCCGTTATCGGTTTTTACTAATAAAGCTTTAGTTGGTGACTTCATTCTTTTTGCCTTTGCCTGGGGTGCATATATTGCAGTTAACACTTATTTGCCAATGTGGTCGCAGGCAATCTTAGGGACAACGGCCTTAATCGGTGGGATGACGTTGATTCCTAACTCAATCTTTGATATTGCTGGTTCACAAAGTACGCCGCATTTACTCAGACATTTTAATAATTATCATTTGTTAATTTTCGATTTTACATTGATTGCAATAACAGTAATCGGTTTAATTATTGTACCGATTAGTACGCCATATCAGATTTTGATGTCGATTGCAGCGTTATCTGGTTTAGGTGTAGGCTCAATCTTCGTTATTCTTCAAATAAAAGTGCAGATTGACGCTGGTGAAAAGGATATGGCACCTGCTACATCGCTTAGTTTTTTGATTAGAATTTTAGCGCAAACTATTATGGCTGCCGTTTATGGGGTGATTATGAATTTAGCTCTAGCACGTGGAATTGCTGGACACCACAATATTACGATGACCATGATGAATAAGTTGAGTGACGCAGAATCTGCGAAGAGTTTGCCTAAGGCGTTAATGCCAACAATGCGAACTATTTTTCATACTGGAATCAGAGAAATTATGATTGTATCGTTGTTGCTAATTATTTGTGGGTATGTTGCAAACTTTATTTATAATCATCATGAAGCAAAGAAAGCTGCGGAATAGAGAAAAAGTGTTTGAGAGAAACTCAAACACTTTTTTTACTGCAAATTTTTAATCACATTAAATCTAAACAAAATCAAGTTAAAGACGACAATTCCAGCAGTAACAATAAAAACGGTACTGTAATTAGTTAATCCAGAGATAGTTGAACCTAGTAGCGGTCCAAAAATATTACCGATATACATAGCTGACTGATTCCAAGAAAAGATTCGACCTGTAATTTTTGCTGGCGTATTTTTGGTAAGCAAGGTTTGCACTTGTGGGAATAAACAAGCATCAGTAAAGCCAACCAGAAAGCGTAAAATTCCAAGTTCGACTGTATTTTGCACGAAAGCAGTTAAAAAGAAAAGAATAGTCGCACCGATGAATCCGGCAATAATGATTTTGTGTGTCCCAATTCTGTCTCCTAATGCGCCAAAGCGAGATGCGGCAAGGAAAGTAGCAATCCCAGGCAAAGCAGCTATTACCCCGGAAATAAATACTACATTGCCATGGCTAGCCATCAGTTGCTTAACATACAGCGACACAATGGGATTGATCGAATTATTAGCCGCCTGAATAATCAAGGTAGTTAAAAGCAAGCCAAAGATTAATTGCGGTGAGCGTAATTCTTTAATTACTCCGCTTGCTTTATCAAGTTTCTTTTCAGTTACTGGCTTGAAGTCTGTTTCATGGACAAAGAACAATGACAAAAGAAATGCAATTAATAATAGACCACCTGTAATAAAGAAGGTAACGCGATAGGAGAAAATAGACGCTAAGGCTCCACCAATAAATGGCCCGAGTAAGTTGCCAGCAGTAAAGCTAGACGCCATAGTGCCAAGTGCTTGTCCAGATTTTTCCTTCGGAGTTTCAGTCGCAACTAGAGCATTGGAATTAGAAACAAAGCCTGCAAAAATACCTTGTAACATTCTTAAAATAAATAATTGATAAACGTTGGTAACTAGCCCCATACAGCCAAGGACGATAGCCATTCCCAATGAAGCTCGTAATGTCATCGGCTTTCTGCCTTTTTTGTCTGCTAGTTTTCCCCACCAGGGAGAAAACTAGCAGACAAAAAATAAGTACCGGAGTAGATAAAGCCAGACCAAAAGTTTAACTGCTTATGGGTAAAATTGCCTAGTGTATCAATATATAATGGCAGAAACGGCATTACTTCAGAGAAGGCGATACCAGCGATAAAGACCGCAATAGATAAGACAAGTAAATTCTTTTTCCAAATAGGTTTTTCATTCATTTTTATTCCCTTTGTTAAGTTTTAAAGTATAAATTGTAAAGCTGATTATGAATAGCACCAAGATTAAGTGAGTTAAAAATAAGGGCTGACTAGAATTCATAACGCTTTTATTAATATGGTAGTTAAAGATTTGCTCAAAGATGTGCGGTCCATTGAATAAAAGCAAGCCACCCCACAGAATTAATTGAGTTAAGAAGCCTCCAGCAGTGCGAAAACGATAGTTGATCATATAAATATTTGTATCGACATGATCACGGATAAGATCTAAGGTGTCAGTATTTTGTAAACTGTAGAAAATTCGAATCAAAAAAATCCCTGCAAAGTATGTTGGCCTAAAGAGCGTAATAACTAGACCGAGAACAATGCCCCAACTTTGAATGGTGAAGTCATCAAATGGTAAATATTCACGTAGCGTTTTTAATAATGGACGTTTGATAAAGCTGGCGATTAAGATAATGACAAATAACCAGTAGTAATTTTTTGCACCAAATAAAACAGAAATATAAACGGCTGAAAAGATAGTGGTAAAGTCTTGGCAGAGGCCTGCGATTGTCAGGCGATACTGCATTTTGCGAGATAATTTACCATGTTTTTGGCTTAAAGCTAATTTGATCAGATAGCTAATAACGACTACGGCTGAAACGATAATACCAAAAATAGAGAAGATGTCTTTTCCCGAGTTCCAACCTTCTCGAATTAAGAGAATAGCCAGTAGCAAACCAAGAGTTAACCAGACATTTTGCCACTGCAATACAATTTCCCGTGAATGTGCTCTAAATGGAGAATATTTAAAGCCGAGTATAGCAATTAGCGTATAAATGAGCATTGCGATAAATGAAATTGTTGGCAGATGTGGTTCAACAAAGACAACTATTGCTAGTAAAATTAAAATTGCGCCAAAATAAGCAAAAAGATCATTCTTGCTTGGATGATAGTCGCTTTCAATGGCGATTTGTTTTTGAACGCTAGGGAAACATGCGGCGCCTATTCCGGCAAGGGATGCGCTAATGCAGTAAAGGGCTGGTAAAAAGATGCCGAAAATCCCTAAGAAATAGCCAAATAATGCTGCCAATGAACCGAACCAGCCAATAACATTATCTTCATTTTCGCCGCCTTTAAATAAAAACAATGTTGTGCGCCGAAAGGCATAGAAGAGTGCAAAAGGCAGCACGCTGATTGCAGTATTTTGTTTAATAATTAAGCTGAATACTAAATAAGGGAATAGGTTTAAGGGTAACGAGCTAATTTTTAAGAGTAAGTTACTTTTTTGTTGTAGTAGATTGTTAATATCTTTCATGATTTAATTTTAGAAAAGTCATAGTTTTTATACTTAATTGCTAGCGCTTTGTTTTTAAAAAGTGCATTGTGGATATCTCCAGAGGAATATGCAAGATATAAACAAGGATGTCCTTTAAATTGACCAGTAATATAAATAATATCTACAGGTGTCAAAAACTCACGAACGCGCATCCAAGTTTGCCCTTGATGCTGTTCGATGGCAATCATGGAGTCACCGCCAGAATAGGTCTTGTTCTTTTGCTCAGAGTTATGATCCAGCTTAATGGACTTATCCACTTGTCGATAAACTACTGAGTCACCAATTGTATGCTTGTTGATAATTAATTTGCGAGCTGATTTGCTCAGTGGATCGCTACGATACCAGGTACCGCGAAATTGTTCGGGGATGCTGGTTAACTTAAAGCCAGGATATTTCTTTTTTAAATTAGGCTTAAACTCATTTGCCTGTTTGGATGCTTTATGTGTCGCAGAACTGCTTACTGTTTCGTTAACCGTAGCGGGACGACTAGAACGGTTGGAACAGGCTGATAGGCTAAAAAACAGGGGGAAAAGAATTATCATTGAAAATTTATTTTTCATATTTTATTTTTCCTTTGCAATAATTATTTTTAATTATAGTCTACTTTGACTGTTTTTCTAGGTAAAATTAAATTAAGCGTTTTTTATAGAAAGGAAAAATTATGCAAAAAGAACAAGAAATCCAAATGTTGAAAGAATTCTCAGATGCCAATTCAACTTCGGGCTTTGAGGAAGAATTCGTTAAGCTGTTTACTAGTTATGCGGAAAAAACGGCAGATATTGAGGTAGATGGGATGCTCAATGTTTATGCCGCCAAGAAAGAAAATAAGGGAAATCGACCGGTAATTCAACTTGATGCGCACTCAGATGCTGTAGGCTTCATTACGCAAGCTGTTCGCCCTAATGGTTTAATTAAGTTTGTTCCACTTGGTGGTTGGGTAAAATATAATATTCCAGCCTTGCGCGTTAAAGTGCGCAATCGTGATGGAGAATATATCCCTGGCGTTGTAGCAACTAAGCCGCCTCACTTCATGACAGCAGCTGAGCGCAATAATGTACCTGATGTGGCAGATATGTCAATTGATGTTGGTTCTTCTAGCCGTGAGGAGACAATCAAGGACTACAAGATTGATACAGGTTGCCCTATCTTTGTTGATGTTAAGTGTGAATATCATGAAAAGTCCGGTTTATTCTTCGGTAAAGACTTTGATGATCGTTTTGGTGCTGGTGCGATGGTTGATGTGCTTGATAATTTGAAGGGTGAAGAAACTAACTTTGACGTGGTGGCTGCACTTTCTAGTCAAGAAGAAGTTGGCTTGCGTGGCGCCTATGTAACGGCTAGAAAAGTTAAGCCAGATCTTTGTCTGGTACTCGAAAGCTGTCCAGCTGATGATACTTTTACGCCTGACTGGCTTTCTCAAACTGGTCTAAAACGTGGCCCAATGTTGCGCGATATGGATACGACATTTTTACCAAATCCTAAGTTCCAACAATATGCATGTGATTTAGCTGATAAAAATAATATTCCATATACTCGTTCAGTTAGAACCGGTGGCGGTCAGGATGGCGCTGCAATTTACTACGAAAATGGTGCGCCAACAATTGTCATCGGTATTCCGGTGCGCTATGAACACTCACCATATTGTTTCAGTAGTTATAAGGACTTTAAGGCTTCAGTTGATTTAGCTACTGCAATTATTCGTGATATTACCCAGGAAAAGCTAGATAGCTTCAAAAAGTTTTAATAAATTGCTTAAAAAGATGGATTCTCTATTATAAGGGACCATCTTTTTTGATATACTTAAACATAATTTTATATTTTAAGCGAGGTAAAGAGATTGATTACAGTATCCGACGTTAGTTTACGATTTGGTGGCCGCACACTCTATGAAGACGTTAACTTAAAATTTACTCCAGGCAACTGCTACGGCGTAATTGGTGCCAATGGTGCCGGTAAGTCAACTTTTCTTAAATTGTTAGAGGGGAAACTGGAACCAACAACAGGTTCAATTTCAATTGATCCCAATGAGCGCATGTCCAGCTTGAACCAGGACCACTTTGCTTTCGAAGACTTCTCTGTCATGGACACAGTAATTCAAGGGCACAAGGAACTGTATCAAGTAATGAAAGAAAAAGATGCTCTTTATGCCAAACCTGACTTTGGTGATGAAGATGGGGTTAAGGCAGCTGAATTAGAGAGCAAGTTCGCAGAACTTGATGGTTGGAATGCGGAAGCGGATGCGGCTAAGCTGCTGCAATCATTAGGGATTCCTGAAGAAGAACATCAAATGATGATGAAGGATTTACCTGAAAGCGAAAAAGTTAAGGTCTTATTGGCCCAAGCTTTGTTTGGTAATCCTGATATTTTGCTATTGGACGAACCGACTAACGGTTTGGATGTTCATACCGTTGAATGGTTAGAAGACTTTTTGGCTGATTACCCTAACATTGTGATTGTTGTTTCCCACGACCGACACTTTTTAAATCAAGTATGTACTGAAATGTGTGACGTTGATCGTGGTAAGATTCAACTTTATGTTGGGAACTATGACTTTTGGTATGAATCAAGCAAGCTAGCTAATGAATTAGCTGCTAACCAAAATGCTAAAAAAGAAGAAAAGATGAAGCAATTGCAAGAATTTATTGCCCGCTTTTCTGCCAATGCATCTAAATCACGTCAGGCAACTTCTCGTAAGAAACAACTTGATAAGATTACTTTAGATGATATTAAGCCATCGAGTCGTAAATATCCATTTGTAAAATTTGAAATGCACCGTGATTTAGGTAATGACCTAGTTAAGGTGGAAAATGTTTCTTATTCAGTTGATGGTGAAAAAATTCTAGATAATGTTTCCTTTATTGTTCGTCCTGGTGATAAGGTAGCATTTTTATCACGTAACGCTTTAGCAACGACTGCGCTGCTTGATATCGTTGCTGGTAAGCTTAAGCCAGATACTGGTACCGTTACATGGGGTCAAACAACGGCCTTTAACTACATGTCACGCGATTTGAACGCTAACTTTAATAATGATGACTTAACAATTTTGGACTGGCTGCGTCAATATGCTACTAAGGAACAAGACGATAACACTTTCTTACGTGGATTCTTGGGTCGAATGCTCTTTAGTGGGGAAGAAATTGAAAAGAAGATCAAAGTACTTTCCGGTGGGGAAAAGGTTCGTTGTCAATTGTCCCGAATGATGCTTGAACCGGCTAATGTATTGATCATGGATGATCCTACTAATCATTTAGATCTTGAGTCAATCACTGCATTAAATGATGCCCTTGTTTCATATCCAGGTTCAATTTTATTCACCTCACATGATCATGAATTTATTCAGACTATTGCTAACCACATTATCGAAGTTGGACCTAAAGGTATTGTTAGTCGCCAAGATACAAGTTATGACGAATTCTTAGATAAAGAATCAATTCAATCGGCAGTAGCTAAGATATATTAATAAAAGATTATTGAATTTCTTGTGGTTGAAACTTAGCTATTTTTGGTTCATGATGTGAGGTAAATAAAGAATGAAAGGACTTACATTATGAAACGAATTAAAATGGGATGTACTACTTTAAGCATTCCAGCGATGGCACTTGGCATTATGCGAATGAATCAAAAATCAGTTCCAGAGGCTCAAGTGGCAATTCAAGCCGCCTATGATGCTGGGATCAACTTCATTGATTCTGCTGATATTTATGGCGGTGGAAAATCAGAAGAGATTTTTGGTCAAGCTTTTAGCCAAATGCAGATCAAGCGTGAAGAGATGTTTATTCAATCTAAAACAGGAATTGTTCCAGGAAAACGTTATGATTTTTCTAAAGAACATATTTTGCATAGTGTTGATGAAATTTTGGAAAGAATGCAACTAGATTATCTTGATTCATTAGTACTTCACCGACCAGATGCATTGATGGATCCAGAAGAAGTAGCTGAGGCTTTTGATCAACTACAGGCAGCAGGTAAGGTGCGCTTTTTCGGCGTATCTAATTTTGATACGGCTCAATTTAAATTGTTACAAAGTTGCTTGAGCCAGCGCTTGATGTTCAATCAATTACAATTTAGCCTGAAACATACAGGAATGATTGACTTTGGGATGCATATGAATATGGTAGATAAACCATCAGTTGATCGTGATAGCCAATTTCTTGATTATGCCCGTCTACACAAAGTTACTGTGCAGGCTTGGTCACCATTCCAGTATGGCATGTTTGAAGGGACCTTCATTGATAATGATGGCTTCCCCAAGTTGAATCAAGAGTTGCAAAAACTGGCCGATAAGTATGAGGTAGGTAAAAATGCGATCGCTGCAGCTTGGATTTTACGTCATCCTGCAAATATTCAAATGCTAGTTGGATCAATGAATCCGCAACACATTAGGGATTCTGCTAAAGGTGCCAAGATTCGATTGACTAGACAGGAGTGGTACGATTTATACTTAGCTGCTGGTAATTATTTGCCCTAAACCGAATATTTTCTAATAAAAACAAAAACTAGCTTTTAAAAGCTAGTTTTTTGCTTATAATGGATAATAGGACTATATAAAAGGGGATTAAGAAATGAAAAAAAAATATGGAAAAAATCTTATTTTTGAAGATTTTATTCATGATCGGGAAGTGAAAATGTATCGTAGTGATGCAGAAGATTCCGTTCATTCAGATTATACTTTAAATGTACAAGTTTTTACGTTAGATAATTTACCATTTTCACCATTAACTGGTGATCAACAACACATCTTTTTTGACTATGAGAAAGCTGGAACTGATGCAGTTAAGATCACAGGGGTTGAAGGCCATTTTTACAATGCAATTACTAGAAGGTATGAAGTGACTGATCATACTTTCGTTGTAGGAGAATTGCTTGATGACAAGGTAAGTGAGACAGTAGCCACTCAGCAAATGAGGGAAGCTGCTGAAAAAGTAATCGCAGAGTTAAGCAAACGTATTCCGATGCTTCCTCACATTAAGCATCCGAAAATTTTAACCGATGTACAAAGAGCAGAAAAATTGGTAACTGATCGCAATGTGAAGATTACTAGTTTAAGTAAGGCAACAGGAATTTCAACCTATACTTTATATAACTATCGTAAGAATCCGGCTTCTTTGCATAAGGCCTCGCAAGCAACGGTTGATTGCTTAACCAGCAAGTATTTTGAAACTTACTTTAGCCGAAATGAGATTGAACGCTTTCGGATGATGTTAATCAACATTGTTGGAGCTTATTTGAAGGAAACAGAAGGTAATCCAATTGCCTATGATCCTGCACATGCTTTATATACAATGTGTCAAAAAGGGGATTGGCATCGTTTAGCTAAAATGGAAGAGTTGTGGCGAGCAAGCTACAGTGTAGAAAGGTCGCTTTAATGCAAACGATGTTTGCTCATGCGCTTAACGGCGTAAAAAATTGGTAATCCAATAATGACAATTCCAGCAAAAAGTAAAACACCAGCTGGATCATTAATTAATTCACTGATTAAGACAAACAAACCGCCTAAAATAGCAATTATAGGCACAAAAGGATAAAGTGGAGTACTGAAAGGACGCTCTGCTTTATTCTTTTTTCTTAGGATAAAAATTCCAAAGAAGGCTAAAAGATAGAAGCAATAAACTGTAAAGACGCAAAGATCTGATAAGTGGTCTGGATCAAAGAAAATCATCATTAAAAGGGCTAAAAGGACGATAAACAAAGTAGCAACAACGGGAGATTTTCCTTTAGGAGTAACATAGGCTAAGTATTTAGAAAAAGGTAGATCTCCTCGTTTAGCCATGGCATAAACGATTCTAGGAAAGGTCAGCATTTTTCCATTTAATGTTCCCATCATTGAAATGATGATGCCAATGGAAAGAATTTTACCTCCGATTGCACCGAAAACCGCGTTAGCTAGATAAGTAGTAGTGTTTTCGCCTAGTTGGTGAATTTGATTAGCGGGGATGAAGCGGAAAATCCCAATTGTAATTAGGGTATAAATAGCCAAAACAGCTGTAATTCCTGCAATGATTGCTCGAGGTAATAATTTTTGGGGATTTTTCATTTCGCTGCCTAAATTAGCGATTAAAATCCAGCCATCGTAGCCGAATAAAGTGGCTAAAACAGCAACACCGAAGTTACTAGTGTGTTGACTAACCTCTGCTACAGTCTGGTTAATCGCATCTTGTTGACCCCAACAGATTCCACAAATGGTGATTACAGCGATCGGAATCATTTTGGCAATCGTGGTTATGACCGAAAAGATTGCACCTACCTTATTTTCAAAGAAATTCATGATTCCAATTGCTAAAACTGTGATTAAAGCCAAAGGAATGCGCCATGAATGATTCAAACCAAAAAAGTTAGTCATCATGATGCTCATAAAACCAGCAACGGCGGCAATAATTGCAGGACCATACACGATGATCTGCATCCAACCAGCCATAAAGCCTAAAATGCGGCCATAGAGATTTTCAATGTAGACATAAAGACCACCAGTGTAGGGCATTTGCGCCCCTATCTCGGCAATGGTGAGACCTGCAGCCAAGGTAATTAGACCACCAAAAATCCAAGCTAGTAAGGCCATTGTAGTTGAACCTGCACTGTCAAGAACAGAAGCCTGCTTAAAAAAGATACCAGAGCCGATGATAGTTCCGATTACAATTGAAAAAGCTGAGCCAAAACCAATACTGCGTTTAAGCTTGTTGTCCATTTTTTCTCCTTTATACAAAAATAGCCGGATTCACCTTATCGTCTAGAAACGATTGAGTGAATCCGGCTGCTGATTTACGTACACCAAAATCACTCAAGTTCAGTTGGAACTTGAGCTAGATGAGTATGCCAATGTGGTGTCTTGATAAATCATAATTGAATCTCCTAAATTAATTTTAATTAGAATATCATAATTATTAAAAATGAACAAGAAAAATTTGAGATTTTTAGTCTTCGATAATCGTATTCTGTGCTTTGCTCATCTTTTTAACTAAAAAGAAAATTGGCCAGCCGACAGCGGTAATTCCAGTAAAAAGCAAAACGCCAGCGGGATCATTGAAGAATTGGCTGACTAAAACGAAGAGCCCGCCTGCAATTGCTACTAAAGGAATTAGGGGATAAAATGGCACGCTGAAAGGACGTTGGTCCTTATTTTTGTATCTTAAAATGAATAAGCCAAAGAATGCTAAAACATAGAAACTATAAATTGTGAAGACGCAGAGATTTGATAGGTAATCAGGATCGAAGAAAGTCATCATAATTCCAGTTAAGGTAATTAAGAGCATAGTAGCCATAACTGGTGCTTTTCCCTTAGGTGTAACGTATGATAAAAATCTTGAGAAAGGCAAATCCCCGCGCTTAGCCATAGCGTAAATAATACGAGGAAAGGTGAGCATTTCTCCATTGAGAGTGCCTAGCATTGAGATAATAATGCCGACAGATAGAACTTTACCGCCAATTGGACCAAGAATAGCGTCAGCCAAATAAGTGGTTGAATTTTGACCTAATGCATGAATTTTATCGGCAGGGATGAAACTAAAAATACCAATAGTAATTAACGCGTAAATTACTAATACTGTAGTGATTCCAATGATGATTGCTTTGGGTAATAATTTTTGTGGATTCTTAATTTCACCACCTAAATTTGCAATAAAGATCCAACCGTCATAGGCAAAAAGGGCAGCGAGAACGGCTACGCCAAGACCACCTGTTGATCGATTCAGCTCAGTCACAGTTTGGGCGACAGCGTTTTGCTCACCCCAGCAGATGCCGCAGAAGATAATTGCAAAAATAGGGATCATCTTAGCAATTGTAGTGATTATAGCAAAGGCTGCACCGACTTTATTTTCTAAAAAGTTTAAACCGCCGATAGCGATGATAGTGATCAAACCAATGGGAATACGCCATTCGGTGCCGATGCCAAAGAGATTAGTCACCATAATACTTAAAAAACCGGTAACTGCAGCTATCATAGCAGGACCGTACACAATAGCCTGCATCCAACCAGCCATAAAACCTAAAACGCGGCCGTAAATTTTTTCAATATAGACGTAAAGTCCACCAGTATAAGGCATCTGGGCACCGATTTCCGCAATCGTTAAGCCAGCGGTTAATGTGATAATCCCAGCTAAAATCCATGCTAAAAGTGCCATAAAGGTTGAGCCTGCGCTATCTAAAACTGAAGCTTGTTTAAAGAAAATTCCAGAACCGATAATGGTTCCAACGATAATTGAAAGTGCAGAACCTAAGCCAATACTGCGTTTAAGGTGATTGTCCATGAAAGTCCTCCAGATGTAAAAATATGTATAACATTATATCATATAAGGTGACATATAGTTTCTAAAAATACGATAAAAGATTAATTGACTCTTCTTGTTTACCACTAGAATTGAGTATAAAATGAAAAACAAAAATATTGTTGAGTGAGAAAGGGATTTCATGCGCGTTAATGTATTACAGCATGCACCTAATGAGGGACCTGGTTCTATTCAAGCCTGGTGCCATGCTAGAGATAACGAAATGTTCGTTTACCATCCAGGGAATTTTGGTATTTTGCCAACTGTTGATGAAACAGATCTATTAGTAGTCCTAGGCAGTCCAAACAGTCCTAATGATGATCTTGATTGGGTCAAAAATGAACGTGTGTTGATTAGAAAAATGTTAGATCAACACAAGCCGATCTTGGGAATTTGTTTTGGTAGCCAGCAGATTGCTAAAACTTTGGGCTATAAGGTACTTGATGCACCCGCTAAGGAAGTAGGTTGGGCACCAGTTTATTTGCAAGATCAGACTATTACAGGAATTCCGGATAAGTTAACAGCTCTTCATTGGCATGAACAAATGAGTGAAATTCCAACCGAAGCTAAGTTATTATTCTCTAGTGATCTAGTTAAGAATCAAGGCTTTTTACTGGGAGATAATGTAATTGGGTTGCAGTTCCACTTTGAACCGCAAATTGATAATGTGCGTGAGATTGCTATTAATGATGGAGCATATGCTTTAGAAAATAATGATTTACATCAAACGCCTACAGAGATTATTAATCATGGTGTGCCTGAGAAAAATAAAGATGTAATGTTTACTTTACTTGATTTCATTGCTAAATAAGCGAAAAGGCTAGGATCAAAATTTTGATCTTAGCCTTTTTCTTACTTCTTTTCTAGTTCTTTAATGTTCATACCAGGAATGTTGCCAAACCATTTTTTAACTAGGTGATTATATGTGCCATTCTTTTCTAGTTTTGCTAATGCAGTGTTGATATGCTTGAGCATGTCATTTTGCCCCTTATTAACTGCAATACCATATGGCTGGTTGGTAAAGGTGCCACCAACTAATTTATAGCCGGAACTATCACGCAAAATCCCAGCTAAAATTCCGTTATCAGTTACAAAGGCATCTCCTTGTCCAGCTTTTAATGCGGCAAAAGCTTGGCCGTAATCATCGAATTGTAAAATTTCCGCTTTAGGAGCAACTTGATGGATAGCATCGGCGGCAGTAGTTCCTTTAACTACAAGCACTTTCTTGTTATTCAAATTTTTAGCATTTTTAATGGCGCTACTGTCAGCAACCATAATTGACTGTCCAGCAGGAAAGTAAGGGTGACTGAATTCGACTTGTTTTTTACGTTCAGGCGTAATGGTCATTGCTGCAATGACGGCGTCGACATTCGTGTTTTTTAGAAGCTGAATCTTGGTGTTGGCCGTTGTTGTTATGAAATTGGCTTTGGCATTTTTGCCTAGCATTTCATGGGTTAATGCATTAGCTAAATCAATTTCAAAGCCATTAAGTTTGCCTGTTTTAATATTTATTGAGCCGAATAATGGCGTGTCGGCTTTGACGCCCCAGTTAATGGTTTTACTAGTTTTAACTGCTTGATAAACGTTTTGCTTTTTGTTTTGCTTACAGCCACTTAATGGCAAAGCAAATAGGACCACTATTGAAATTATTAATAAAAACTTTTTACGCATATAATCCCTGCCTTGTTTTACTTGATGATTTTTTTATTATACCAATTTGAAATTTAGATGCAAAAATTGTTTCTTTACTTTAATTATAGTCTTATTTTTGACAAAATGATTTGACAATAGTCCATGTGCATACTAATATATTTGGTATGCATGTAGACTAAATATGGTGGTGAAGTAATGAAAATTAGTGAGACAGAAAAATTAAATCTATCAATTATCCATGGCAGCCGTGCTTATAGCCAATGGGAGCAGGATCATGACTTGCCGGACTATTTAGTGGTAATCATGTATGAATTACTGATTCGGGGAAAATTGACGCAAAGAGAATTAGTAAATCTGAGTGATTTACCCAAGCAGTCGATTAACAAAGGAATTAAGATTCTGCGTGATCATGATCATATCACGATGACTGTTGATCCTAGCGATAAGCGAGTTCGATTTTGCCAGCTTACCGAAGCAGGGCGGAAATATGCTTATGACAGGTTGCGTCCTCTATTTGAGTTAGAGGAAAAAACGGCTCAAGCCATGGGAACTGACAAAATGAAATTGTTAGCTAAGCTTTCAGAAGAATGGAGCACTACTTTTTGGCATTTTTTAAGTGAAGAAAGGAGTAAAAATGGAAAACTTTAAAATAATTCTTCCATACTTAAAGCGTTATAAAAAAGATGTTGTTTGTGCAATTATTGCTATCTTAGTTTCAGCGTTTTCTGGATTATATCAGCCTAAATTATTGGAAAATATTCAAAAGGCATTGATGGCGAATCAGAAGCAAGCAGTCTTGTCTGATGGAATCTGGCTAGTAGTCCTAGGTATAATTGCAATTATTTCGGGTATTTTTAACGTTTATTTTGCAGCGAAAATTGCACAAGGAGTAGTTAGTGATCTACGTGAAGATACCTATGCTAAGATTCAAACGTTCTCTTTTGGTAATATTAAGAAATTTTCAGCAGGTTCTCTAACTACGCGGTTGATCAACGATATGAACCAGGTAATGAACATGATGATGCAGCTATTTATGCAGATGTTGCGGTTGCCGATTTTAATTGTCGGTTCATTTATCTTCTGTATCGTGATTATTCCGCGCTTCTGGTGGGCACCAGTGGTCATGGTTGCACTTATTTTTGGTTTTGGCGCTTACGTTTTAAGACAAATGAATAGTTTGTTTACCAAATTCCAAGAAATGATGGACCGAATTTCTAATCAAGCACAAGAAACATTGCAAGGTGTGAGAGTGGTTAAGTCATTTA
Source organism: Lactobacillus sp. UMNPBX1 (assembly GCF_002554085.1). NCBI lineage: Bacteria > Bacillati > Bacillota > Bacilli > Lactobacillales > Lactobacillaceae > Lactobacillus > Lactobacillus sp. UMNPBX1. The sequence goes on from NZ_PCZI01000001.1 coordinate 128,938, forward strand.
ATCAAGGTCCACAAGAAATTAAAAAGTTTGATCAAACTTCGGACCAATTGAATGACTACAACATTGTGATTGGTTACTGGTTCTCTGCAATTATGCCAGCTTTTCAGATGATCGCTTATACCGTAATTGCTTTAATTGTTTATTTAATTGGTAAAAATATTACGGCACATCCAAGTGATATTGCGGTAGTCAGTCCATTCGTGAACTATGTTTTAACCCTGCTATTTACGATCATGATTGCCGGAATGACCTTAATGCAATTTTCAAGAGCTAATATTTCTCTTGGACGTATTCGTGAGGTATTGGAGACTGAACCAGATGTCAAGTTTGTGGAAAGTGGTTCGGTTGCACCTCTTAGCGGTAGCGTAGAGTTTGATCATGTTTCCTTTACTTATCCTGATGGGGATGATCCTACTTTAAAGGATATTTCGTTTAAGATTAAGCCAGGTCAAATGGTTGGTATCGTTGGGGCAACAGGTGCTGGTAAATCAACTTTGGCCCAATTAATTGCTCGTTTATATGATCCAACTAAGGGTGAAGTAAAAATTGGCGGTCAAAATATTAAGGATGTAACTGAAGCTGCATTACGCAAAACTGTTTCTTTTGTGCTGCAGCGAGCGGTTCTTTTCTCAGGTACAATAGCATCTAATTTGCGTCAAGGTAATGCTCAGGCTAAATTACATGAATTGCAGCGTGCTGCCAATATGGCGCAAGCATCAGAATTTATTGAGCGTTATAACGATTCTTTCGATCATGAAGTAGAGGAGCGTTCTGCTAACTTTTCCGGTGGGCAAAAGCAACGTCTATCTATTGCACGTGGCTTGATTGCTAAAGCACCAATTTTGATTTTGGACGATTCAACTTCGGCTCTGGATGCGGAAAGTGAGAAGAAAGTACAGCAAGCTTTAGAGCATGAGCTGCCTGATACTACTACTTTTATCATTGCGGAAAAGATTGTTTCAGTGATTAATGCCGATACAATTTTAGTGTTAGATGACGGTAAATTAGTGGCACAAGGTACGCATGAAGAATTGCTTAAGACTTCGCCGGTTTACCAAGAAATCTTCAAGACACAAAAAGGTAAGAAAGGAGGAAATGAATAAATGAGTAATACGAAAAAGGCATTGCGCTATTTTGCTAAGTATTTGAAGCCTTATTGGAAGGGAATCACTATTGTGGTTATCCTTTCTTTGATTTCGAGTGGTGCACAGGTTATGGCACCCACATATTTAGGCCGTTCAGTTACCGCTTTAACTACTTATTTGGTTGATTTAAAAAAGGGTACAGCATCCATGAACACGTTCTATAGCGCGTTATGGTCGATGTTCTTGTTTTACTTATTGAGCCAGATAGCGATTTTTATTGCTTGGATGGTAATGTCCAAGTTCAATGCGGATTTAACTAATGACATGCGTGAGAATCTATTTGCCAAGTTTCAACGGATGTTAGTGCGCTACTTTGATACTCATCAGGATGGTAAACTTTTATCGCTATTTACTTCCGATTTGGATAATATTTTCAACGCAATGAACAATGCGATTTTTGAAATTATTTCCCAGGGAATTATGTTCGTGGGAACAATTATTGTGATGTTCACGATTAATAGTACTTTGGCTTGGACTACGATTGCGACAACACCATTCATTTTGATTATTAGTGTCCTTTTAATGAAAAAAGCTCGCGTTTATATCGATAAGCAGCAAGATGAAATTGGCGATTTAAATGGTTATATTACCGAACAGATCAATGGTGAAAAGGTGATTATTACCAATGGTTTGCGTCAAGAATCGGTTGATGGCTTCAAGGTCTACAACAATAAAGTAAGAACCGCTTTGTTTAAGGGGCAATTTTATTCGGGAATCCTATTCCCATTGATGAACGGATTGAACTTACTTAATTTGGCAATTGTCATCGCTATGGGGTCTTGGATGATTATTTCCGGTCAAATTTCTCAGGCTATTGGATTGGGCTTGATTGTAACTTTCGTTGAATATTCACAAGTTTATTTCCAACCTTTGACACAAATTACTTCAATTTATTCCATGATTCAATTAGCTTTAACTGGGGCAAGAAGATTAGCTACAGTTGAAGAACAAAAAGATGAAAACGAAGTGCCAAATGGTAAGGTCATTAGTGGTTTGAATCATGGTGTCAAGCTAGAAAATGTTCATTTTGGCTACAATAAAGATAAAGAAATTTTGCACGGAGTAAATATTTCGGTTGATAAGGGCCAATCAGTGGCTCTGGTCGGACCAACCGGTTCAGGTAAAACTACGATTATAAACCTGTTAAATCGCTTCTATGATGTTAATTCAGGTAAAGTAACCTTTGACGGGACAGATGTACGTGATATTCAACTAACATCATTGCGAAATAATGTTGGGATCGTCCTGCAGGACTCTGTCTTATTTACTGGTACTGTAGCGGACAATATTCGTTATGGTAAGCCGAATGCTTCAATGGATGAAGTGATTTCAGCGGCTAAGCAGGCTAATATCCATGATTTTATTGAGACTTTGCCTGATGGTTACGATACTCAAGTTAGCGATGCTAACTCAATCTTTTCAACTGGGCAAAAGCAATTAATGTCAATTGCTCGGACAATTTTAACGAATCCACCATTCCTAATCTTGGATGAAGCAACTTCTAACGTAGATACGGTAACAGAAGAAAAGATTCAAAAGGCAATGGATACTGTGATTGCTGGACGAACAAGCTTTGTGATTGCTCACCGGTTAAAGACGATCTTGAATTCTAATAAGATTGTTGTGTTAAAAGATGGTAATGTGATCGAAGAAGGCAGCCACGAGGCACTGCTTAAAGAAAAGGGATTTTATTACAAACTTTACACAGATCAAATGGCATTTGATTAACAATGTGCTATACTTGACTTAATTGATAAATAAATGAAATGTCACTAGGGGTGCGTAATGCTGAGATAATACCCTTCGAACCTGAACAAGATAATACTTGCGCAAGGGAAAGTGCTAACAAGAGAATTAACTTTTATTTGTGTGCTCCTACTGACAGTATGTTAGTAAGGAGCATTTTTTATGTTTACTAGATCGTCAAAATGGAATGTAAAATCAGTTATTTTAGTTGCCTTAATCGGGATCATCATGGGTGTGATTTACACTTATGGCTTTAACAATGTGTATAACCTAGTAAAATTAAGCTTTTTACCCACCGGTTATGCACCGGTTGTTGACAACGTTTTTACTGGCTTATGGTATATGGCTGCTCCTTTAGCGATGTATTTTGTACCAACTAAGGGAGCTGGAACTATTGGTGAATTGCTGGCTGCCACGGTTGAGATGGCGATCGGTGGCCAGTGGGGAGCCTTGACTATTTTTGAGGGGTTAATTCAAGGAGCAATGAACGAGATCGGCTTTTTCCCTAAAAAAGAACGCTATGAAAAGTTCTCATGGAAGAGCGTTTTGACTGGTGCTTTCTTTGCCAATTTAGGTGGTTTTATACCAAGTTACTTTTTGTTTGGTTGGAGTCATTATCAGGTTAATGTACAAATTTTGATGTTTATTGTAAGTATGATTTCATCATTACTGTTTGATGGTGTCCTAGTGAAATTGATTACCAATCTTTTCGATAAAGCATTAAAACCTAAAGTTGCCTAGAAACTATAAACCATACCTTTTCGTATACACACACTTTATTAATACCATTTGAGTGATAGAATAAAATTAGATGTATTGTATACGTTTTCAAAAAAAGGGGATTTATATGGCTCGACGAAGTAATGCAGAAAAGGAAGCTGAGGCAGAAGCAATTAAGAACTGGAATCCGCGTTACAAACATAATGTTATTATTTATTTATTTATTTATTTATGGATCTACGGCATTTTGGGTGCAGTAACTGGGATTACGAATGATGCGGCTCTATCTTATTACAAAATTGTAGCGCCACACCTGATTTCTGGATTAAACATTTTTAATGCGGCAACTGCTATTTTGATGTCAGTAATGATCGCTACAGTTCACAAGTGGGGTTATCGCAAGATTTTATTGATTTTGCCGCCAATGACTGCGATTTTTATGGCTTTAACTTGTATCACGACTAACCAGCTCGTTATCATGATTGCTTATACTATTTCTTGGACAGCAATTGGGGTTTATGATTTGATGTATCCATTAATGTGGACCTCATATGTTCCGGGAAAAATTAGAACTAAGATGTTCTCAACAGTAATGATTGTTAATTTGATTACACAAACGATCTGTACGTTTTTAGGTGGGAAAGCTGTCGTTTGGTTCTTTGGTTTGATTAGAGGCATTCCTTATCATGAGGCATCTGTTCTTTCTGGTAAGTCAGAGATGTTAACTGGTCAAACTTTAGCAGATTATACAAATTCATACAGAATCCTGCTTTACATTACGGCTGCCGTAACCATGTTAGCCTTTGTTTTGGCTTTGTTTATTCATGATGTGCCACGTGATTATCGTTCTACTGCAGATGACAAGGAGCCTAGCAGAGCAGAGAAGATGGCTATGTATAAAAAGCTTTTGAGCAAGAAGACATTGATGTGGATTGTCTATATTGCCGGTATTCAACTTGGTGCTCGTTTAGTTGCTGTTTATGTGCCGATTTATTTGAATAGTTATTTGCACATTCCACGTGATGTTACTTCTACCATTAACACCTTTATTCAAGCAGCGATGCTAATTGGATATTTCTTTGCGCCATTCTTGGAAAAGAAGATGGGGGCGATTGTTTCTGTTGCTGCAGGTACATTGACCTGTGTGCCAGTTATGTTGTTGCTAGCTAACGGTCGTCGCTTAGGTAGCGGGACAGTTTTGTTTGTAATTGTCGGTCTTTTGCTCTTCTTAAGAACAGGATTAGCCAATGCCACAATGCCAATTCAACAAGAAGTTCAGATGGTTATTGTTGATAAGGACTTGCGTCCAGCCTTTACCGGTGTGGTTCAGATTGCTTATGCTGTTGTCGGTGTCATTGATGGACTCTTCACCGAATTTTACTTATTTACTACCCAAGATGGTTATGCAAATGCCTATTACATTGCAGCGGTAATTTATGTTATTGCTAGTGTCTTGCTTTTGGTCTTCTTTGCCAAGAAGTATAACCGAATTTTGGACACAGCTAATGCACAAGATGATAATCAAAATTAAGATAATTTAGAATAAAGAAAAGACCTGATAATCTTCGCTTTGTGATTATCAGGTCTTTTGCTGCTTATTTCAAAACAGATTGTAACTTAGTAGTTAACATGTCAATTGCAACATCATTTTCCCCACCTTCAGGTACGATGATATCGGCATAGCGCTTGGTTGGTTCAATAAATTGGTTGTACATTGGCTTAACTGTACCCAAATATTGATTAATAACAGAGTCAAGTGAACGACCACGTTCCTTCATATCGCGCTCAAGTCGGCGAATAAAACGGATATCATCATCGGTATCAACATAAACTTTAATATCCATCAAATTGCGAATATCTTCATTGAAGAGGACTAAAATTCCTTCTAAGATAATAATATCGGCCGGCTCAACATGAATAGTTTCATCGCTTCTAGTATGAGCGGTAAAATCATAAGTTGGCATTTCAATCGGTTTTCTGTGCATTAACTGACTTAATTGTGCCTCAAGTAGCGGCATATCAAAAGCATCAGGATGATCATAATTAATTTTCATTCTTTCTTCCATTGATACACCAGTATTATCTTTATAATAAGAATCCTGGGTCATGATCATAATGCGATCTTGATCATTAATATTATCCGCAATTTCATGAGCGATGGTAGTTTTGCCGCTTCCAGAACCACCAGCAATTCCAATGATAACGGGTTTTTCAAGTTTTCCCATTTCAAACTCCTTTGTTTTTCAATATATCACTAAATATTTTAAGCTATTTTCCGAATATTAACAGCATTTATTTGTATTAAAAACGGATTCATTTTGAAGTATAAGAAATTTTGCTTGCTTTTTATCCCAAAATAAGGTTAAATACATATAAATAAATTAAAAGGCTATGAAAAAGACAAGTAGATAGTTTATTTCTAACAGTGAGTTGGTGCTAGTGAAAAGCCAATAGACCCTGAACTATTGAAAAACACTTTTAGCAGCTCACCGAAATAACAATTCTTAGAGTAGGTTGAGACGTCTCCGGTACGTTACCACACCGGTGAAGCATGATAGTGCTTCATGAGTAGGTCTATATCTAATAGGCAATGTGGGTGGTACCGCGGAAAGAAGTCTTTCGTCCCAGTTTAGGGATGAGGGACTTTTTCTTTATCCTAAAAGTTAGTAGTTAATAAATTCGTAAGTAGCGTTAATATGATTATTTTAATCTAGCTAAATACAAATATATTTTGCTAAAACCGAATAAATTTATAAGATTAGCAGGCTATTATACTATTTTGAATTGCTAAAATATTTAGTTTTAGCTTTAAGAAGAGTAAAATAATTATATTGTGTAGACAAAGGAAAGAAAGGTAGAAGCCATGACAGCAATTATTGAATTTAAGCATGTTGATAAGTACTACGGAAAGCTCCATGCATTGAAAGATATTAACTTAAAGATTGATGATGGTCAAGTGGTTTCAATTATTGGTCCATCTGGTTCAGGTAAGAGTACTTTAATTAGAACTATGAATGGCTTGGAACCAATTAATAGCGGTCAATTAATTGTAACTGGGTATGATTTGGCTGATAAAAAGACCGATATTAATAAGATTCGTAAAAATGTTGGGATGGTATTCCAACACTTTAATCTCTACAATAATCACACTGTGTTAGAGAACGTTATGCTGGCGCCTAAGATTGTGCTAAAGCGTCCTGATGATGAGAACCGTAAAGTAGCGATGCAATATCTTGAAAAAGTAGGTATGGCCGATAAAATTGACTCTTATCCTCGTCAATTATCTGGTGGACAAAAACAAAGAGTAGCGATTGCTAGATCATTAGCAATGCACCCTAAGGTGATTTTATTTGATGAACCAACTAGTGCCCTTGACCCAGAAATGATTGAAGATGTTTTAGAAGTTATGAGATATGTTGCTGAACAAGGCATTACTATGGTTGTGGTTACCCACGAGATGGGTTTTGCTAGAGAAGTAAGCAATCGCTTAATTTTCTTTGATAATGGTCATATTTTAGAAGATCGCAAGCCAGAAGAATTCTTTGCTCATCCAGATACTGAACGTGCTCGGCAATTTTTAAGCAAAGTTATTTCTAAAGATTAAGGTGACACGCCATGAAAAAGATAAAAAGATTTCTTTTCTTGCCTTTGCTGATTCTATTAGCGTTTACCTTAACAGCTTGTGGTCAGCATGCTAGTAGCAATGTTTATCAAAAAGTAAAAGAGAGCAAGACGATTGTTTGGGGCGTTAGAGCAGATACTAGATTGTTTGGCTTAACGAACATTAAGACAGGACATATTGAAGGGTTTGAAATCGATTTGGCTAAGGCTTTAACTAAGCAAATGCTAGGTAAAGATGCTAAAACCGATTTTGTTACTACTACTGCCAACACTAGAATCCCACTTTTAAAAAATGGAAATGTTGATGCTGTTTTAGCCACAATGACTATTACACCAGAACGTGCCAAGCAAGTAACCTTCTCTAAGCCATACTTTCCAGCCGGTTCATCTTTGTTAGTGCCTAATAATAGTAAGATCAAGAATGTTAAGGATCTGGAAGGCAAAACTGTTTTGGCCGTTAAAGGAACTACCGCAGTTGATGATGTACATAAGTATGCCCCTAAAGCGCGGATTTTGCAATATGATGACTATGGTCAAGCAATGTCTGCATTGAAGGCTAACCAAGGTGTGGCATTAACTACTGACAACGGTTTGCTTGCCGGTATCGCTCAAGAAAATCCTGGTTATAAGTTAGTCGGCGGCGTCTATAGTAATGCTCCTTACGGAATTGCTGTTAATAAGGGACAAAAACAAATGGCTGATCATATCGACCAAGCTTTGAATGAATTACAAAAGAATGGTACTTATGACCGTTTGATTAAAAAGTGGTTTGCTGGAATTCCTGGTTTTAGTCTAAAGGGGGTTTTGAAATAATGTGGCAAATTATTACTAACAACTGGGGCAGCTTCCTAACAGGTTTTTGGAATACTATTTTAAGTAGTATTATTGCTCTAGTTTTCAGTTTGATTTTAGGCGTGATTTTTGCCTTGCTTGAGGTAGCACCATCTAAATTTGGCCAAGTGATCGCGAAGATCTATATTGCGATTTTTAGAAATATACCTTTGCTGGTAATTGTCATGATCTTTTATTTGATCGTTCCACGTTATATTGTGAAATTGTCAGGATTTCAAGCGGGGACAATTGGGTTAACGCTTTATACATCAGCGTTTATTGCAGAGACCGTTCGTGCGGGAATTAATTCAATTGGAACTGGTCAAATGGAAGGTGCTCGCTCCAACGGTATGACCTATGTGCAAGCCATGCGTTATGTCATTTTACCTCAAGCGATGAAGATAGTGATTCCACCACTAGGCAACCAGTTTGTCAACTTGGTTAAAAACTCTTCAGTTTTGGCCTTTGTTGCCGGTTTTGACTTGATGTATCAAGCACAATTGATTGCGTTCTCAACGTTCCAAACAATTGATACTTATATTATTGTTGGATTGTTCTACTTGATCTTGACTTTGCCGCTTAGTTACTACATGCGTCATTTAGAGAAAAAATTAGTCAACTAATAGGAAGGGGATAGAGAATGGAAACTTTTATTCATGCATATTCATGGGTCGATATCCGCTTCTTATTACAAGGACTTTGGGTAACGATTTATGTTTCATTAATTTCAATTGCATTAAGCTTCGTAGTAGGATTAATCTTAGGATTAGTTCGCTACATGAAAATTAAGTATGTGTCTGCAATTGTAGGCTTTATCATTGATATTATTCGAAACTTGCCGCTATTGTTGATCATCTTCTTTACCTATTTTGGTTTACCTCAATTAGGTATTGTAACGAATCCAACGACAGCTTCAATTGCAGCGTTAGTCATCTTTGAAGGTGCAATGCTAGCAGAAATTGTTCGTTCAGGAATTGGCTCAGTTGATTCGGGTCAAATGGAAGGTGCCCGTTCCAACGGGATGTCGTATGGTCAGGCTATGTATCATGTAATTATGCCACAAGCTTTGCACAATATGATTCCGGCATTATTATCACAATTTGTATCATTGGTTAAGGATACTTCATTGGCAACTATCATTGTTTTGCCAGAGCTTTTATACCACGCACAAATTATTTACAGTCAGAACACGACTTACTTAATTCCAATGTATGTGATTATTGCAATCATGTACTTTATTGTCTGTTTCTGCTTGTCAACGATTGCAAATTACTTGCAGAAAAAATATGATTAAAGGCTCAAATTATCCAAAAAAACTAACTCATGCTAACATAATAGTAAGAGTTAGTTTTTTATTTTAGGAAAAATTATGAGTGTAAATGCACAGTTAACAGATCGTGAACGAGTTGAATTAACTAAAAAGGCATATGATGAATTGCAGCTGGGTGATACTATCAAAATAGATCAACATTATCTTGGAACTGTTTGTCGTAATGTTTATGCTAAGGATGGGATGCGAGCCTTCGTCATTTCAAGTCCGAATGAAATAACAATCTTATTTAAAGGATCATATGGTTTTAAAAAGGGGACTCCACAAACTTGGCGTGATGAATGGATTAAAACTAATCTACCAATTTTAAAAGCCCTGCTTGCACGAAAACGGACGATTCCTAGCCAATTAAAGTCAGCTGCTCACTTATTGAATCAGACAATTAATCAATTTAAAGGTAGTAGAATTTATATTTATGGTCATTCGTTAGGTTCAATTAATGCTCAGTTTGCTTTAGCTAATTGTCGTCATCCAGAAGCAATTGCAGCTGCTTATCTGTATGAAGGAACCAATATTTGGCTTTTACTGACGCCAGCTGAACGACGTCAGGTGGCTAAAATGCGGGAGAAAATTTTAAACTATGTCGATATTTATGACCCGGTTACGTTAGGAATTACTGAGACGCACCATATGGTAGGAAAATTGTGTTATGTGGATAGCGAACCGATGCAACCAATTAAGCAGCATATGTGGGGAGGATATCACTTTAATGCAGATGGTAGTTTGAAGTTACGTAAGGTTGATCAAGCTTTTCTGGCAGAAAGTCGTAGTGAGCGTAAGTTACTTGCTCGTTCAGGTGATTTGGCAGATTTTTTAGAGAAAATGGGCTCAGCCGAAGAAGTAAAAAAATTAGCTACCGATAAAATTGAGCAATTAGTTCAACGCTATCCTGATCATAAGAGTTTGGCAAAATTGACCGCTCTTTTTGAAGGAGAAATACGGAAAAGTAAAAATCGGTAAAAGAAAAATCGGTAAAAGAAAAAAGCAAATTATGCTAATTTGCTTTTTCGTTAGACAATGATTATTTAACCAATGCCTTAGTTTTGTATGCATATGCAGCAGTATAAGGACCAGCACCAGTAGCTATTCTTAATGCCTTAACCTTTTTGCCGTTAACAGTTCTAGTAACAGGGATGTAGTATTCACCATCACCAGCTAAGTTAACCCAATTGTTGACATTGAAGCCCTTTTTATAGTTAGCTGCAGCATAAATATTTTCAGTTTTTTTGATGAACTGATTACGCTTCTTAGCTGAAACGTTGTAAACATTTTTCTCGAAGAACTTTTGTGAAGGTACGTAAAGCTTTTTACCATCTACGCTATGAGCAGTGATCTTTACCTTAGAAATTGTTTTATCACCCTTTTCGCGATAATACCAGGTGCCACGGGTTGCTTTTGGTGTGGTAAAGGTTTTAGCAATACCATAGCCTTTAGGAAGCTTGCTAGCATAAGTTGGTGTAGATACCAAGAACAATAAACCGGCTAAAAAGGGTACGAAAAGTAATAGTTTCTTTTTCATAGTAGTTTCCTCCGTTTAATAAAGGATATTTTAACTACTTTTATTATAATGGTTTTACAGGAAAAATAATATAAAAATCTATAAAGAATTAGATTAGCATTAAAAATTTTTGTATAATATTCATATTTAAGAAATAAGAAGGTAAATATATGACGATTGATTATAGAAAAGATATTATTGATTTAATGCAGGCGACGGGGAGCGATCCCCAATCACTGAAGCAGTCAATGATTGCGTTGAAAATTATTAGTAAAATATATAACCAGGCAGTACTAGGCAATCCACCTGAGAATAAGAATGAAGTCGTTAAAATTGCGGAAAAAGCTGATCAGGCTGTAAAAAATGAGCCAGAAATAAAAACTGAGAATAAGCTAGAAAATAAAACTGAAATAGAAACTAAAAAAGAAAATGATGAAAATACTGTAGAAAAAATAAAGCCGAAAAAAACGAAGGAAGAGCTTGAAAAAGAAAAAGCTAAAAAAGAAGAAGCTGCTAAAGCTCTGAGTCCTACGGTTTTAAAGAATAAAAACAAATATGCGACCATAACTCCTATTCCTAAGCCTGTGGTTAAGAAAATAATTCCTGTGGCTAAACCAAAGGAAAAACAATATGAGATTAGACGTAAGCTGCTAGGTGCAGAAGCAGTGGATGAGAATGGTCATTCAGTACAATATTTTAATGAACACTTGACTAGAATTGAAAAGCTGGAAAACGGTGATACAGTTACTTTGCTAGATCACTTAAATGACAGTGGCAATCGTCCAATTATTAAAGTTGAGCATCATGCAAAGTCTTTTGCGCCAGATGAGGAAATTATCGAATTTGGTCCAGCGGTAGTTCACCGTGATTCTTTTGGTTTATACATCAAGCAGGACTCTAATGGCAAAAAACTAAGTCAAGTAAATCCTGAAAAAGCTATTTTATACTTAGACATGAATACTGTAAGTCACTTTAACTTACACGAAAATGACCTGATTAGTATTGTTTGGCGAGTCAGTGATCCATCCTTCATTAGGGTTAGATGGCGTTATGCCGAAGCTGAAGTTACTATTCCAGAAAAGAAGGAAAAGCCGGATAAAAATAAAGAAACGGAAAAGCACAAGACTAAAGGTAGACACAAGTCTTTATTGCATCAATTAGAAAAAAAGGAGAAGCAGTCGTCTGAAAAGCAAAATGAAGACTATGCTTCCCGAATTGATTTTGACCTCGATAAAAAACGAGTTACCGTTGTAGTAGGAGACAAGAGCTTAACCTCTAACTTGGCTAAGGTGATTGAAGCACACAATGGAGTAGCTCGAATTATCGAGATGAAACAGGCTTCTAATGTTTTACGTGCATGTAAGGAATCGAATTATGTCATTCTAATCCAGTCATACATTAAGCATTCTATCAGTCAAATCCTGATCAATTCACCACACAAGTCATATTCGATTGCAATGGCCACAACTGCAGGGCAATTAGCGGTAGAAAAGGCTTTATATCGTGCTCGTTACAAGTTGAATGTAACTGATAATGATCAAATTCAATATCCATTTTTAGTAAATAATTAGGTAAAAAAAAGAAGTTCAATTAATACTGAACTTCTTTTTTTGATAGATATTTTATTTGAAAAATTATTGCTTCCAAGCAGCATCAAGCTTATCTTTACCAGTCTTGATATCGCTATTCCATGATTGCTTTTTACTTGCCTTAGCTAAAATGGTTTGCATGTTAGCATTAACTTGATCATATGCGGCAGTAGCATTCTTAGTTACTGGTAAGAAGTAAAGGTTCTTAGAGGTCTTGGCAATAATTGCTGGTATCTTACTGTTCTTGGCAGATTGGTAAACCTTGTCGTTGATAGCAGCAGTATTAACTGGCATGTAGCCTGTTTGTTTAGCCCAGTAAAGTTGTGATGACTTAGAAGTTAAGAACTTAAGGTACTTAAACGCAGCTGACTTTTGCATTGCGGTTGCTTTTTTGAACATATAAATGTCAGTACCTTGTTGTACGTTCATCGTGCTTGGACGAGCAGCTACACCATAAGTGTAACCCTTCTTAAGTCCTTGCTTAAGGTAAGCTTCATTGGCAGTTGAACCGATGAACATAGCAACGCGACCATTGTTGAATGGAGTTGACATGTACTTTTCAGTACCAGCTTGCATGAAGTAGCCGGCTCTTACTCCATTAGCGTAGTAATTGATGGCTTTAACGGAATCCTTGGCAGCAAAGTTTAAGTTCTTATTGAAGTCTTTGCCGTAAGTTTCCTTCATTTGCATCATGTAGTAATTGTTTAAAGCATCAAATCCAACACCGCGTACTTTGTGGTGACTTTCACGGTAAATTTTTGCGGATGCAGAAGCCAATTCACTCATGTTAGTTGGGACTTTAACATCATACTTATCAAGTAAGGTCTTATTGTAGAAAAGTACTTCAACTGACTTGTTGAAAGGAACACCATATTGTGTACCGTTGATGTTTGCACCATCCCAAAGAGCTTTCTTAATGCCACTCTTAGCATATGAGCCCCAGCCAATTTCAGAATTGTTAATGTATGGGGTTAGGTTAACAAGCATATTGTTCTTGGCAGCATTGTAAAGCCAGCCAGGATAAGCTTGAGTAATTGTCGGTAAATCCTTTGGCGATTGCAAACCTGAAACCAACTTAGATTGTAAATCAGAGTAGTTGCCACCTTGGCTTTGCAACTTGATAGTAATGTTAGGATTTTTCTTTTCAAAATCTTTAGTCAATTTTTGCAAACTGCTTTGCGCATTACCAGTTAGTGAATACCAAAAGGTAACGGTAGTCTTCTTGTTAATCTTAGTTGGAATCTTCTTATTAGATGAAGATGAACTAGAATTATTATTTGAACATGCACTCAAGCCTAGAACAGCTAAAGCTGCGGCACCAGTAAGTACCAATTTTTTATAGAATTTCATGATTCTTCCTCTCATGTATATCATGTATTTCTTTTACAAAGGTAGTTTATCATAGATAGACGTACTATTCCTAGCTTTATTAATAAAAATGTTCACAATTAACCGATAAAATTGTTAAAATGATGTTAAATGTATGATATCTTTGGTTTAGCAGGTGAAAAATATGGACAAGAATCCTTTAGTGTATGAATATTCAATTGGTAAGCGTAAGCCATATGATTATGATTATGGTAATCGGCAAGGAAATCAGAATGCTGGCTGTCCTTTTTGTGATGTGCAGCATCTAATTAATATTTATGAAAAAGATGGCGATAAGATTTGGTTGAAGAATAAGTACCCTACGTTAAAGGATACTAATCAAACAATTTTAATTGAATCAAGTGATCACCAGGGAGATATTTCAACTTATACGCGTGAAGATAATCAAGAGTTGATGAAGTTTGGCTTGAAGTGTTTTCAAAAAATGAATAATTCAGGCCGTTATCAGAGTGTGCTTTGGTATAAAAATTTTGGTCCCAAGTCTGATGGTTCTTTAACTCATCCACATATGCAGATCGTGGGCTTATATCATAAAGATGGCTATCACGATATTGGCGCTGATAACTTTAAAGGATTTGAAGTCGGGCGTTCGGGTTCAGTTGAAATGAACTTATCAGCGCGTCCAGTTCAAGGCTACCAAGAAGTAAATATTTTGACACATGATAATACTAATTTGGATACTTGGGCCGATTTGATTCAAAAGGGCACACAATATGTGCGTTCAGTCTTGTCACATGGTGTTGATTCTTATAACTTATTTTTCTATCCAATTAATGATGGTCAAGGTACTTGTTGCAAGATTATTCCACGATTCTATGCTTCACCATATTTCGTTGGGTATAAGATCTCGCAAGTTGACGATTCAGATACATTGAAGTGGGAAGCTGAGCGCTTAAAAGGCTTCGTTAATGGTGGTATTTTACAGTAAGATTTCAAAAATGTGTGTTCAATATTTTGAATACGTTTTTTGTTATAATTGAGGTTGAATAAATCCATTTTTAGAAGAGGATGCTCATAATGAAGAAGATTGTAGTTATTGGTTCAAGTAATGTTGATACAACATTACATGTAAAAGACTTTCCTAAGCCTGGTGAAACAATTAATGCGCTAGACATTACTACTGCTGGTGGCGGTAAGGGTGCTAATCAGGCAATTGCAGCTGCTAAAAGTGGAGCTGAAACTTACCTTATTAACCGTGTAGGTGAAGATAGTGAAGGAAATTTTATCACGCATCAGCTCAAGAGTTATGGCGTGGACACAACTTATGTGCAAACCACAATGGGGGCAAAGACAGGCCATGCTTATATCACGTTGAATGAAGCTGGGCAAAATGACATCATTATTGATCACGGCGCAAATTATGAACTGACAGTGGAAGATATCCGTGCAGCTGGTGATTTGATTAAGAGTTGGGATTGTGTAATTGCTCAATTCGAAATCCCACTAGATGTGACGCTTGAAGCATTTAAGATTGCTAAAAAGGCCAAAAAAATCACTATTTTAAATCCAGCTCCTGCAGTTGATGAGATTCCTAAAGAATTACTGCAATATACTGATATCATTACACCGAATGAAACTGAAAGTGCCAAGATCACTGGCATTGCAATTAAAGATAATTCAACGCTGGCCACTAATGCAGAAAAACTACACATGCTTGGTGTAAAAAACGTGGTTATTACCTATGGTGATAAGGGTGCGTATATTTCAACTCCCGATGTTGAAGAATTAATACCAGCTTATAAAGTTGAAGCAGCCGATACTACTGGTGCAGGAGATACCTTTATTGGATATTTGGTAAGCAATTTGAATTCTGACCTATCTAACTTTGAAGAAGCAGCTAAAATTGCAAGTCGTGCATCTTCAATTGCCGTACAACGTTTAGGTGCTCAGCCTTCAATTCCAACTGAACAGGAAGTTAAACAGGCGATGGAGGATGATGAATAATGAACAAGCAAGAACAAGATCGTTTGAAAAAAGAAGCAGCAGAAAAAGCAGCTGCCATGGTTAAATCAGGTATGGTATTGGGCGTTGGTACAGGTTCAACCGTTGCCTTTTTCATTGATGCTTTAGGTAAGCGCAAAGATGAAGACGGCTTAAAACTGAAGGCTATCGTAACTACTAGTAACCGTAGTAAAAAACAACTTGAGGGCTTAGGCTTTAAAGTTAGTGAATTGGCCGATATTGATCAAGCTGATTTAACTGTAGATGGTGCTGATCGGGTTGCCAATAACTTGGATGGAATCAAAGGCGGCGGTGGTGCATTAACTTTAGAAAAAAATGTAGCAATCAATTCTAAGAAGATCATTTGGATCGTTGATGAATCAAAATTAGTGCATCGTTTAAGCGGCTTCCCATTACCAGTTGAAGTTTTACCAATTTCTTGTGAACAAAACTTTAAACGTTTTGAACAAGAAGGATTAAAGCCTCGGTGGCGTATGGAAGGCAATCAACGTTATGTGACTCACTATGGAAATTATATTATTGATTTGGCTGCAGATCCTGTTCCAGCACCTCATGGTTTAGCTGATTACCTTGATCATACTGTTGGCGTAGTTGAACATGGCTTGTTCCTGGATATGTGTGACGAAGTAATTATTGCTCATAGTGATGGCACCATCGAAGATAAGAAAAAGTAAATTAAGTGTCTGAAGGAGATTTCATCTCCTTTTTTATTTTTTCAAAAAGATATATTTTTATTGCAAAAAATCTAGACTTTTTCTATACTAGTAAAAATTTTAATTTTTAAGTGAAATGGAAATAGAGGATAAAAACTTATGAATAAAATATCTGGTAAGCAAAAGGTGTCTTTTGCTGGCCTTTTAATTGCTATCGGCATTGTCTATGGTGATATTGGTACTAGTCCTTTGTATGTTATGAAGTCGATTGTGACTGAAAATGGTGGAATTAGTAATGTTAACCGTGAACTAATTGTTGGCTCCATTTCGTTGATTTTTTGGACTGTTACATTATTGACAACGGTCAAATATGTGATAATTGCCTTGAAGGCGACTAATCATGGTGAAGGAGGGATCTTCTCTCTTTATGCATTGGTTAGAAAGAGGGCTAAATGGCTAGTTATCCCAGCTTTAATTGGTGGAGCAGCATTGTTAGCTGATGGGACATTAACTCCAGCTGTGACTGTTACAACTTCAATTGAAGGATTGAAAAATATGCGCTTTGGTGATGTAATTCCAGTTTCGTCGCAAGATATGGTTATCTTGATTACTATTGTTATCCTGGTTTTACTATTTTCAATTCAAAGAATGGGAACGAGTGTGATTGGTAAGGCCTTTGGTCCAATCATGCTCCTGTGGTTTACTTTTTTAGGGCTTATTGGACTTATGAACTTAAGCCATGATTGGAGTTTGCTTGATGCAATTAATCCAATTCATGCTTTGCGTATTTTATTTAGTCCTGCTAATAAAGTGGGTATTTTGATTTTAGGTTCAATTTTCTTGGCAACTACTGGTGCTGAGGCTCTTTATTCAGATGTCGGACATGTCGGGAAAAGTAATATTATGGGCTCTTGGCCTTATGTGTTTGTTTGCTTGATTTTAAACTATTTAGGGCAAGGCGTCTGGATTTTACAAAATGCTAATTATCATGCTGGTAATGGTGATTTCAATCCATTTTTTGAAGCAGTACCAAGTAGTCTAAGATTGTTTGCTATTGCTTTGGCTACGATTGCCGCTATTATTGCTTCTCAGGCTTTGATTACGGGTTCATTCACTTTAGTAGCTGAAGCAAGTAGTTTAAAATTTTTACCAAGAATGAATATTATCTATCCTTCAAATGAGAAGGGACAGATTTATATTCCTTCAATTAATAAGATGATCTGTGTCATTACAGTTGCAATTGTTTTCTTATTTAGAACTTCACATCATATGGAAGCAGCATATGGTCTGGCCATCACGGTTACCATGTTGATGACAACTATCTTATTATTTGAATATCTGGGTAAAAAAGGTACCGCGCTATCAATACGATGCATTTTCTTAGTAGTCTTTGCCTTTATTGAAGGGATGTTCTTATTCTCAAGCTTAACTAAGTTTTTGCATGGCGGTTACGTCACTGTTTTAATTGCTGGTTTTATTTTGGCAATCATGTACGTGTGGTTCTATGGCAATAAGATCCGTGATAAGCGTGAGGAGCAGAATGCTTATGTTCGCTTAGATGAATATACAGATATGTTGACTGAGTTGAGCCACTGTGATGATTATCCAGTTTACGCTACGAATGTAGTTTATATGGCTAAGGTTAAGTATAATAAATTCATTAAGCGCGAAATGCTTTATTCAATTTTGGATAAGAGACCTAAACGGGCTAAGGCTTACTGGTTTGTAACTGTTAATGTTACTAACGAGCCATATACTGCAGAATACGCGGTCAATACTTATGGTACTAAGAATGTAATTAACGTTCAGTTGTATTTAGGTTTTAGAAAACAAACCAGTGTAAATGTTTATTTGCGGCAAATTGTTCATGATTTGATCGCTGATGGAACGATTGAAGCTCAACCACAACAATTCACTACTACACCGGGTCGTGATGTAGGGGACTTCGCCTTTGTAATTGTTAACGACGTAATTAGTCCATTAACTAAATTGACAGGCTATGAAAAGTTCATGGTTGAAGCAAGAGTATGGCTGCAGAATTTATCTTCTAACCCTGCATCTTGGTTCGGACTGGAGTATGCCGATACTGTGGTTGAGCGTGTGCCATTAGTATTAGGTGACCATGAAGAAGAACACATTCAACGTATTAAACCCAAAAAAGAAAAATAATTATTAGAATAAAACCAACCACTTTCTTAATTGGTTGGTTTTTTGCTATTATAAAAGTACTTAATACGAGAGGATAATTTTATGAACAAGAGACCTTTAATTATCAGTACTGATCCTGGCATTGATGACATTGCTGCCATGACGATTAGTCTTTTTGCACAAGAACTTGATGTGCGCATGATTGTGCCTACTTGGGGTAACGTGGCACTGAAATATACCTTGCAAAATACCTTAAATTTAGAAAAGTTTTTGCATACTAAGGTTCCTGTCGTAGTGGGTGCTAATCAACCACTGGTGGCACCAATGATTAGTGCTGCTTCGGTTCATGGTAAAACAGGGATTGCCGGCTTTGAATTTGAACAAGCTGATGATTCTTTAATTGAACCTGGTCTTGCTGCAACGTTGATGGCTAAGGAAATTAAAAGTAGTCCAGAAAAAATAACTCTGATGGGCATTGGACCATTAACTGACTTTGCCTTACTTTTTAAGCAATATCCTGAAGTTAAAGAAAATATTGCGGAAATTGTAATTATGGGTGGTAATATTGGTCACGGAAATCATAGCCCATTTGCGGAATATAATATTGCGGGAGATCCGGAAGCAGCGCAGGTAGTTTTTCATAGTGGATTGCTAGTTAAGGTTGCTCCACTTGAAATTGGAAATAAGGCCCATTTAACACCAGAGCAAATGGATAAAGTTAAGACATGTGGTGAAGTGGGTAATATGTTGTATTCACTTTTCTCTAACATTCATGAACCAGACGGTGATCCGCGAATTAAGATTTATGATCCGACTGCAGTTGGAATTATGCTTCATCCGGAAATGTTTACAATGAAAAAGGCAAACGTGAATATTGAATTGCGCGGGCAATATACTTATGGTGCCAGCGTAATGGATTTTATGGACCAAGAACATGCCAATGCGGAGATTGCGACAGATGTGGACTTGGATAAGTTTGCAACTTGGTTTATTGATAGTATTAAAAAGGCAAATCAAGGACGAGAATAATGGCAGATTATGTTTATCGGACAGTTATGCATGACATTAAACAGAATATTTTGAATAATCAGTATGAGGGGATGCGACTGCCTGATGAACGCAGTCTAGCCGAACACTATCAGGTAAGTCGATCATCAATGAAGCGTGCGCTGGAGCTGTTGGCTCAACAAGGGATCGTTTTTAAAAAGCGAGGTAGTGGAACTTTTATTAATCCACTATATTTGCGCAAACAGGCAATGTTTCGTTATGATGGATCGAATCTTGGAATCACTGATTCTTTTAAAGTCCCTGGTAAAAAACAACAAATTAAGTTGCTTGATTTTCATGTGATTAAGGCAACTAAAGAAATTGCGGAAGACTTATTTTTAAATGAAAATGATTTTGTTTATGAATTCAAGCGTCTGCGACTGTTAGATGAACAACCATTTTTAATTGAGACTGGATATTTGCCGATTAAAATTGTGCCGGAATTAAAGCCAGAAACTTTACAAAAGTCTTTGTTTAACTATTTGGAAGATGAACAGGGAAAGACCGTTACTAAGTCATTCTTGAATATCACTGTTGAACCATCGAATGAAGAAGATCAGCAGAAGCTAAATTTGAAGCCGACTGAACCTGTTGGTGTAATGGAAGGGATCTTCTTCTTGGATGATGGGACGCCGTTTGAAGTATCAAATATGCGCGTGCATTATCATTATATGAACTTTAATACCTTTGTTAATTTGGGTAAATAAAAAGTAGCTGTGTTTTCTTAAGTCAATTAGTTTAAGAAAACTTGGCTACTTTTTTATTTTGCTCATTCAGACGGTTTTAGTTTACAGTAATTATTATTTCTCTACTTTAGCTAAATATGAATCAAGCACCTCTAAAACCCCATCATCATTGTTATTCGGGGCCTCATACTTGGCGATTTTCTTAACTTGATCTTCTGCATTAGCCATCGCATAACTGTAACCGGCTAGTTTTAACATCTCAGCATCATTCATTCCGTCGCCAAAGGCAATTAATTCATTGGGTTTAGCACCAAAATAGCGTAAGAAGTATTTTAGAGCGCTCCCTTTATTAACGCTGTAAGGCACAATATCAAGCAAACCGAAACCACTAGAAGTACAGTGAATCTTCTCGGCATGGGTTTGGTTGAATTCTTTTTCTAATTCCGCGGAAAAATCATATTGATAACTTAAGGTGATTTTAGTAATCATATCCTGCGGATTGATAGCCGCTGCTAAATCAGTAACTTCAATTCGATCGGGGTAATAGAAGTTCATCGTCTGCTTAAAACTAGGAGAAGCATTAATAGTTGTATATGAATTGTTGATCCCAGTGACAATAATTGAACTCTTGGAATAATGCTCTTTGATAAAACTTATTAGATCTAAGGTTGTTTTATGAGTGAGCAAATGAGTGCTAATAATTTGATTATCTTGAAGCAAAAGCGAGCCATTGTCAGCAATCATGTCGATTCGGTTTAAAAAGCCAGCAAAATCTTTGCGTAATCTGGTATAAGGGCGCCCACTTGAAACGATAAAGTGAATCCCCTTTTTGTGTAATTCTGTTAAGATGCGGTCAAAGCGCTTGTGATCGAAAGTTTGATCATCATGCATGAAAGTGCCATCCATATCGACAGCAACAACTTTGAATGGTAATTTTGTCATAATTATTTCCTTTGAAAAAATCTATATCTTTTAACAATATTATTGCATAAAAAGGCCGAGCAGATCAGCTACTCGGTCTTTTTGGATTCATTTTTTCATCTAGAGCAGGTTCTAGATACACTTAAATATTAACAAATTGTTCTACCGAAGTGAGCGGACTCAGATAAACATAAGAAATATTTACATATTTGGTAGCGTCACTTAGCTTTTTCATTAGGTCTTGCTGTTCATGAGTTAGATGCAGGTGATTCATGGCAACTCGAGCCTGAATATACATGACCAATTTGCTAGTGTATTCAAGAGGATGATCACCACTGTCGAACTTATTAAGAACAAGCCCAATTGCATCGCGAATCTGCCGATAGCGACCAATATTCATTTCATTGTAGATATTGCTAAAAAAACTATTATAAAAATTCTTCAAATCTTGGTATACTTCACGACTTTCGCTTTGTTTCTTTTGGTTAAAGAGACTGAACATAACTATCACTCCTTTAAAACAGGTATAATTTGCGTTTTTGGATTAAAATGATGCTTTAATTCCTCAGGCAATGGGGTGTCGGTAATAAGGACATCGATCTGATTGAGGGGGACAGACATGTATGGCGAAGAGGATTGATTAGTAAATTTATATTTTTCGGCAACTAATACAACTTGATTAGCGCGACTAGCGGCGGTTTCGACAATTTTGGAATCAGCCATGCTTGGTGTATATACGCCGTCATCTCTGATTCGAGATCCACCAATAAATGCAGTATTGAAATGGATTTGACGCAATGTTTCTAATGCTGTTTCAGAATAAATGAAACGCTGCTTTTTGTTGATAACGCCGCCCAACAATCTGACTGATGGGATTTCTGTTGCTAATAAGCTTAATGCGTTGTCGATTGAATTCGTGACGATCTGCATGTCAATACCATTAAGCATTGGACAGAGCTGCTTTAACGTAGTTGATGAACCGATGAAATCACATTGACCTGGATGAACAAATCTCTTTGCCATTCTAGCCATTTTCATCTTAACCGGTGATTGTACTTGATTTCTTGCTAAAAAATCAGGTACGCTGTTGCAATTAATTTCCATCAAACCACCATGAACTCTAATTGCTTGACCAGTTTCAGTTAGATGAATTACATCTCGTCTTGCCGTATCAAATGATACATTGAAGTGAGCTGCAATCTGTCTAGTTGATAATTGGTGCTTTTTTTCAAGTAACTGTTTAATTTGTATTAATCTTTCTTCTTGGGTCATCTCATGCCCTCCATTTAGTAATCTAACATGAATGAATAATTTTGCACTGATTATGTCAGTATTTGATATTTGTTTATCTGTACTTATAAGTATTTAAGCAGCTAAATACTTATATCAAAGCATTAAAAGGTTGATATAGCAACAAAAAAGGGATGCAATTTTAAATTAAATACTTATTTTTTAAATTGGTAGGATCCAATTATAAAAATAGTTGAACTTTTTAGATAATTTGGTATGATATAAGTGTAAACAAAAGAACAAATGAACAAGAGCACTCTTAAATGCTCAAAGGAGAATAAGATGGCAGTTGATTATGACTCAAAAGACTATTTAAAGAGCGTTGATGCATATTGGCGCGCAGCCAACTACTTGTCAGTTGGTCAATTGTTCTTGATGAAGAATCCGCTTCTCAAGACTCCGTTGGTGGCAGAAGACGTTAAGCCTAAGCCAATTGGTCACTGGGGCACGATTGCACCACAAAACTTTATTTATGCTCACTTGAATCGTGTGCTTAAGAAGTATGACTTGAACATGTTTTATATTGAGGGTTCAGGTCACGGTGGTCAGGTAATGGTTTCTAACTCATATCTTGATGGTTCATATACTGAACGTTACCCAGAGATTACCCAGGACGAAAAGGGGATGGCTAAGCTATTCAAGCGCTTTAGTTTCCCAGGTGGTGTTGCTTCTCACGCTGCTCCTGAAACTCCAGGTTCAATTCATGAAGGTGGGGAATTAGGCTACTCACTTTCACACGGTACTGGTGCTGTTTTGGATAATCCAGATGTTATTGCCGCTGTTGAAATTGGTGATGGTGAAGCTGAAACTGGTCCCTTAGCTGCTTCATGGTTTAGTGACAAGTTCATTAACCCAATTAAAGATGGTGCAGTTCTGCCAATCTTGCAAATCAACGGCTTTAAGATTTCTAACCCAACCATTGTTTCTCGCATGAGCGATCAAGAATTAACCGAATACTTCCGCGGCATGGGCTGGGATCCTCACTTTGTTTCAGTCTTTAAGGGTGGCCGTTTTGACGGTGAAAAGGACCCAATGCAGGTTCACGAAGAAATGGCTAAGACCATGGATGAAGTCATTGAAGAAATCAAGGCTATTCAAAAGCATGCCCGTGAAAACAATGATGCTACCTTGCCACATTGGCCAATGATTATTTTCCAATGCCCTAAGGGCTGGACTGGTCCAAAGAAGGACTTGGATGGCAACCCAATTGAAAATTCATTCCGGGCTCACCAAATTCCAATTCCAGTTGCTCAAGGCGATATGGAACACGCTGATATGCTTACTGATTGGCTGGAAAGCTACAAGCCAGAAGAATTGTTTAATGAAGACGGTTCACCTAAGGAAATCGTAACTGAAAACACTGCCAAGGGCGACCATAGAATGGCAATGAACCCAATTACTAACGGTGGTCTTGATCCTAAGCGGCTTAACTTGCCAGACTACCGCAAATTTGCTTTGAAGTTTGACAAGCCAGGTTCAGTTGAAGCCCAAGACATGGTTGAATGGGCTAAGTACTTGGATGAAGTTGCTAAGCTCAACCCAACTACTTTCCGCGGATTTGGTCCAGATGAATCTAAATCAAACCGCTTGTTCCAATTACTTGATGATCAAAAGCGCCAATGGGAACCAGAAGTTCATGAACCAAATGATGAAAACCTGGCTCCAAGTGGCCGTGTGATTGACTCACAATTGTCAGAACACCAAGATGAGGGCTTCCTTGAAGGCTATGTTTTGACTGGTCGTCATGGCTTCTTCGCTACTTATGAAGCCTTTGGCCGAGTAGTTGACTCCATGCTCACGCAACACATGAAGTGGTTAAGAAAAGCTAAGGAACAATACTGGCGTCATGATTATCCATCACTTAACTTTGTCGCAACTTCAACTGTATTCCAACAAGACCACAATGGTTACACTCACCAAGATCCAGGTATCTTGACTCACTTGTATGAAAAGAACCGTCCAGATCTTGTTCATGAATACTTGCCATCAGACACTAATACGCTTTTGGCAGTGGGCGACAAGGCACTGCAAGACAGAGAATGCATCAATGTCTTGGTAACTTCTAAGCAGCCTCGTCCACAATGGTTCTCAATTGAAGAAGCCAAGAAGTTGGTAGACAAGGGCTTAGGCTACATTGATTGGGCTTCAACTGACAAGGGCGTTAAGCCAGACGTTGTCTTTGCTTCAACTGAAACTGAACCAACTATTGAAACTTTAGCCGCAATCGATATCTTGCACAAGAAGTTCCCAGATTTGAAGATTCGCTACATTAACGTAGTTGACGTCATGAAGCTCATGGATCCTAAGGACAACAAGAATGGTCTTTCAACTGAAGAATTTGACAGATTATTCCCTAAGGATGTGCCAGTAATCTTTGCATGGCATGGCTACAAGAGCATGATGGAATCCATCTGGTTTGCTCGCAAGCGCTACAATGTTCATATTCACTGCTATGAAGAAAATGGTGATATTACTACCCCATTTGACATGCGGGTATTGAATCATCTTGATCGCTTTGACCTAGCTAAGGATGCCGTAGAAAGCATCCCAGCTTTGAAGGGCAAGAATGCGGACTTCATCAGTCACATGGATGACTTGCTTGAAAAGCACCATCAATACATTCGTGACAATGGTAAGGATATGCCAGAAGTAACTGAATGGCAATGGTCGGGCTTGAAGTAAAATTAAAATAAGAATAAATTAGACCTATGCGAAAAGCGTAGGTCTTTTTTTGATAAAGAGGGAAAATATGAAAAGTGGGTTAGTACTTGAAGGTGGAGCAATGCGTGGGTTGTTTACAGCTGGCGTAATTGATGTGTTTTTAGAAAATGACATAACCTTTGATTTAGCAATTGGCGTTTCAGCCGGTGCTGCCTTTGGCGTAAACTTGAAGTCGGAGCAAAAGGGAAGAGTATTGCGCTACAACATGCGCTTTGCGGGGAAATCATATTATGCTAGTTGGAAGTCATGGCGGCGGTCAGGCAATTTGTATGCGGCTAACTTTTGTTACCATATTTTGCCTGATAAGTTGGATGTTTTTGATAAAGAAAAATTTATGACTAATCCAATGGACTTTTGGTGTGTTGCAACTGATGCTGCAACAGGTGAGTCGGTTTATCATCAATTACATGATGCAGGTTATGTTGACTTAGAGTGGATTAGAGCCTCGTCGTCGATTCCATTTTTTGCTCATCCAGTTGCAATTCATGGGCATTATTACTTTGATGGCGGTGTATCTGATTCAATTCCGTATGATTTTTTAGAGCAGCAAAACTGTGATAAAAAGGTAGTCATTGCTACACAGCCGAAGTCTTATCGCAAAAAGCAGAGTAAGCTCTATCCACTGGAAAAAGTAATTTTAAGGAAATACCCTGCAGTAGTAAAAAAATTGGCTACTAGAGCTGAGGATTATAACGCAGTGCTTGACCAAATGGAAAAGGATGAAGAAGCTGGCAAGGCGTTTATTATTCGTCCACCGTTTCCGCTTGAAATTGGCACTTTAGAAACAGATAAAAAAGAGATGCGACGAGTGTATGAGGGCGGACGAGTTGAGGCGGAGAAAATTTTGCCAACTTTGCGTGAATATTTGAACAAATAATAAAACAAGTATCTAGGAAAGATTAATCACTTCTCAGATACTTGTTTTAGGTTGATTATAAAAATTTTTCAAAAGCATTGCTGATGCCATCTTCGTCATTTGAAGTGGTAACATAATCAGCATGCTTTTTCGCTTCTTCGGAGCCATTACCCATGCAAACAGCTGTTCCAGCAAAGTCAAACATGGTAATATCATTTCTTTCGTCTCCAATTGCCATGACCTCTTCTGGAGTAATGCCAAGTTTTTCAGTTAATTCTTTTAATCCGGTTCCTTTATTAACATTAGGGTGAAGTAGCTCTAAGAAGCAATCGTCGGCACGAACAATATACAGCTCTTGCCCAAATTCTTGGCGAATTTTATCCTCCCATTGGTCTAACAACTTAGCTTTAGTGGCAAAACAACCTTTAGCAATTTCAAAATCACTAGGCAATTCATCTGGCTCTCTAATGTATAAAGTCGCACTATTTTCGTAAGCTTGAGTATAAACCATTAAATCAACATCATGATCTCCTGTAATTATTTTTGAATCAGGGGAAACAACGTTAAAAGGTAAATGATGCTCGTTAGCAAAAGCATACATTTTACGATAAAGTCGATTAGAAACTAGATCTTTAGTCATTATCTTGCCATCTGCTGTGCGGGTAATTGCGCCATTAAGAGTGATAGCATATTGATCAGGTCCAATAATTCCTAATTCGTCCATAAAATGTTTTAATCCTGCGATTGGCCGACCAGAACATAAAGCAACTTTTATTCCTTGGTCTAAAGCTGTTTTAACTGCCTTTTTTGTACTGGGCAAAATCTTACCTGTTGAATTAAGCAAGGTACCGTCGGTATCAAGTGCAATAAATTTGATTGTCATAATAATTCCTCCTGTGCATTTAACTTACCGTTAATTATGCCAGACTTTGTGTTATTTCAGTAAGCAAAGTAGTTCATCTTGGAAAGGAAAAAGGTTTTATCACTTGTTTCGTTTCATGAAATGAAATATATTGCAGAGGATTTTATGTGTATAAATAGAGAATGTCTATAGCATATTTATTGACATGTTATTTTTGTATGTAAAGTAAATGATTAAACATAGGCGCGACAAGCAAAATAAAGGGGTATAAATATTGGTATATACATCATTGAAGGGCTGAAATAAATTTCATGAAATGAAATATCATCTTAACTTTATGAAACAATAAGTCATAGTTTTAAAAAGCGCTTACATTAGCTTAAAACTATGGTATAAATAAAAATGTAAGCTAGCTACTAAGATAGAGTTAAGTTCAGAATTTGATATCAACTGGACGTTTTATCTTAAAACATTTTTGAGGAGTAAATATTTGTGTGAAGCACAAATGGCAAAAGTCAATTGTATGAGCACCTTGCGGTTGACTTAATCTGATGAAATAAAGATGTAGATGCAGGTGTAAGCAAGAATCAGTTAATTTATTTAATTTCTTTCTTTGAGAGGTAAATTATTATGATGCAAAAGATTCAGCGGTTTGGGGCCGCTATGTTCGTCCCAGTTATGCTGTTCTCGTTTGCGGGTATTGTCGTAGCTTTAGGTAGTTTGTTCAATAACCCGACTCTGTTTGGTTCAATTGCCAACCCGGGAACTACATGGAACTCAGTTTGGGACACAATTTCAGCTGGTGGTTGGACAGTGTTCAACCAAGAAGGTATTTTGTTTACTGTAGGTTTGCCAATCGGTTTAGCCAACAAGGCTAGAGGTAGAGCAGCCATGGAAGCAGTTATTGCTTACTTGACTTACAACTACTTCATCGGTGCAATGCTTACCCACTGGGGTGCAGCATTTGGTATTCCTAACTTTGACAAGATTCAAATTGTTGCTAACGCTACTAACCACGGTTTAACTAACATTGCTGGTATCAAGACTCTTGACACTAGTATCTTAGGTGCCTTGGTTGTTGCTTTGATTGTTGTATGGCTACACAACAAGTACTTTGACAAGAAGTTGCCAGACTGGCTTGGTACTTTCCAAGGTTCAACTTATGTCTACGCTTTAGCATTCTTCGTAATGATTCCTTTAGCACTCATTACCTGCTGGGGCTGGCCAAAAGTTCAAATGGGTATCACCAGCATGCAACACTTCATCGTAGATAGTGGATTTATCGGTGTTTGGATTTACCAATTCTTGAACCGTGTATTGATTCCTACTGGTCTTCACCACTTGGTATACATTCCATTCCAATTCGGTCCAGCCGTTGTTGCCGGCGGTTTGCAACCATATTGGTTGAAACACCTTGCTGAATACGCTGCAAGTACTAAACCACTTTCACAAATCGCTTCAGTTGAAGGATTCCAACTTTACGGTAACGAAAAGGTATTCTTAGTACCATTTATCTGTCTTGCCTTCTACGCAACTGCTAAGAAGAACAAGAAGAAGCAAACTTCAGCTTTGCTTATCCCAGCTGCTTTAACCTCAGTATTAGCTGGTATTACTGAACCTATCGACTTTACTTATTTGTTTGCTGCTCCAGTTCTTTGGGTAGTTTACTCAGTATTGTCAGCCACGATGAACACAGTTATGTGGGCCTTTGGTTTAAGAGGATTCATGTCAGATGGTGCGATCGGTATCGCTTCAATGAACTGGATTCCACTTTGGCAAAACCACTGGAAGACCTACGTCATGGAATTTATCGTTGGTATTATTTTCGGTATTATCACTTACTTCGTCTTCAAGATCATGATCGAGAAGTTCAACTACATTACTCCAGGTCGTGAAGCCGATGATCAAGATGTTCACCTTCTTTCAAAGAAAGAATACAAGGCTAAGAAAGCTGCAGAAGCTGCTGGTAAGGACGCTAATGACCCTTACATTGAAAGAGCAACTGCTTACCTTGAATTATTAGGTGGTCCTTCAAACATTACAGAATTGAGTTCATGTGCTACTAGATTACGTGTATCTGTTGCCGATCCAAATAAAGTTGCTTCAGATGCCGCATTTAAAGCAAACAAGGCTGTCAATGTCGTACACCACGGTAAGGCTATCCAAGTTATCGTAGGTTTGGACGTACCTCAAGTTCTTGATGAAATGAACACTTTAATGCAACAACAAGGTGGCGACGCTAAGGTATCAACTGAACAAGATAATCCTTATATTGAAAGAGCTACTGGTATCGTTGACTTGCTTGGTGGTGACTCCAACATTCAAGATGTCATTGCTTGCTCAACTAGAGTAAGAACTCATGTCGTTGATCCTAAGAAGGTCGCTCCAGATTCAGAATTCAAGAAGATCGCAGATTCTTACGAAGTACAACATAAAGATAACAACGAGGTTGACATCGTTGTCGGATTGGATGCCGATCAAGTTGTTGATCAAATGAAACAATTGCTATAATATGAAAGCGCTTGTGTTATCATTAATATATAAATTATATATTGATAAGGGCACAGGTATTATGGCAAATTTGAGATCAATGGTCTATGACAATAGTCATAAATTGAACGATTCTGAAAAACAGATAGTTCAATATGTTCTAAATAATCCGAGAGACTGTAGCAAATTAAGCTTAGCCAAATTAGCTAAAAAGCTTTATGTATCCGAATCCGCAATTTTCCGGTTATGTAAAAAGCTAGGACTAAGTGGCTACAGTGAGCTTAAATTTGATTTGGTTGAATTAGCCGAATCGAAGCAAAAACCAATCAAAATTGAAAATAATTTTGCGCGGGAACTTAGTAAAGTAAATTCAGACGTGTTGAAGTATTTCAAACAACGTGATTTCAATAGCTTGTATCGCGATTTAGATAATGCAGAGACAATTTACATTTACTCTACTGGTTGGCAACAAGAGTTAATCGCACAATATTTGGCTCATGAATTGTTTGTAGTTGGCAAGCATGCAACTGTTTTGCCATCAGCATTAGAGGAGTTAAAAGCTGCGGGACGCTTTGCTCAAAAAGGCGATGTTTTGTTTATTATCTCGTTTACGGGTGATAATAAAACGATCAATGAGGAAATCACTAAGTTGGAACTAGTGAATGATAAATTCAAATATGTTTCGTTCACTAACCTGAAGCAAAATAAATTAGCTTCATTAGTGCAGCACAACATTTATTTTCCAACGATTGCCTTTACTGATGATGCCGACTTTAAGAGCGGGAAGGTTGCCTTTACCCCAGCGTACTTCTTAATTGATTTGGTAATTAGTGAATATGTAGCTTGGCAACAGAGTCAAGGAGAGGATGTAGAGATCAATGTGGGCAATTAGTAAACGAAAAGTTGGCAACTTTATCGATCGAATAACCGAAAGCATGCACTTGGATACTAAGAAGATTTTGACTTGGTATTCATACGTACTTTTCATTGCTCCACTATTGTTTTGGGCGATGATTGCACTACGAAGCGGTGCTTCTGGTCAATCGATTCGGATGATGATTATGAAGCAGCCGATGATTGCGATTAGTACAATCGTTGCTATCGTTGACTTCATACTAGGCTACTATATGTTGTTAAACCACAAGCAGTTTTTAATCAATCGACAGACTTATCGCTTCTTGATGGGAAGTCAGATGATTGCTCAGCTCTTTGTTGGCAACTTGCTTTGCGTAGTATTAGCTATCTTAGGTTTTTATCGAGCAAAAGCTTTGAAGAAAACGCAAGATGGTGTTAGTCGAGTAATAATCGCAATTTCACTTACTGCAGCTGGTTTATTACTCGCAAGCTTTATGTTGATATTATTACTTGAATTTTAGAAATCCAGAGGTTATTAATTATGTTTAATTTCTTTAAGAAAAAGAATAAGGGTATTGAAGTAGATGCGGTAGTTGATGGCGACATTATGCCAATTACTGATGTAAAAGACGATGTCTTCTCAACTAAGATGTTAGGTGATGGCTATGCTATCAAGCCTAAGGATAATCATATCTATGCACCAGTTGATGGTAGTATTTCCACACTTTTCCCAACTAAACATGCTATTGGTATCACGAATGACCAAGGTATTGAGTTTTTGATTCACTTGGGTCTTGATACTGTTGAACTAAAAGGTGCTCCGTTTACAGTGAATGTTAGTCAAGGCGATAAAGTTAAGAAAGGTCAACCCTTAGCCACAATGGATTTCCAAATGATTACAGACAAGGGATACGATGACAGCTGCATCGTTGTCTACACCAACATGGACCTGATTAAGTCAGTTACTCCGATTGAAAAAGGCAGTGTTGAACATTCCCAAAAAGTACAAACTATCGAACTTAAATAGTCAACTTTCCCCTCTCTCATGTAAAAATTTAACGACTATTTCTCTAGTTTTCGGCTTAGCTTCTACGTTGAAGCTAAGCTTTTTCTGTTAGAATGTTAATTAAGAAAGAAGGGCATTTATGAAAAGATATCGACCGAACACTAAGGCAGTCATTGTGGGTATAGTTTTGATGTTAATTGGTATAGCATGCTGGGTAATTAAGGCATCATTTATTCCTAAGGGAGCAGACTTCTTGTTTCCGATTGGCTTACTTGTGATTTGTCTTGGTGGATTAACTTTAACCATTACTGCGTTTATTGCTATGCGAAAAAATGATCTTGCAATGAGTGCTTATTTAAAAAAACAGGCAGCAGAAAAGAAAAAGCAAGAAAAGAGCAATAATTAAGCTTTTTAACAGTTTTTTACTATAATAAAATATAGATTGTTATTATATAAGCAAAAAGGAATTGAGGAAAAATGAATTTTAAGGATGTTTATGAAAAGGAACATGTAACGCGGAAGTTTACTAATAGAAAATTACAAGAAAAAACAATTGCTGGAATCGTTAAAATGGCACAGCAATCACCTTCATTGCTTAATTCTCAGCCATGGCGTGCATATGTTTTGATGGGGGATGCTTTAAGCAAGTTTAAGGCTGCTTCAGCTAAAAAGATTGATGATAAAGAAGCTGCACATGAAGATTTTGCTTCAATGCTATCACTAGACTGGGATACTTATCCAAGTCGTAATATGGCTACGATGGGTGCATCCCAAAGTTTCTTTTTCAGAAATAAGCTTCAATTATTTAATGATGCGAATAAAACAATGTTCAATGCACCAGCAATTATCTTTTTAACGGTTCCGAAGAAATCTCCAGCTTGGTCCGTTTTTGACTTAGGAATTTTTGCACAAAGTATCATGCTTTTAGCCATTAACCGTGGCTTAGGTGTGATGCCAGCTCATTCAATGGTTTCATACCCAGAATTGGTTAGAGAATATGCCCAAATTCCAGATGATGAAGCTGTCGGAATGGCAATTGCAGTTGGCTATATCGACAAGAATGCTGAAATTAATGATCCTAAATTTATTCCAAAGCGTGTACCGTTTAATGAAATTTACAAGGTGGTCGAATAAATTACAAAAACCGTTATCCCTTGTGTAAAACTGCACTATTTTAGGCAAGAAATGGTAAAATAGGTTTTAGTAATATATTTGTAAAAAAAGGTGATAATACTTTGAGTCCAGCTCAAATAGTAACTAATTTAGTTGCAACATTATTAATATTTATCGTTGCATCATTCTTTGTTGCTGCGGAATTTGCGTTAGTTCAAACTAGACCAAGTCAGCTCGAAGATATGCTTGCTAAGGGTCAAGGAAATAAGAAAAAGTTGCGTCGTGCTTTGCATATGACGCACAACTTGAATGAGTATTTGTCAACTACTCAGGTTGGTACCACTTTGGTTGGTGTAGTCTTGGGTTGGTTCTCGGCTGATACATTCGCAACCATCTTGGAAGATCTTTTCCATTTGACGCCAATGAATGAATCACTCATCAAGTCAGTTAGTGCAATCTTAGGCGTAGTTTTATTAACTTATTTGGAAGTTGTCTTAACTGAAGTTGTGCCTAAGAATATTGCGATTGACAAGCCAGTACCGATGATGATGGGGATCGTTACGCCACTTCATATTTTCCATACGCTTGTTTATCCATTCGTTTGGCTATTAAATACTAGCTCCAATGGAATCTTAAAATTGATGGGCTTTACTCCAGCTGATGAAGAAAATGAAGTTTATTCACAATCTGAAATCATCAAGTTGTCGCGTAATGCGGTTCATGGTGGTTCGCTTGATAAAGAAGACTTAACTTATATGGAAAGAGCCTTCGAATTAAACGATAAGGTTGCTAAGGACATCATGACTGACAGAACAAGATTGTCAGTACT
This sequence comes from Lactobacillus sp. UMNPBX1, assembly GCF_002554085.1. Taxonomy (NCBI): domain Bacteria; kingdom Bacillati; phylum Bacillota; class Bacilli; order Lactobacillales; family Lactobacillaceae; genus Lactobacillus; species Lactobacillus sp. UMNPBX1. The sequence goes on from NZ_PCZI01000001.1 coordinate 162,246, forward strand.
TGATTCAACTGATACAATTGCCTATGCCTTGAAAAAATACTTGGAAGAAGGCTACAGTCGTTTTCCAGTTGTGCGTGATAATGATAAAGATGACGTTGTGGGTTATGTTTATGCGTACGACATTGTGCAACAAAGCCAAATTGATGGCAACGTACCAGTAACAAGAATTATTAGAACTATTATCACGGTACCTGAATCAATGCCAATTCAAGATATCTTGCACTTGATGATTTCTAAGCACACACCAATTGTCTTAGTAGTTGACGAATATGGTGGTACTAGTGGGATCGTTACTGATAAGGATATTTATGAAGAGCTTTTCGGTTCTGTTAAGGATGAAATTGATGATGTTTCAGATGATTACATTATCAAGGACAAGGATGGTCAAGTTCATGTTTCAGGTAAGACGACTTTATATGACTTTGAGCGTTTCTTCCATATAGATCTGAAGGCCTTTCAAGATAGCGATATTATTACCATTGGTGGTTACATGATGGAACATTATCCTAACTTGAAAAAGGGTGAATCAATTGAACTTGAAGGATATAAGTTTACCTTAGACAGTATCGAACAAGGCTTTATGCGCTGGTTTATCGTTGAACCGATTAAGGATAAAGATCAAAAAGGCGATCAATCAAAGGATGAAAATTAGAAATTATTCAGAGGAAGCGTTGAAAATGACGCTTTTTTTGTTTAAAGATGTTATAATTCTTTTTATTAGGAATAATATATGTAAATTGAATTGAAGGGTAGATTAAATGGCAAAAGGCGACAATATTGACCAAATTATAGATCACAAATTATTCACAGAAGATGACATTCATGAGATGTGCGTCCGTTTAGGTAAGCAATTAACTGAGGACTATGCTGGTAAAAAGCCGGTAGTTGTTGGGGCTTTGAAGGGTGCAATTTACTTCTTGACTGACTTAACTCGACAAATGGACGTAGCACAACAACTGGATTTTCTCGATGTTTCTAGTTATGGTGATGGCTTTGAGTCAACTGGTAAGGTCAAGATAGTATCAGATTTGGTAACTGACGTGAAGGATCGCGATGTTTTAATTGTCGAAGATATCGTTGATACGGGTTTAACTTTGAAATTCATGAAAGAACACATTATGGCACGTGGCGCTAAGAGCGTTAAGTGTTGTGCAATGCTAAATAAGGAAGCCAGAAGAACTACCGATGTTGAATTAGAATATTATGGTTCAAAGGTTGGCAATGAATTCGTAGTGGGTTATGGTTTGGACTTTTTAAATATGTATCGTAACCTTCCTTATGTTGGGGTATTGAAGCCAGAAGTTATTCAACATTACGCTAATAAATAAGGATGAAAATTAGATAAAGAATCAAGCGAGTGAGAATGATCACTCGCTTTTATTTACTGCTTTTGATAAAAAAATTCTATTAAAATATCAAATTAAATTTATTTTTTAGATTTAATATTGTGGTTATAATGTAGGCGGTTTAGTAAAAAGAACAAGTAAAGGAGTAGTTTTTATGACCAAACAAACTATTAAAGCTCAAGCAGATGGTCGCAATGGTCAAATTGATTTTGAGATTGATTTAGAAAACAATAAAATTAGCGATGTCAAAGTAACCAAGAATTCGGAAACTCCTGCAATTTTTAATCAAGCTTTTGGTAAATTAAAGAAAAATATTATTGATAATCAAAGTTTTGACGTGGACGCTGTTTCTGGGGCATCATTGATGACTCAAGCAATGCTAGATTCTGGTAAAAAAGCATTAGCCGAAAATAACATTGCTCTTGACGGAAAAAAGCCAGAAGTCGTACATGAAGAAAGGCAACTAAATGTTGATGTGGCTGTAATTGGCTCCGGTATGGCCGGGTTAATGGCGGCAAGTCGTGCTCTTTCGATGGGTAAAAAAGTAGTTGTACTTGAAAAAAATGGCTATTTAGGTGGAGCAACTATTTTAAATGGCTCAAATGTTGTAGGAACTGGCTCTAAAGTTTCTGCAGAATTATTTGGTGAAACGGCAAAGAAGGATTCGCCAAATAGACTAGTTCAAGATATTACTCGTGAATGCCGCGGTACCAATTATCCAATGTTGTCAAAGTTATTAGCTAACAATATTGGTAGGGCCGTAGACTTTATTACTGAATTTGCAAATTTGACTTATCAAAAAGCGGAAACCCAAACAGTTGAACATAGTGTAAATCGTCAAATTGAAATGCCTAGTGAAAGCTCATATGAATTAGTGACTAAGGTGGCTGAGGCATTTGAAAAAAAAGGCGGACAAATTATCTTAGATACCCGTGTTGAAAAGTTGAATAAAGATAAGGCTGGCAAACTGGTATCTTTAACCGCTGAAGGCAAGCACCAGACAATTAATGTCAATTTCAAGTCACTTGTTTTAGCTGCTGGTGGTTGGGGTGCACGTGATTATCAGGCTCATAAGACTGATATTCCATATTATGGTCCAATGACTTCAACTGGTGATTATTTTGATTTTGCCAAAAATATGAATTTGGTTACTCGTAACTTAGACTGGTATAAGGTATATCCACATGGATTGGAAGTTGAACCTGGTATTGCTAAGCTAACAACTTATTCAACTAAAGAAGCGACCGATATGGGGGCTATTTTTGTTAATACTGATGGTAAGAGAATAGTTAACGAATCTGCACCTTATACGCATTTTAGGGATGCGATTGCCGAACAAAAGGGTAAGGTAGCTTACATTGTCATGGATCAAAGAACCTGGGACCGTTTCTATGAATTAATGCTTAAGTATGGCTTTACCAAAGAAGAAGTTCAATCATTCTTTGATTTGGTTGGCGAGAAGAGTCCAGTTCTGGTCAAAGGCGACTTGAAGACCGTGGCAGAAAAAGCAGGCATCGATTATCAAACGCTAAAGGAAACTGTTGATAACTATACTGAAGATGTTAAAGCAGATTATGATCCTGAGTTTGGTAGAGACAAGAAGTTTATGCATGAGTTCGAAGGCGATACATATTATATAATTGAACAAAAACTTCTGTTCTGCACAACTTTGGGTGGATATGAAACTACTGATCAAATGCAGCTTCTTGACAATGATATGAATCCCGTAAGTAACTTCTATGCTGCAGGAGAAATTGTTGGTGGTGCTAATGGTCATGATTCAATGCCAAGTATGATGAATTCCTGGAGCTATGCTTCTGGTTTTGTTGCAGGTACGACTGCTGCGGATAATACCAATTATAATTATTCTACTGTTTCAAATGAACAAGAAGCAGATGCTGTATCAGGCGCCTCTGAAGCTTAATTTAAATACTGAAACTTGAAAGCACCAAAATCAAGCTCAAGTCCTGTCACTATTGAGCTTTTCTAGACGTAATTAGTTTTTATATGATCTGTTTCAGTGCAATTTGTATGAATCGTGGCAGTTGGTTAATAAAGTCATTGATTACTTCATCTATCTTTTCAAAACTATTCTGTTTAAGCTCTTTTAATTCTGAAATTAAGTAGACCAATGCATCTACGAATCTAATATCAGGTAAGGATTCGTTCATTAGATAGAATAAATCTCCGATTGTCTTATCATCTGTATTTTGTCTTTCCTGCCAGGCCAATAGATCATAAGTTATTGCTGTAACTGCGATATAGCCACATTGGCCGTCATAGCTTTGAGCTTGAGATTTATCTAGAGTAAGATATTGCTTAGACGTCTTAAAATATGTTTTAATTTGCCATCTACGACCATAGAGCTGGATGATTTCTTCAGGTCTAAGCTTTGTCTGAGTAGTAGCTAAAACCAAATACTTGTTCTTGTTTTCACGGTTGGAGACAAAGACGAGCTTTAATAAAAAGCTATGTCCATGATATTGAGCCTCAACTATGCTTGAATAAAGATAATGTTTCTTTTTACGGATGTTTGAAGCAGCCAATGAGCCGAGCTGCAATCAAGCATAATAGTTTTTGCCAGTTGATTCTTCCATCGTTAAGTACATTGCGAGCAGTTCTAACGGAAAAACGCTTGTCACTCTTAGCTCTGAATAAGGAAAGCCGAGCAAAGTGTACTGACATCAACCAAGAGATGATCATGGTTAATGAAACGGTAGATTTACGCTTAAAGTTGACTTGTTTAGTCAACTTAGCTAGACCAATTAGATTAATAAATGAAGAAATTAAGGATTTGGTATCGTTTTCTGTGTCGATTTGTTCTATACTGTTCATTGCGTAGGATTTTCAGGTTGACATTTAAAGTATAACGCAGAGAGATCCTGCGTTTTTATTTTTGATAAGAAAAAGCCAAGAGGCGCGGGGAAGGAGCGTTAATCTTAGCTTTCAAGTTTCAGTTTATTAATTAAAGCATGCAATTAAAAAGTTTAATGTGGATAACTATTTGCATTAAGCTTTTTTTATTTGGAGAACGAAACATAGTTATTTCATAACAATTTTGTTATGAAAGTATAGTGAAATTGATATTTGATACATCAACAGATGACGCACTAATATTAACTTGTGGATAAAATTAAACTTATTAGAGGTGTAAGCAATGAAGTCAGGAAAATATCAAGTAAAAGCTAAAGGTCATGGTTCCGAATCAATGCCAATGGAAGTTGACATTGATGGCGATAAAGTTACTTCAATCAAAGTAGATTCATCAGGTGAAACTAAGGGAGTAGCCGATGAAGTATTTAGACGTTTGCCTAAAACAATTGTGGAAAATCAAACTTTAAACGTTGATGCGGTCAGTGGCGCGACTATTTCCAGTCATGGTGTGATTGATGGCGTAGCCGAAGCAATTGATGAAGCAGGCGGCGATTCAACCGAATGGAAAAACCGTGAAAAGCCCGCTGCTACAAAGGTAGAAGATGAAGAAATTACTGTTGATGTAGCTGTAGTTGGTGCAGGTGGCGCTGGTCTAGCAGCTGCAGTTCGCTCAATTCAACATGGTGAAAGGGTGGCTGTTCTCGAAAAGTATCCACAGATCGGTGGTAATACTAGCCGTGCTGGTGGTCCAATGAATGCGGCTGAACCAGAATGGCAAAGTAAATTTAAGGCTCTTCCTGGTGAAAAACAGACTTTAGAAGACTTGGCTAATACGCCAATTGAACAAATTGATTTAGAATACCGCTTTGATTTTGAAAGATTACAAAGACAAATCAAAGAATATATTGATTCTGGTACAGATTATTTATTTGATTCGACTTTACTCCATGAAATTCAAACTTATTTAGGTGGTAAAAGAACAGATTTAAAGGGTAACGAAATTCATGGTAAATATGCTTTGGTACATGAACTGGTAACGAATGCTTTGAATTCTGTTAAATGGCTCCAAGATTTAGGTGTTAAATTTGATAATTCTCAAGTTACAGAACCAGTTGGTGGTCTGTGGCGTAGAGGCCATAAGCCAGTAGAACCATTAGGTTATGCATTCATTCATGTTTTGGGTGATTGGATAAGAGAGCATGGTGTCGACCCATATCTTGAAACTCGTGTTGAAAAACTAATTATTGAAGATGGCAAAGTACGCGGTGTAATTGCGACACGCGCTGATGGTAGTACTTTGACTGTGCATGCTAAGGCAGTAATTTTAACGGCAGGTGGCTTTGGTGCCAATACTAAGATGGTTCAAAAATACAATACCTATTGGCCAAACATTGCAGACGATAGTACAACAACTAATTCACCTGCAATTACTGGCGATGGGATTAACTTAGGTCTTGAAGCTGGTGCAGACTTATTCGGTATGGGCTTTATCCAATTAATGCCAGTAGCTGATCCAAAGACCGGTGAGCTTTTCACTGGTGTTGTAACTCCGCCTGCTAACTATATTATGGTTAACAAAAAGGGTAAGAGGTTTGTTAATGAATTTGCGGAACGGGATGTTTTGGCTAAGGCAGTTATCGAAAATGGTGGTTTGATTTATCAAATTGCGGACGATAAGATTAAGGACACTGCTTACAATACAACCCAAGAGTCACTTGATGCGCAAGTTAAGGCTGGAACCTTGTTTAGAGCTGATACGCTTGAAGATTTGGCAAAACAAATTGGAATGAATCCAGCAGTTTTGGTTAAAACTATCCAGGATTATAATTCTTACGTTGATCGTGGCGAGGATCCAGACTTCCATAAGAATGTATTAGGCCTCAAATGTGAAGTTGCACCATTCTATGCTACTCCGAGAAAGCCTGCTATTCACCACACTATGGGCGGCTTAGTAATTGATGCTAAGGCACATGTTTTGAATAAAGATGGTCAAATTATTGATGGCCTATATTCTGCTGGTGAAAATGCTGGTGGCATTCATGCTGGTAATCGTTTGGGTGGTAACTCCTTGGCAGATATTTTCACTTTTGGTCGAATTGCTGCCAATACTGCCTATGAAGATCATCAAGAAAATGATGCAACTAGCGGTGCTTCACAACATTAATAAATATATTTACTTAAACAAAAAGTCGCCCAAAATCGGCGGCTTTTTTCGTTAATTATTTTTCTTTTGCATGTAATAGTAAATTGGCAGTCCTAACAATGTTAAACCAATACCAATAATTGAAAGAACAAATTGATTGATAATTGTTGAGACAACGATGAAGATACCACTGATCACGGAAATAATTGGAATGATCGGATACCATGGAACCTTAAATGGACGTTTTAATTCTGGCTCACGCTTTCTCAAAATTATTACGGCAACTGACAACATTGTGTTGAAAGTCCACATAACGAAGACTAGCATGTCAGTTAAAACAGTAAAATTACCTAGTAGAATCATGACAATTGCAATAGCATCAACAATAAACGCGCCAACTACTGGAACACCGGTATGGATATTAGCCTTGCCAATTTTATTGGAGAATGGCAATAAATTGTCTTGAGCCAAGATATAAGGCGTGCGCATCCCTGTCAGCATGAATGCGTTAACCGCACCGTAAACAGAAATTAAAATTCCCACAGTGACTAGTTTTCCACCAAATTGACCAAACAATTTCATTGAAGCTTGAAACGCGGCATTATTGTTATTAGTTAATTGATCAATAGGTAAAACGGTCATGAAAGTATAATTGATTAAAACATAAATCAATGTAATTGCTGAAAGACCTAAAATAATTGCCCGTGAAAGGTCTTTTTCTGGATTTTTGACTTCGTTAGCCAAATTAGTCACTACAATCCAGCCTTCGAAGGCGAATAACGCAGAAAGTAACCCTTGACTAATGGCGGTTGGAAATGAATGTCCAGTGCCGACTGTTAACGGAATAATTGGTGCAGGTATTTTGGCAGGATTAAATAATCCCCAAATAATAATTAAAGCAATTGGAATGATTTTTAGGATAGTGATGACCGACTGCATTTTGCTAGAAAATTTAGTTCCGATTAGATTAATTCCTAAGAGAAAAAGCACTAGCAAGATAGCTATTAGGTTAGAATACCTCGCCTTAATTCCAAATAAGGAGACAAACTGAACGCCAAAAATTGAGCTTAGGGCACCAATTTGAGCTGGAAAATAAACAATCATTTGCGCCCAGCCAAAAAGAAAACCCCACACGCGGCCGTAAGTGTAATCAAGATACTTAATGGCACCATTAATTTTTAAGCTGGCGGCAATTTCTGAAATGGTCAAACCTGATGCAATTGAAATAATCCCAGCTAAAATCCATACAAACAGGGTCATTGAAGTGCTGCCAGTTTGTGCAGTAATTGTTCCGATCTTGAAAAATACGCCAGCTCCGATGACAGAACCGACTACGGTAGCCAATGCTTGGCCGAATGAGATTTGTCGTTTCATATTTATTTGTTGCCTTTCGTTTACATTATTTAAATTTTAGCACATCGACTAGAAATTTTTGTATTGATAGGCTTTTCGGTTAAAATAATTAAGGGAGGAATTTAGCCGATGAAAAGATTTCAGCATAAGTATACTTTGCCAGCGATTTTGACTTTATTAATTCTGGCGATTGCATTTCTTTTGATTGGCTTTTTCAATTTTAAGCGGCAAACAACTTTACCGCCAGATGCTAATTCAAGTGCGATTGGGATTGAGTTAAATCAAGATATTGACTATGTTGATTTACATAAATTGCAATCTAATGGCGTTTCCTTTATATATTTGAAAGCAACCCAAGGCAGATCATATTTTGATGAAAACTATCTGTCTTATCGCGACCAAATTTTAGGAACGAACTTGGCATTTGGTAGTGAGATTTCCTATAGCAATGAATCGACTCCGATGCAGCATTACCGCTACTTTTTTAAGCAAGTAGGACAAAATACGGGCTCGCTGCCAATTCTAATTGTACCGGCAGTGACTACTCGTTCAGCGAGATATTTGCGGTCAATGGGGCAGTTTGCGGCTTTATTGCAAGCAGCTGGCAAAAGAGTCATGGTAAAAGTTGATCATAAATATCAACATTACTTTAATCCGCAAACGTTATTTATGTCATCAGACAGTAAGGCACCGAATAAATTAAAGTATTCATTTTGGTGCTACACTACTAACGGACGCGTAAGGAATGTTTCAGGCTTAGAAAGCCAGGTAACGATGTACGCGTATAACGGGACCGTTGGTCAATATAAGCAAAAGTATGGGCAATTAACACAGTAATAATGTATCAAGAAAAAATCAAACAAGTTTTAATTAGAGAACACAAGGACCAGCCAACTTTAATTCAAAAAGAAAGCTATGATGCCATTCGCAATGGCGCGAGCCTGGTTGGATTGGCTAAGACAGGTACGGGTAAGACATTGGCTTATGCACTTCCTAGTTTGGAAAAAGCACAGCCAGGTAATGCTAACAGCGTGGTAATTATTGCGCCAACGACTGAATTAGCTGTACAAATTCGTCATGCAATTAATCCTTACATCCACGCTTTAGGATTAAAAGGCGTCAGCTTGGTTGGTGCTGGCAATAGAAAGAGACAAGAAGACAATCTGAAGAAAAAGCATCCTGAAGTGGTCGTAGCTACACCAGGCCGTTTTTTTGACTTCTTCTCAAGTGGTCGAATTAAAGTAAACCAGATCAAGACTTTGATTATTGATGAAGCCGATGATATTTTAGAATTTACTAAAATGGAATTGTTATCAGCATTAGGGCAAAATCTGGGTCCAGACAGTCAAATCTTATTATTTGGAGCAACAGATTCTGAGATTACACGGGATGCGGAGCAAGTTTTTAACCGTCATTTCTTGTTAGTAGATGTCAGAAATGAACAAGCTTCAGCGACTAAACATTATTTTTTGCAAGTAGACAATCAACACAAGATTGAATTTTTGCAGCGAATGACTAAGTTGGATCACTTTAAGGGAATTTTGTTCTTTGATTCAAATAAAACGATGATGCGCTTTGCTGGTATTTTTGGGCATACTAAGACTAAGTTCGAATTATTAGCTAATGAATTTGGTAAAGAACGCCGTGAAAAAGCCTTAAATGACCTAGCTACTGGTAAGACGAAATTGCTGCTAGCAACGGATTTGGCTGCGCGTGGGTTGGACATTCCAGGCCTTACCTATGTGATTAATTTTGATATTCCGAGCGAGACTAATACTTACATGCACCGGGCAGGAAGAACAGGTCGAATGAACGCTGAAGGTTATGTGGTTACCTTAGGCGATGATCACGATTTTCGTGATTTGAAGAAATTATTGGCAGATCAATTACAAATAGAGCGTGTCTACTTTGCAGGCTATCATTTAACAACTGAAAAGCCTAAACTCAAGAAGGAAAAGAAGCAGGCTAAAGAGCAGCCCATTAAGACTTCGACTAAGAAAAATAAAACTAAAAAACGCAAGAAACGTAATAAGAACAAGGGATATCATCCACATTACTTGAAAGGAAAGAAATGATTCGTTTAGTTAGATGGCTAGAGGACTATGTTTTGCCGCTAGCTAGTAGATGGGGTCAGATAAGATGGCTAGTTGCTTTACGGGATGCATTTGTCTCATTAATGCCAATTACAATGGCAGGATCATTAGCAGTTTTAATTAAGAGCTTAATTGAAGCAGCTCATGATCATCTAGGCTGGTATGCCTTTGCTTTTGCGATGCAGCCATTGGTAGCAATCAGTAATTTAGTTTGGCGAGGGACATTTTCATTATTTGCCTTTTTCTTAGCATTGGCTTTAGGCTATCAACTAGCAAAAGCTTTTGAAGGAAATAGACTTGCTGCTTCAATTGTGGCATTATCTTCTTTTGCACTAAGCATTGCCAATATAGCTAAGATTAAATTTCATGGTGATAATGTTACACTGCATAATGCATTTGACATTAGTCAGTTCTCAACTACTGGCCTCTTTACTGCTATTTTGTTTGGCTCATTAGGCTTTTTTATTTATTATGCTTGCTATAAAGCAAGGATTATGTTGCATGTGACATCGAACTTGCCCCATGCTGAACAAGCTGCTTTTGATTCTTTATTACCTGCAATGATTGCAATATTTGGTGTAGGTGGAATTAATTATTTGTTCCAAATTCTTACCGGTAAATATTTTGGAAATTGGTTGCTTACCACAATTCAAACTCCATTAGTAAAGTGGGGACAAGGCTTTGGTACGGTAATTGTCATTACTTTATTAGTGCAGTTATTTTGGTTTTTTGGAATTAATGGTATAGGGGTTCTATCACCAATTTTGGATTCAATTTGGATGACTGCTCAAAATGATAACATCACAGCGATTAGTAATGGAAATATTCCACCATATGTATGGGTACGTGGCTCATTTGATGTCTTTGCCTGGTTTGGCGGTGCTGGTGGAACCTTAATGCTAATTGTGGCGATTTTAATGTTTTCTAAACGCAGTGATTATCGCACAATTGCCAAAATCTCACTAGCTCCAGGAATTTTTAACATTGGCGAACCAATTCTCTTGGGCCTGCCTGTAGTGCTAAATCCAGTGTATCTAATTCCATTTGTATTAGCGCCACTAGTTAATGTTGCCTTTTCTTATTGGGTTAGCATTATGGGATTGGTTAATCCAGTTCAAGTGGCAGTACCTAGCATCATGCCACCAGTTATTGGCCCATTTCTGGCTTGCAATTATGATTGGCGTGCAATTGTTTTAAGCATTTTAAATATGATTGTTGCTTTGCTAATTTGGATGCCTTTTGTTAAAGCAGCTGATAAGATTGCTGATACCAACCATCCGAAAACATTTTTTAATCCACAATTCTAAAAAAAGGTTAACTATTACCACTTTTTTTGGTAAAGTTAATCTTAGGTTTGACCCCGTAGTTCATCTGGATAGAACAATGGTCTCCTAAACCGTAGAGGTGAGTTCGAATCTCACCGGGGTCATAGAAAAAAGCCTGCAAGTATTTAACTTGCAGGCTTTTTACATGCTTTGGTTATCCAAAAGATATCTTTATTATCCTAAGGGTTGAAGCATAATTGCAGTAATTAAGCCCCAAACTAGGAAAACACAGATTAGTGCAGTATAAAGTAAATATTTTCTAGTTTTAGCGGGTCTGTTTTTGTCCATACCAAAAACAAGGCAAAACGTTCCAATCAAAATAATTAAACCAGTTGTAATTAATAATAGTAATGATGAATTCATGCATCGACCAACTTTCAATTTAATACTTCCATTAAAACACAGAAAGCGGGTGCAAGATAGTCTAAAATCAGGTATAGTAAAATAGTTAAGCGGAGGAATTTTTTAATGAGGAAAATTAAGGTAATGACTGTTTTTGGAACGCGTCCAGAGGCAATCAAGATGGCACCACTTGTTTTGAAACTAAAAAAAGATGATCGTTTTGAAGAAGTAACGGTCGTTAGCGCACAACACCGCGAAATGTTGGACCAAGTGCTAGATATTTTTAAAATTAAACCGGATTATGACTTTAATATTATGCACCAAAATCAAACTCTAGAAGAAATTACTTCTAAAGTGATGATTGATTTATCTAAGGTGATCAAAGAAGAGAAACCAGATATTGTCTTGGTTCACGGCGATACGACGACTAGTTTTGCGGCTTCTTTAGCTACTTTTTATCAGCAAACTACATTGGGACATGTGGAGGCAGGTCTGAGAACTTGGAATAAGTATTCACCATATCCTGAAGAAATGAATCGGCAGATGACGGATGATTTAGCCGATTTATATTTTGCACCAACCGAATTGAGTAAGGCTAATTTACTGAAGGAAAATCACCATTCTGATTTTATTTTCGTTACTGGAAATACGGCAATCGATGCTTTAGCACAGACTGTACAACAAGATTATCATCATGAGGTAATGGACGCAATTACTCCTGGTAATAAGGTAATTTTGGTTACTATGCACCGTCGAGAAAATCAAGGTGAGCCAATGCGCCGAGTATTTAAAGTAATGCGGCAAGTAATTGATTCGCATCCTGATGTAGAAATTATTTATCCAGTTCACTTATCTCCACGAGTACAAAAAGTGGCTAATGAAGTGCTTGGTGGTGATCCAAGGATTCATTTGATTGAGCCGCTTGATGTAGTAGATTTCCATAACTTAGCTAAACGTTCATACTTTATCATGACTGATTCAGGTGGCGTACAAGAAGAAGCTCCTAGTTTAGGTAAACCAGTTTTGGTTTTACGTGATACGACGGAACGTCCTGAAGGCGTAAAGGCCGGTACCTTGAAGTTAGTTGGAACTGAAGTCGACAAGGTGCGTGAAGAAATGCTAGCTTTGTTAGAAAACAAAAACGAATATGATCGGATGGCTAATGCCAAAAATCCATATGGAGATGGACATGCAGCTGATCGAATTATGGATGATATTTATTATTACTTTAATCAAGATAGTGAAAGTAAACCAAAAGATTTTGAGTAAAAAAATAAAGAGACAGTTTTAATTTTTGCTATCTCTTTTATTTTTTTGTTCTTGAATGCGCATTTTTGCACGTTCAATCATAGTATGTTCTTGCTTTTGAAAGACTGATCTAGTAGTTAAGTAATTAAATACACCGACTAAAATTTGGTCGATAATTTTGACTAGTAATGCGTTTAAATGCAGCCAGGATAAGCCGACTAACATAATTAATGTATCAGGGATTAAACTGATGACGCGATAAGTGAAAAAGACGATTAGTTTATGCCACGTGCTGTGTTCATGATCGACATTATTGATAAAAACAGCCTTTTGGTTAAACCAGAAAGATGCCAGGTTGGAGACGATGAAGGCGATGGTGTTAGAAATTACCATCACATTATGCCACCATGAGTGTAAGACCATGAAGACTAAGGTATTGATTAATGCAGCGACAAAGCCGAAAACCATGTAAACCCAAAGATTACGGTGTCGCTTGATTAATTTTTGACCTAGACGGCGTATTTGTGCCTGATCAACAGCTGTGACGTCTTTTTTGTTATTAGCCATTTAACTTATCGGCCATTTCCTTTGCAGCTTGATCGATTGCAGCGACTGCATCATCATCTGGCGCATTTTCAATTGTTACGGGTTTAGTAATTTCAGTTGCGCCGCAATCCTTGAATGCTTTTTCATAGTCAAAAACATTTTCACAAAAGTGTTCACCGTAGGTCTTATCGCCAGAACCCATCACAGCAAAATGTTTGCCTGTTAGATCCAAGTCTTTTAACTCCCCATAAAAGTCTGCCAATTCATCAGTCATTACGCCTTCACCATAGGTGTAGGTGATAAAAATGCAAAGATCACTATCTAAGTAGTCATTGGCATCAGTGAAGCCGACATCACTTGTTTCAACGTCAAAGCCATAATCTTGAAGATCTTCTTCTAAAATATCAGCCATGTCTTCATCGTTACCAGTCATGCTGGCATAAACAATTCTTGCTTTCATGATTTTTCATACCTTTCACTGCATTATACGACATCTTATTATACATGAAACTATTGCAAAAACGTTTAGTTTTAGCAAACTTTAAAAATATTTCAGGTATTTCTAGAGTTTTGTTTTAATTCTACAAAAACCCGACCTTTTAAAAGTATTTTGGAAAACGGTATAATAGAAATATCTGAAACTAAATAAAAATTTATAAAGGAGAAATTATTTTGATTACAATTAAATCAATTCGTGAACTTAAAGGCATGCAAGCTTCAGGACATCTTCTTGCAACTATGTTTGAAGGCTTACGTGATGTGATTAAGCCAGGCATTTCTACCTGGGAAATTGAAGAGTTTTGTCAAGACTTCGTATCAAGTCGTGGCGGCCGCCTTTCAGAACAAGGTTTTGAAGGTTATAAGTATGGTACTTGTATTTCGGTTAACGATGAAATTGCCCACCAAACTCCAAGAAAAGATCGCATCTTAAAGGAAGGCGATATCGTTAAGGTTGATGTAACTTGCAACTTGAACGGTTATGAATCAGATTCATGTACTACTTATCCAGTTGGCGAAATTTCCGAAGCTGATAAGAAATTAATTGAAGTAACCAAAAAAGCAATGTATCTCGGAATTGACCAAGCTGTTTTAGGTAACAGAATTGGTGATATCGGTGCTGCTATCCAACATTATGTTGAAGATGAAAATCATTACGGTGATGTACGTGAATTAATTGGCCACGGTATTCAACCATCAATTCATGAAGATCCAGAAGTTCCTCACTGGGGCAAGGCAGGTCATGGTCTTCGCTTGCGTGAAGGCATGACTATTACTTGTGAACCTATGGTAGAAGCTGGTGGCGACTGGCACATCGACCAACGTACTGTTGACGATCCTAACGATGATTGGGTTTACTACGCAACTCCAGATGGTTCTAATGCTGCTCAATTTGAACACACCTTTGCAATTACAAAAGATGGTCCTAAGATCTTGACCCTGCAGCATCCTTACGATGGCTTAGAAAAGTACATCCCTCACTTTGATGAGATGGATGATTAGGATAATGGATGAAAAATGATAAAAACCATTTTGGTTTAAAAATTGGGCAATTTATTTCTACATTACGAACCACCTTATCTCAAGGAGAGATATTTGCTAGTTCAATTATTATTGCCTACTACATTTTGTTTTCTATTTTTCCGATTATTATTATCATTGGTAACGTGTTACCGTTGTTTCACATTGATACTGCGCCTATTGCTGAATATTTGAACTTGGTTTTTCCAGACCAAGTGTCAAAATTCATTATGCCAATTATAAATTCTTTATTGAAAACTACATCAACAGGCTATATTTCTTTTGGTATTGTGTTTGCAGTTTGGTCATTATCAAATATGGTTAATGCAATTCGTCTTGGAGAAAATAGACTTTATGGGGTTCATCAAGTTGAATTAAAATTATCAATGCTTAATTTTCTTTGGACTAGAACTATTACTTTTGTTTTTACAGGATTGATGATTCTAGTATTTACAATTGCTACATTGGCCTTGGTTTTTGGGCAACAAGTACTCAACTTTTTAGGACCGATTTTTCAGCTACCACTTAATGAAATTAGCAAGATCTTTAGTTATCGCTATCCAGTATTAATATTGGTTATGATGCTAGCATTATGGTATTTGAACTATGTTTTGCCTAATAT
The DNA here is from genome assembly GCF_002554085.1 of Lactobacillus sp. UMNPBX1. Taxonomy (NCBI): domain Bacteria; kingdom Bacillati; phylum Bacillota; class Bacilli; order Lactobacillales; family Lactobacillaceae; genus Lactobacillus; species Lactobacillus sp. UMNPBX1. The sequence goes on from NZ_PCZI01000001.1 coordinate 177,656, forward strand.
AAAACTCAAAAAGAGAGTAATTTGGCCAGGAGTTTTTGTAACTGTTGTAGGCTGGTTAGCCCTATCATTTCTTTTTAGTTTCTATTTACACCATTTCCCGATTACTTGGGAGAATTATGGCATTGTTGGTACGTTTATCATCTTTATGCTCTGGTTGAATATTGCAGCAGTATTATTTTTATTTGGCGTTGGTGTTAACGCTGCTATTGTGCGAAACCGTGTTGGACAAGTTGAATATTCTGCTGGTCGTATTGCCAGTTATATTCAAAAGAAAAGACGAAAAACTAAGTAGCTGAAAAATGCATATTTTGTTATGATGAACTTATAAAATTGAAATAGAAAGTGTGCTTTTATGAAAGTAAGAAAAGCCGTTATCCCATCAGCTGGTTTGGGTACTAGATTTTTACCTGCAACTAAGGCTTTACCTAAGGAAATGTTACCTATCGTTGATAAACCAACAATTCAGTTTATCGTTGAAGAGGCTAAAAAGTCAGGAATCGAAGATATTTTAATTGTAATTGGCAAGAACAAACGCCCAATTGAAGATCACTTTGATTCTAATCCAGAACTAGAACAAGATTTGGAAGAAAAGGGTAAAAAAGAATTGCTTCGCCTAACCGAAGGAATTACTGATTTAGGCGTTAACTTGTATTACACTCGTCAACCGCATCCAGCAGGTTTAGGAGACGCCATCTTCCGTGCTCGCAGTTTTGTTGGGGATGAACCATTTGTAGTTATGTTGGGCGACGACTTAATGGAAGATAAGGTGCCATTGACCAAGCAATTGATCGATCGCTATAACAAGACGCATGCTTCTACAATTGCAGTTATGCCTGTGCCACATGAAGAAGTTTCTAAGTATGGTGTCATCGAACCGGAAAATGAGATCATGCCAGGACTGATCAATGTTAAGTCATTCGTTGAAAAGCCTGATATTGATAAAGCACCTAGTGATTATGCCATTATTGGTCGTTACTTATTAACACCTGAAATTTTTGATATTTTGGCTAACCAAAAACCAGGTCGTGGCGGTGAAATTCAATTGACTGATGCGATTGATACAATGAACAAGACTCAACGTGTCTTTGCTCATGTCTTTAAAGGCGAACGTCATGATGTTGGTAACAAAGAAGGCTACCTTGAAACTTCAATTGAATATGGTTTGAAGCACCCAGAAATTAAGGAACAATTGCGGGCATATATCATGCAATTGAGCAAGAAGTTTGAAGCCGAAGGTAAGCAAAATAAAAAATAAGCTTAATTATTAGGGAGACTACGCTGCGGCGTAGTCTTTTTATGTTTTTCTTAATATTTTTTTGCTATTATCATATTTGTTAAAAAATACACATTATGGAGAGAAAATATATGAAGGACATTTATATTGTTGCAGCTAAAAGAACACCTTTTGGCAAGTACCGAGGATTTTTTAAGGATGCTTCTGCAATTGATTTGGGTGTAATGGCCTTGAAAGGAACAATGAAGGCGGGCAATATTAAGCCAGCTGATGTTCAAGCACTGTTTATGGGGAATGTTTTGGATACCGGCTTAGGTGAGAACATGGCTCGCCAAGTTGCCTTACATTCAGGGATGAGTGAAGCTTCTGCAGCCGTTACAATTAATGAAGTCTGCGGCTCAAGTCTGAAAGCTTTACGTCTAGCTCAAGGACAGATGGAACTAGGCGATTTGGATCTAGTAGCTGTCGGCGGTAGTGAGAGCATGACTAATGCGCCTTATTTTGTTAAAAAAGAAAACAAAAATGATCCAGCAGATCACCTAGTAAGTACTATGCTTAACGATGGTTTGATGGATGCTTTTTCTGGCAAGCATATGGGAATTACTGCCGAAAACGTAGCAGAGAAATATCATGTTAGTCGTCAGGATATGGATGAATTTGCATTGCAGTCGCATAAAAAGGCAGCTGCAGCAGTTAAATCCGGATTTTTTGATAATGAGATCCTGGATGTGGAGATTGATGGTCAAAGTTTAGATCATGATGAACCAATTCGTCCGGATACAACGCTTGAGGCATTGAGTAACTTAAAGCCTGTTTTTAAGGCGGATGGTGAAGTGACTGCCGGAAACTCGTCTCCTTTGACTGATGGTGCAAGTATGTTAGTTCTGGCAACTAAGGAGAAAATGAAAGAGTTAGGCTTAACGCCAATTGCCAAGTTAGGTGAATTTGCGGAAGCTGGCTTTGATCCTGCACTGATGGGTTATACTCCATATTATGCGGTTAAAAAACTGCTTAAGAAGACGGGACGTAATTTTGATGACTATGATATTATCGAATTAAATGAAGCTTTTGCGGCCCAAAGCGTAGCGGTAGCTCGCGACTTACAAATTCCAACTGATAAATTGAATATTATGGGTGGCGCAATCGCGTTAGGTCATCCTTTAGGTGCAACGGGTACACGCTTAGTTGCTAGTGCAATTAGTGGATTAAAGAAGAGAAAAGGCAGACGTGCCCTGGTTACTTTGTGTATCGGTGGCGGTCAGGCGATTGCTTATGAAATCGAGAATGCAGAATGAAATTTTATCAATTAGAGCCTGAAGCTAGACGTAAATTATTGCAGGATGAAGGTATTGCATTAGGGCAAATCGATGATGCGGTTCTGAGACGTCTAGATGAATTGAGTGAAAATGTTGTAGGGCAGTTGCGTTTGCCTTTAGGTGTAGTACAAAACTTAATAGTCAATGGACAAAAATATTGGGTGCCAATGGCTGTTGAAGAACCCTCAGTAGTTGCTGCCGCCAATCATGGAGCTAGTATCTTTGCTAGAAATGGTGGTGTGACAGCTAGCAGCGACCGACAAGGGATTTATGGTCAAATCGTTTTGAAGGTCAACAATTCTTTTTCATTAATTGAATTAGAAAAAGAATTTCCGCACTTAGTCGAATTAGCTAATCAAAAGTTTTCCAGCTTAGTCCGTCATGGTGGTGGTACTAGAAAAATAACTGCTGTGCAGAAAGAGGATTTGCTTTACTTAAAAGTATTGGTTGATCCAGCTGAGGCGATGGGCGCGAATAAAACCAACTCGATTTTGGAATTTTTAGCGGCTAAATTAGAAAATTATGCTGGTGTTGATGAAAAATTATTTGCGATTTTATCAAATTATCCTAGTCAATTGACCACAGTTAAGGTAAAAATTGATCCTGAGACGATTGGTGGGATGCAAGTTGCACAACGTGTTGCTCTATTAGGAAAAATTGGAATTGACGATCCTTATCGTGCGGTAACTAACAATAAGGGAATCATGAATGGAGCCGACGCCGTCTTAATCGCCACAGGCAATGATTATCGGGCAATTGAAGCAGCCACTGCAGTTTTAGCCAATCATGATGGCCAATATCGCAGTTTATCAAAGTGGACGATGCAGGGTAGTTATTTAGTTGGCGAATTGACTTTGCCAATGGCGATTGGAGTAGTTGGCGGTTCAATTAAAGCTCGGCATGATGTCCAGCAAAGTTTTGCTATTTTAGGACAAAAAATCACGAGTAAAACTCTAGCTGAGATTATTGTTAGCGTGGCTTTAGCCAACAACCTAGCAGCTTTGCTGGCAATTTCTACTGTCGGCATTCAAGCAGGGCATATGAAGTTGCAGGCTAGAAACGTAGTCACTGAATTAACCGATGACGAACATGAGCGCAAGCAGCTACTAGCTGCGATGATTAGTGAAAAAAATTATTCTGAAAGTCATGCTAAGGAGCTTTTAGCAAAAATAAGAAAGGAAAAATAATGCAAGTAGGTATTGATCAAATTGGACTTTTTACGCCAGACAAGTACGTTGATATGGTCGATTTGGCGAACGCAAGAAAGCAAGATCCAAATAAGTTTTTAGTTGGCATTGGTCAAAGAGAGATGAGTGTTGCGGATATTACGCAAGATGCAGTTTCAATGGGAATTAATGCGACTTTAAAGTTTATTGAAAAGATTGATAAGAACAAAGTTGGTCTATTAATTTTTGGGACTGAAAGCAGTATTGATCAATCAAAGTCAGCTTCTTTATTTGTAAAAACAGCCTTAAAGTTGAAGCCAGAAGTAAGAACTTTTGAAGTAAAGGAAGCTTGCTTTGGTTTAACGGCAGCCTTAATGATGGCACGTGATTTTGTTCGGGTACATCCTGAACAAACCGCAATTGTCATCGGTAGTGATATTGCTCGCTATGGTGTTAATACTGCTGGTGAGGTAACACAAGGAGCCGGTAGCGTGGCAATGCTCATCAAAGCTGACCCAAGCATTTTAGCCCTAAATAATGGTCATTCAGCTTACAGCGAAGATATTAACGACTTCTGGAGACCAAATTATTCTCGCACCGCTTTAGTTGACGGCAAGTATTCGACTCAAGTTTACTTGGATTTCTTCAAGAAGACCTTTACTGATTATAAGAAGCAAAAAGGATTGAAGACTAGTGATTTTGATGCAATTACTTATCATTTACCTTTTACTAAGATGGGCTTAAAAGCTAATAATATTGCTATTGAGGGGCAAGATCAAGCAACAATGATCAAGTTGGAGCGTAGTTTTGCGGCTGCTAAACAATTATCAAGCCGAGTAGGTAATATCTACACCGCTTCACTTTATATGAGTTTACTTAGTTTGCTAGAGAATGGTGAATTACCCGCTGGCTCATTAATTGGCCTGTTTTCATATGGTTCAGGTGCAATGGCTGAGTTTTATAGTGGCAAGTTGGTTGAAGGATATGAAAAACAAATTGATCCTACAGCTGATCAAGCAATGCTTGATCGGCGGAAGAAGCTGACAGTTAAGCAATATGAAGACGTCTTCAATACGGCTTTGTTAGATCCTGAGGATGGTTTAGAATTAACTAGCGACGATGAAGTAGGTACTTGGTATTTTGCTGGTACTAAGGATCATATTCGTCAATACCGCGTAAAAGAATAAGAAAAAGAGCACATTTGTGCTCTTTTTTTACATTAAAATTGCTTGTCCAGTATCTTCGCGAATCTGTAGGCCGAAAATGGAATATTCTTTTTGGTCAATGACCATTAACAAGGGGATGCCGCGACCACGCATGCGGCCAACTAATTTAATCAATTTTTGTTTGGTCATTGCTGTTTGCCCGGGTAGCAGCAGACATTTTCCTTCGGCAATAGTGAGTTTTCCCCACTTAAGTAGTTTGTCATCATGCTTTAGATAAAATTTAGTATTCAGGTTCAGGTCATCGATTAATTGAAGTAAGTCTGTTAAGCGCATTTTTCAGTATAATTAAGTCATAAGGATTGTAAATTTTCAGCAATTTAATTATAAAATGAAAAGTGAAATAATTGAATTTGGAAGTGTTAAAAGATGAAAAAGAAACTATTATTGTCTTCCGCATTAATTGCTGGAGCTGGCTTGTTTGCGGCAAGCGAGTACTTTTTCAAGATGGCGATGACACCGTTTAATAAAAAAGCTGACTCCAAAGAATTATCAGGCAAGGATCCACTTTATCGTGATAAGGTTTGGTTTAGAGATTTTTCTAAGAAAAAATGGACTTTAAAAACTGATAGCGGCATAACTTTGTTCGCCCAGTACCTTGATCAACATGCCAAAAAAACCGCAATTTTATTACATGGCTTTATGAGTGATGGAGATAGTATGGCTGGTTTTGCCAAAATGTTTTATGATTTTGGTTATAATGTTCTCGTTCCAGACGCACGTGCCCAAGGGCGCAGCGAAGGTAAGTATATCGGCTATGGCTGGGTTGAAAAAGATGATATTTTGCGTTGGATCTATCAAGTAATTGATCAAACTGGTACAAATGCCAAAATTGTAATTATGGGTCAAAGCATGGGTGGTGCAACGGCAATGATGGTAAGCGGTATGCTTTTGCCACCACAAGTGAAAGCTTTTATTGAAGATTGTGGTTATTCAACCGTGAAAGGTGAAATTAACTATCAAGCTCAAAATTTATTTCATATGAAGGCTTTTCCACGGTTTCCAATAGTTGATTTGGTTAGTGGAATTAATAGAGTGAAAAATGGCTTTTATTTAAAAGATGCTTCTGCGGTTGCTCAGTTAAATAAAAATACGCGACCATTTTTATTTATTCATGGCGGCAAGGATCACTTTGTGCCAACTAAGATGGTCTGGCAAAATTATGCGGCAACAGCTGCTCCAAAGCAAATTTGGCTTGCGTCACTTGCAGGGCATGCTTTGTCTTATCCAATGTATCCAAAGCAATATCGACAACAAGTAGAAAGATTTTTGCAAAAATATGTGGGTTAGTTCTTGTAAACGGTTTCACAACTAGATATAATGAATAGTGTGGAAGAGGTAGAAATAAAAGTTAACAACTATAAAAAAATATAAGTAAGTTTTTATCTCCAGAATTGTATTATTATTGGAAACTTGAAAGATTCTCTATACGTAGAGGTGTCAGCCATAAATAGCTTAATTAAAAATTATTTGATTAATTATCATTGGCTGTTCGCAAAAACTCCAATTTATTAAAAGTTACATTTTATGTAAAGACCCGAACAAGTGAATGTTAATATTGGTTGCGATAATGCCATTGTTTAAATACATACCAAACAACTAAAAATCGTGACTATCAATTGATGAGCTACCTCATCCACTTGAAACTGCGGCTACTAAGGGACAGGATTGTCCAGTAGCCGCTTTTTTATATACAAAAACAACCTAGCCCAAGACTAGGTTGTTGGATTTATCTATCTTTTCTGAGCACCAACTTAGCAATTGCCTCACAGCGTGGGGTTTGTGGTAACATGTCTACATTTTGGATGACCCGAACATCATATGCCTCGCTAAGTAAAACTAAGTCTTGAGCTAAGGTTGAGGGATTACATGAGATGTAGACAAAAGTTTCAGGTTTAACCCGCAAGAGGGTTTTGATCAAGCTTTTAGCTAAGCCCGTTCTTGGTGGGTCTACGATTAAAGCATTGATTGCAACACCACTATTTTGTAATTCTGGCAAAACCTTTTCAACACTGCCTTGAATATAATCAGCGTTTTTGATGTGGTTAAGCTCGACATTATGTTGTGCGTCTTTGACGGCCTCTGGAATGGTTTCGATTCCAACAACTTGCTTAACGCGGTCAGCTGCCAAAATACCTAAGGTACCAACACCACTATAGGCATCAATCAAGGTTTGATCGGGGGTTAGGTCTAAGTATTTCAATGCTTCTGAGTAAAGATTGATGGTTTGAACTGGGTTCAATTGGAAGAAGGCACGTGGTGATAAGGCGAATTTTTTACCTAAGATTTCTTCGGTGATTTGATTCTTGCCCAAAAGCTTTTCGGTTTTATTTCCCCAAACTTGTGGATTCTGCCATTCGGTTTCATTCTGATAGACAGAAACTACATGATCAAGTTTAATAATTTCTTTAGCAAGAGGGATTAAGTTCTTAATCTTGTGGCCGATCGTAATCAAGGTTACCTGGATTTCCTTAGTTGCTTCTGATTGACGGACAACTACGGTCTTAATGCCAGGTAAATGACGACGATAGTTGGCAACAGGAACATGCAATTTTTCAATTAAAACCTTGATTTTACGTTCCGTTTTTTGTGTATCTTCACTTTGAGTTGGCATCTTTGGTAAGTCAATCAAGCGGTGGGAATTTGGAGCAAAAAGTCCAAGCTTAAGTTGACCATGATCTTTTTCAATTTGATATTGAGCCTTGTTGCGATAATGCCATGGGTCAGGAGCAGCGATAGTATTTTTAACTTTATACTTATTGTAATTACGAGGATGGTACTTGCGTAATGATTCAAGCATATTGTTCTTCTTGAATTCAAGTTGTTTGTCGTAAGACAAGTGTACTAATTCTAAGCCACCAATCTCGGGATCAACACCTTCAGGGAAGTCTACGCGATCTGGACTTTTTTCTTTAATTCTAACCAGTTCGCCTTGGATGTAGTGTGGATATGATTTAACAATCTTGGCAACTACTACTTCGTCTGGCAAGGCACCAGGAATGAAGATAATCTTTTTCTTGTAGTAACCAATTCCTTCACCATTAATTCCTAAACTTTTAATAGTGATGATGACGTCTTTTTCATGTTTTGGTTTATTATGGGTAAATTTTCTGTTCATCGTTAATTCTTTCTACTAAAAACTAAATTGTGTTCAATTAATTGTACTACCTGGAAAAAGTTCTTAGCAAGCTTTAGCAAAATTTGCTAGCATGGATGTAGAAAAATATGCGAGGTGAAACAAGTTGATCATAACCAAAGTAAGTGCACAAAAACGGCCAGGTCGCTATAATATTTTTATTGATGGAAAATATGCTTTTTCTGCCGGAGAGAAAACGTTGGCAGAATTTGTGCTGCTTAAGGGTAAAGAATTAAATGATGAGCAGGTTGAAAAGATTAGGCAATTTGATGCTGATGCTAAGGCTAGTGATTTAGCGGCTCATTTTTTGAGTTACGAGCCTCGGACCATCTTTGAGGTGCTGCAATATTTAAAAAAACACGAAATCTCTGATGAAGCAGCCAATAGTGCTGTTAGTCAATTGAATGAATTAGGCTATCTTGATGATCGTCAATATGCCAAGCTGTTTATCAAAAATGATTTGCGTGTTGGCTCTGATGGCCCTAAAAGTTTATTACGAAAGTTGACGCAAAAAGGCGTTGATCCTGAAATTAGTCAGGATAAGTTAGATGAAATTGATGAAGAAGATTGGCTCGAAGTGGGCCAACGCGTGATTAAGTCGATGAGCCATCAAGTTGGCAAGATTTCACAGCGTGAATTAGAGCGTAAGATGCGTACTAAATTATTAACGCATGGCTTTGATAGCGGGATTAGTAACGTTATTATTGATGCAATGGATCTTAAAGAAGATGAGAATGCACAAACAGAAGCTTTGAAGAAACAAGGAATTAAGGCTTACAAGCGTTTTAGAAATCTTCCAGAAATTGAACGCAATTTTAAAATAAAAAAATATTTGTTTAGTCACGGTTTTTCATCAGGTGAGATTGATACCTTTTTAAACGGTGAAATAATTGATTTAGACGAATTAGTAGAATATTAGGAGAAAAAATGAAGAAAAATATTGAATCAAGATTATTTATTGGTCGTCCATTTCCAGCTGGTTTGATGAATGCTCAAAAGAGCTTTATGGAAGCTAATCAGCAAATGGAAAATGATGAAACTTTTCAAAAATTTTTAGCTGATCATAATTTAGAAAATAAGCGTTCTGTCCTAGTGGTATCAGGTGAGGACAGCTTTATGTATTGGTATGGCGTTTTAGCAGATGTAGCAAAAGATGAAGTGCCAACGGGTTTAATGAAGTTTGAATTACCAGCTGCAGAGGTAGCGGAGGAAGTAGAAGAGAATCAAACTTTAGTCTTTTTCAACTTACCGTTGACTAGTACCGTGCCAAATTTTGCCAAAAAAGTAGTTGCTAGCGGAATTGAAGTACATGAAAATTTGGGTGACAGTGACACGCCATATATTACTTGGGATCTTGACATAGATACAAAAAAACTGGCCCAAGTAATGTACTTGAAGGCCAGCAAGTAATTAATGCTGCTCAGGGTCGATTGACAGGTTATCGTATTCAACATAAGCGCCAAGACAAGTTGAAACAAACATGATTAACAAAACAAAGCCGATGGAGCTGCCTACGATTTGATCAAGTGTTAAAAGAGCACGTATTATGTAGGTAGCAGCAAAGCAAAGAACAAAGTCTAAGATAATATTAGCTGCTAAAAGCCAGTAGCGTCGTCTGATACTGAAGAAACGTAAAAGCTGCTTCAGTAAGCCATCGTTGGTTTGAACAGCTAATAAATCAACAGGCCGTTGAATAGTAGCCTTGACAGCAAACATAATGATTGCGCCAACTAATGAGCCGATTAATGTGCGATAAAGTTCAGCTGAATGTAAAACTAATGCATTATAGCCGATTCCAATAATAGCTAAGCTACAGATATAGGGAATTAGCAAAAGAAATGTAAAAACGAGTAAGACATGACTTTTTTTCATGACGAACCTCCTAGTCTTATGTGCTATTTTAACATAATTGTTATTGGCTCTATGCTATAATAGCTATATTTAGATAACTTTTTTAAGAAAGAGAGTACGAAAATGAATAGTGATCCTGGAGCGGGAACTCTGTTTGGTCGCTTAAAAAATAGATTATCCGGCGATAAAAAAGTGGGGACTAAAGATCATTTAGAAAAAGAAATTGTTACTTTACATGAAAGTCATAAAATTGATGATACAGAATTTTCAATGCTAGAAGGTATTTTGGACTTTCAGGGTAAGACAGCCCGTGAAGTAATGGTACCTAGAACGGATGCTTTCATGGTTGATCGAGAAGTCAGTTTTCAAGACAATCTAGATGAAATCCTTCGTGAGCCATATTCTAGAATTCCCGTTTATCAACGTGATAAGGATAAGATTGTAGGGATTATTCATATCAGAACGGTTTTACGAAAGGCTAAACAAAAGGGTTTTGATAATCTTGACTATAAAGATGTCATGACTGAGCCGCTGTTTGCACCAGAAACTGCCGAGCTGGGCGATTTGTTGATGGAAATGCAGCAAACGCAACGACAATTAGCAATTTTGACAGATGAATATGGCGGTGTAACTGGTTTAGCTACAATTGAAGATTTGGTTGAAGAGATTGTGGGCGATATTGATGATGAAGTTGATCACACTGAGATTCTTTTTAACCAAATAGCTCCAAATAAGTACATTATTTACGGTAAGATGCCATTAGATGATTTTAATGAGCAATTTGGTACTAATCTTCAAATGGAAGATGTTGATACGATAGCAGGCTATGTGATCAATACTTTAAAAGTGATTCCAGCTAAGGAAGAAAAGTTAACAGTTGATATTGGTGATGGGATGACTTTGACCACTAGAAGGATGAAGGGGTCACGCTTGTTGACGGTATTATTAACGATTGATGAATCAAAAAAGGAAGAAGATAGCGAGGACTAATGGACAAAGAGTTAGCAGATAAAGTAAAAAAGAGAAGAACATTTGCAATTATTTCTCACCCCGATGCAGGTAAGACAACGATTACTGAACAAATGCTTTTGTTTGGTGGGGTAATTCGTAAAGCAGGTACGGTTAAGGCACGTAAAACTGGCAATTTTGCTACTAGTGACTGGATGGAAATCGAAAAGAAGCGTGGGATTTCTGTTACTAGTTCGGTTATGCAGTTTGAATATCAAGGCAAACGTATCAATATTTTGGATACGCCAGGACACCAGGACTTCTCAGAAGATACTTACCGTACATTAATGGCCGTTGACTCAGCTGTCATGGTAATTGACTCTGCTAAAGGTATCGAGCCACAGACAAAGAAGTTGTTTAAGGTTGTTAAGCAACGTGGTATTCCAATTTTCACGTTTATGAACAAGCTTGATCGTGATGGACGTCCACCATTAGATTTAATTGCGGAATTGGAAGATTTGCTTGGTATCGAGGGTGTAGCAATGGACTGGCCAATTGGTTCAGGTCAAACTTTAAAGGGTCTATATGACATCGCTAATAATCGTGTTGAGCTTTACCGCAAAAATGATCAAGATCGCTTTTTACCATTAGATCAAGATGGTAAGTTGCCTGATAGTGAGCCACTTAGTCAAGATCCTCAATTCCAGGATACTCTGGATGAAATTGATTTGATTAAAGAAGCTGGGAACAAGTTTGACCGCGAGAAGATTGCTATGGGTGATCAAACTCCTGTCTTCTTTGGCTCAGCTTTGACCAATTTTGGGGTTGAGACATTCTTGAACAGCTTTGTTGATTTGGCTCCAGCACCAGAGAGTCACACAGTCAATGGGGATGAGGAGCTAAGTCCAGAAAATCCAGAATTTTCAGGCTTTGTCTTCAAGATTCAGGCTAATATGAATCCTCATCACCGTGACCGAATCGCCTTTGTTAGAGTCGGTTCTGGTGAATTCAAGAAAGGCTTGGATGTAACTTTAGCTAGAACTGATAAGCCAATTCGTTTAAATAATGCGACTGAATTCATGTCAAGCGAGCGAGTACAAGTTTCTGATGCGGTAGCTGGCGATATAGTTGGCTTATACGATACTGGTAATTTTCAAATTGGTGACAGTATTTATGCTGGTAAGCGCAAGATTGTTTATCCACCATTACCAGAATTTACACCTGAATTATTTATGCGAGTAACTGCTAAGAACGTGATGAAGCAAAAATCATTCCATAAGGGGATGAACCAGCTAGTCCAAGAAGGTGCAATTCAGCTTTACCGCAATTATCAAACGGATGAGTATATTCTTGGTGCTGTTGGTCAATTGCAGTTTGAAGTGTTCCAATTCAGAATGAAGAATGAATATAATTCTGAAGTTGAAATGAACAGTATTGGTCATCGTGTTGCGCGCTGGATTGATCCGGAACAGCTTGACCCACGCATGTCTAATACTCGTAACTTATTAGTTAAGGACCGTTATGGTAATCCATTATTCTTATTTGAAAATGAATTTGCGGAACGTTTCTTCCATGACAAGTATCCGGATGTTAAATTAACTGAAAAACTTTAAAGCAAAATAAAAGCTATGGGAATTAATGCGGCACTAAAAAAAGCACGTCAATCGCGGGGACTGACACAAGAACAATTTGTAGCAGGAATTTTATCACCAGCTCATTATTCTAAAATTGAGCGTGGCTTGCATGACATATCAGCTAAGGACTTGATGGCAATTTTGCAGAAAAATAAAATTTCATTTGCTGAATTCTTTAAGCAAAATATGATCTCACAAGCTGACGATGAAAACAGTTTAGGTGATCAATTACAGATTGCTTATTATAATCAAGATCTTAACCAAGTTAGAAAATTGGTAACAAAAATTCAACAACTGCCGCATCATGATCTTCTAAAAATCAAAGCTAAGTTGATTTTTACCTTACTTGAAGGAAAACGTAAATTTGATGTCAAAGATAAAAATATAATATTGCAGCGTTTATTTGCAGGCGATAATTGGCTTCAAGATGAATTTAGTTTAGATTTGTTAGCAAATTTTGGTGCTTCTATCTTTACTCATGATGATTTTACTTTTTTCTTTCAAAAAATTTTCACTACTTATAATGATAAAATGTCTGAGCAGACAGAAAAAATGCAAACAACAATTGCCACTATTTGTGTGAATTATTTATATACTTGTGCTGAAAATAAATTTGTAAAAGATAATAAAGAGCCTATTTATTTACTTGGGCAATTAAGTCAAACGCCATCTTTAGTCTTATATAAAATCATTGGTCATTTTTATCAATGCTATTTTGCTGGAGATACAGAGCAGGTATTAGCTATTAAGAAATTGATCAAGGCAAGTAATTTAGAAAATATTCTGTCTATTCTTCCAGAATAATTTGCATATATGCAGATTGAAGATCATTTTTGCAGAAAGCTATTTTTATCGTGAACTAAAGCAGATAATGAATCCAACTTAATTGAAAGGGAGATTCATTTATGAAAAAGTTTATTGACCTCAAATGGTTTTCGCTCAGTATTATTCTGTCATGTTTAAGCGGATTATCTTTGCCTTTTAGCACATGGTCATACTCCGAAATTTTTGCGTTAATTACAGGTAAAAGTATTCCAAATACGGTGAGAATGATTATCGTAATTACAGTATTGCAAATCTTACTTGTAATTGTAGAATACTTAAATAATCGAGTAATTAATCGTAATGTAGCACTATTTAATCAAGAAGTTCGTGAGTATCTGATGCAGACGGATTTTGTAAAAACAGGAGAAAAAGAAATTTCTAATCGAATTTCTTTCATTAATAATGATCTTAACCTGATTGAAGAAAAGTACTTTAGACAGTTATTTTCACTAGTATCTACTGTGGTTAAAATTGTTGGTATCGTTACTGTTGCGCTGATAAATAGTGTAGTCCTGACATTAGTCTTTGTTGCTTTTGCCAGTCTTTCAAGCCTTATTCCTAGTTTGTTTAGCAAGAAAACAGCCAAGCAGTCATCCAATTGGAGTAAATCAACAGGTAGCTATGTAACGTTTATGTCGGATTTACTCAAAAATATCAATACGGTTTTAAATTACAATGTATTATCTCTATTTGTAAAGAAGGGTAGTAAAGTAATTAAAAATTCTGTTGAGAATAAACGTGAACGTGACGATACAATTGCTAAAAGTGATTTTTACGTTGATTTATTAGCTTACTCACTAGACTTCTTACCAATTGGAATCGGCATTATTATGGTAATTCAAGGACACATTGCTTTGGCTTCTTTTGTTGCCGTTCAATACTCTAGCGCTTGGATTGTAAATAGTTTCTTTAGTATTAATAGTATTCGTAATCAGATTGCTGCTACTAAACCAATGACCGCTAAGTTGTTGTCTTTCAAGCCTTTAACGACTAAGCAAGATGAAGCTCCAGTCAAATTTAAGCAATTAAATATGGACAATGTAACTTTCGGCTATCAAGCTGATAGTCCAGTGCTTAATAATGTGAGTTTATGTGTTAATAAAGGAGATAAAATTCTGTTAACTGGAAAGTCTGGTGAAGGTAAATCTACTTTACTTAAGGTGTTAATGGGTAAATTATCTCCGCAGAAGGGAAGAGTTTTGGTTAATGATCAGGCTGTTGAAACGCAAATTTTTAGTGAAGTTCAACAATCTTCGCAAATTTTTAATGAGACTTTACGCTTTAATTTAACTCTTGGTAAACAATTTGATCAAAAGCAAATCGTGGCTGCGGCTCAACAAGCAGGATTAACTAATTACCTTCAAAAACATGGCTTAGATACCGTAATTGAAGAAAATGGGCATAATCTTTCAGGTGGGGAAAGAAAGAGAATTGAATTAGCGCGTGCTTTTCTCTTCCAAAGAGAAATTTTAGTAGTTGATGAAGGAACTGCTTCACTTGATCCGCAAACTGCTGAGCAAATTCATAATGTCTTTTTGAATTCGCCATTAACAGTAATTGAAATTGACCACCATATTTCACCAACGGCGATGAAGAAATTTACACATCATTTTGACTTAGAAAATGGAAAATTGGTAAATATTTTTTAACGTAAATTGCAATAATAAATTGAACATTTAGGCTATCCTTCTGCACGTTCATTTTATACAATTAAAATTTTTGTTGGAATATCTAATAGAGAGTTAGTAGGATTAATTTCAGGAACTTCAAATGTGGGTCATTATGTAAGTAATAGTTTAGAGTTTGAAAAATATAGAATTTACATAGTAAAAGAACGTGAAATAGCACTAAGTACTTATAGTTCTATTCATAATTCACTGCAATTACTTGAAAGTGGGCATGTTTTAGGATGTTATAATTATATTAGTACTTTATTTGATTGTAGTTTTGTTTTTAAAGACTATGATGATTATAATACTGTTACATTTACAAATATTTCAAAATTAGCTAATATTTATGATAAATTTGGGTTCGTAATAGATAAATTTAAGCATCGCTCTAGTGGTAGATACTATGGGATGCTTTCAAATTGGAATTTAAATCGTAATAACTATAAGTTTAATGAAATTTCTAATTTGGATATAGCTAGAATTTCAAAATTAACAGATGAAAATGTTCAAAGTGTAATTCCTATTTCTTATACGAATCATAAAGATTCAAAGAATTATTTAACCGATGAATTTATTCAAAAGGAATATCCATTTTTGCATCCCACTTTCGAATCTGTAATTACAGTTTTAGCATTAAACTTAAGTGTATGTAATACTCACAATTTGGAAATTTACCTTGAAAAAATAGGTGCTCTTGCACAGACTATATGTATGAATAATTCTAGTAATCATGTTGTAAATAGACCGGTTAAGCAAGTTATACCAAAAAATTGGGAAAAGATAGACAAATTTAAACGTAATAAAAATTTATTACCATTTTATGCAGTAATAACTACCGTAGTGTAAGATTTCTTAATTAGATTTTAGTAATACTCAAATCGATAATAACGGACCGCAAGTAACTGTTATATCAAGTACTGCAATCCACTTTGCTTGAAATAGAAACTTTATTCAGTACGACTTCAGGCTATAATTACTGGAAAATAATCGAGTACTGTCCTCACTGCAATTTAGTGCGGCAAACAGAAGAAGAGAATCTTGTTAACTGGCTATTAGATTTAAAGGGCTTTGGTACAAGATATGCACGAAATACTGCTGCTAAGCTAAAGAAATGTTAGAGGCTTACCCTGTGGCTGCCAGTTATAGCGTAGAAATCTTGCAGGTAAATATTATGTAACAAGATTGATCAAGCTCAGTCAAAAAAGAGAAAGCTTGGAAAGCATACCTGTTTTTGCCCAAAACATGGCAGTCAGAGTCCTGGCTGAACTAGGCGATGTACGCAGATTTTCTAATCTAAATAAGATCAGTGTCTTTATTGGGATCGATCGTGAGCGGTATCAATCTGGAGAGATGAACTCTAAGTTTAAGCATTACTAAACATGGCAGTACAATCGCGTGTAAGATACTTTACCGGCTAATTGGACAAATAAATCAAGCAATCATGCCAATGAACTGATTAAAAAGAGCTTCATCTACTTTACCAACCTTTTGGAAGATGAAGGCTTAATCAATGAAGGTGCTGTCTTTATCGATGGTACGAAAATCGAAGCTGATGCCAACCGCTATACTTTTGTTTGGCGCAAAGCGGTTGAAAAGTATCATGAAAAGCTGAAAGGTCAAGCAGTTGAGCTTTACGATGAATTGATTACTAAAGAAAAAGAAGTAGTCAAAAAAATGGAAAAAGAAAAGGTTCAAACTAGTCAAGGCTTGGAGAAATTGGCTCGAGAAACTGAAGAAGAAATTAACCAGCTGACTGAAGAATTTCTGCTAGGCGTAACAGCTACTCTAAGACCGATCATGACGCTACCTTTATGCATATGAAGGAAGACCACATGAAAAACGGTCAGTTGAAGCCAGGCTACAATATTCAAGCAGCGACTACTGATCAATATGTAGTAGATTATGCCATTTTTCCTAACCCAACAGATTTTAAAACCTTAGAGCCAGTTTTCGGGCATTTGAAGAACGTATTTGGCATGCGCAGAACGCATCTGCGAGGCAAAAAGAGGTCGAAACCGATATTGGCATAGCCTTTATGATGGTTTTGAACAAATATGGGCAAAGAAGATGGATGAAGGACCATCTTTTATTGTTAAAAATTTAAAGAGACCGAAAAAACGATCAAGATTCTTGAAAAAGAAAATCTTGATCGTTTTCATTCATCTGGAAGTTATTTTTTCCAGACACTTTTGATACAACAATATTTGGATTACTTGTCAACGTGAATTTCGATTACATGACGACTCTTGTCTACAGTCAAAGTGTATGAAGAATCATAATCTTTAATTAAACGCTTGATTACGAATTCAATCTCATCTTCGCGAACACGACGGTCATGGTTTTCAAGTGCAATACCGATAGAATCCTTACTTTCAGTATAAATAACTGAAGTATTACCAAGAGAATAAACTTTAACATAGTTTGCATCGGTAGTGTTGAGCTGACTGTGAACCAAATCAGAGTAATTATTGGTTACATCAATTAAATGCATGGAATTCACCTGTTTCTGTTAGCTTTACTTCTTCAAATTTAGTATACCTCAAATTGAGTAGCATATTTTTATTTTTAAGAAAAAAGATTTCTAATATTGCTTCGAAATCTTTTGGTATAACTTGGACTTTGTCTTTTATTAAATCCTATTCATTATTTGCTTCATCACTGATTACAATTTTACCATCAACAACATCGGCTTTTAAATTCTTAGCCTGTGCATGATCAAGTTTGAAATCAGCCACATTATCTTCAATCTCTTCTTGGATGGTACGACGAAGAGGACGAGCACCTAAGGCAGGATTAAAGCCATCTTCAACTAATTTATCTTTTGCAGCAGCAGTTACATCAATGTGTAGGCCTTGATCCTTAACCATATTGTTGGTATTTTGCAACATTAAGTCAACAATCTTAAGCAAGTCTGGCTTAGTCAATTCATTAAATTCGATTACATCATCAAGACGGTTCAAGAATTCTGGCTTAAAGAATTGGCTCATATTATTTCTAGCAGATTCATTAGCTTCATCTTCGTTTTCTGCTGTAAAGCCAACGCTAGCGTTCTTAATGCCTTGTCCTGCATTAGAAGTCATAATAATGATGGTATCCTTGAATGAAACTGTTCTACCTTGTGAGTCAGTTAAACGACCATCGTCAAGAATTTGCAAGAAGAGGTTCAAAACATCTGGGTGAGCTTTTTCAATTTCATCAAGCAAGATCAAACTATATGGGTTGTGTCTAACTTGTTCAGTTAATTGACCAGCTTCTTCGTAGCCTACGTAACCTGGAGCAGAACCAATTAATTTGGAAACTGAGTATTGTTCCATGTATTCAGACATATCGAAACGAATCATTGCATCTTCTGAGCCAAACATTTGCTTAGCCAGTTGCTTAGCTAACTCAGTTTTACCGACACCAGTTGGACCAACGAAGAGGAATGAACCAATTGGACGGCCTGACTTGTTGAAACCGATTCGGTTACGACGAATGGCACGAGCTACTTTTTCAACAGCCTTGTCTTGGCCGATAACGTGAGCCTTTAAATCAGCAGCTAGATTTTGAAGTTGGTTTTCTTCTTGCTTTTGAATATCACCAACAGGAATGCCTGTTTTTTCTTCTACGATCTTGTCCATGATCTTATCAGTAATAACAGGGGACTTGTCAGGATCTACCTTTTGATCTTTAACCTTTTCATATTTTTCAATTTGATCACGGTAGTAGGCTGCTTTTTCGTAATCTTCGTTTTTTAAGGCTTCTTCCTTCAATTGCTCTGCGGCATTAATTCTTTCTTGCATTTTATCCTTATCAATATAAGGAATGGTTAAGTTCATTCTAGAACCTGCTTCATCAAGAAGGTCAATAGCCTTGTCTGGTAAAAATCTATCTTGAATATAACGTGCTGAAAGTTTTGCGGCAGCTTCAATGGCTTCATCAGTGTAGTGAACATGGTGATAGTCTTCGTAGCGTTTTTGAATACCTTTTAAGATGCGAATTGTTTCGTCAATTGAAGGTTCTTTAACTTCAACTGGTTGAAAACGTCTAGCTAAAGCAGAGTCTTTTTCAATATCGCGGTATTCTTTGATGGTAGTAGCACCAACTAATTGCAATTCGCCACGAGCCAAAGCTGGCTTAATAATGTTACCGGCATCCATGCCACCTTCAGCATTACCGGCACCAACGATTTCGTGAATTTCATCAATAAAAAGAATGATATCGTCGTTTTGTTGTAATTCTTTAATTAATTGTTCCATTCTTTGTTCAAATTGACCACGAATACCGGTACCTTGAACAAGTGAAACAACATTTAATGAAATAATTCGTTTGTTCTGCAATTTTGCTGGTACTGATCCATCTACGATTTCTTGAGCTAAGCCTTCGACAACGGCAGTCTTACCAACACCTGCTTCACCGATTAAAACAGGGTTGTTCTTAGTTCTTCTATTTAAAATTTCGATAACCCGAGCAATCTCTTTATCACGACCGATTACTGGGTCAATTTTGCCTTTTTTAGCAAGGGCAGTTAAGTCTGTTCCGTATTTGTCAAGTAGGCTTCTGCCGTTTTGACCACCATTACCAGCGCCTCCCCCCATTTGCATTCTAGGGTCGTTATTTCTCATTTCATTATTATTGTTTGCGGCATTGTTGTTATTTCCGTTTAATGCGTTGAATAAATCATCAAAGTCGCCAAAAAATTCATTATTATTCATTTTTCCTTGATTTCCTTGTTGATTTTTTAATTCTTGATAACAGTGTTGACATAAATCTATTTCGCGGCTTTGGCCATTAACCTTAGTGAAAAGGTGAATAGAAGCGGGCCGCTCATGACAATTTTGGCAAAGCAAAATATAGTACCGCCTTTCTTTTCAACTGTACCAAAATTATATTATTAGCACTCTTGGTAGTCAAGTGCTAAGACTCAAACACTTATTTTTTGTAAGAAATGCTTTTGTTACCGCAAACAAAATATTAATATTTTTGAAAATTGAATATAAATAGTAGAATTAATAGTGGAAAAATTATAAAATTTTAAAAGAGTGGTGATATTTTTGGATTATCAGAAAATTCTAGATCAATTAGTCTCAGGTGAGATAAAAGAGTATAAAGTTGAGCCAAAAGATGCGTTTGATCTTCAAAAGACTATTAGAAATTATGGAAAAAGACAATATATTACCGGTAGGGCAGAAAGAGGCGGCGCGATTGTGTATACCGCTACGAATACCGATGAATAAATAATGTAAACTGTTACATTGCAGTTGTCTAATCTGTAAAAACATGATAATCTAATACTCGAATGGGTATTTATTACCAGTTTAATTTTTCAATTTAAAGGAGATATTTATAATGGAAAAACGCGATTTTCATATCATTGCAGAAACAGGTATTCATGCACGTCCAGCTACTCTTTTAGTACAAGCTGCTTCAAAGTTTGGCTCAGATGTTAACTTGGAATACAACGGTAAGTCAGTAAACTTGAAGTCAATCATGGGTGTTATGTCACTTGGTGTTGGTCAAAATGCTGATGTTACTATCACTGCTGAAGGTGATGACGAAAAGGACGCATTGGACGCAATTGCCGACACTATGAAAAAAGAAGGTTTAGCTGAATAATGACCAAGACTTTAAAAGGAATTGCTGCAAGTGATGGTATCGCTATTGCTCCAGCATATCTTCTTGTGGAGCCTGATCTTTCATTCTCTAAATCTTCAATTGCTGATGTTGAAGCTGAAGTAGCTCGTTACAACGATGCAATTAAGACTTCAACTGCTGAAGTTGAAAAGATTCATGATATTGCTAAAGAAAGCTTGGGCGATGAAGAAGCTCAAGTTTTTGAAGCACACTTAATGATTTTAAATGACCCAGAATTTACTGGTGCCATTGAGAATGAAATTAAGGATTCAAAGATCAACGCAGAAGCTGCTCTTGATGAGACTGCTAAGAAGTTTATTGCTATTTTTGAAGGGATGACAGATAATCCTTACATGCAAGAACGTGCTGCTGACGTACGTGATGTTTCAAAGCGTATTATGGCTCACCTTCTTGGTAAGGAATTACCAAATCCTGCTTCAATCGATCATGAAGTAATTGTTGTAGCTCACGACTTAACTCCAAGTGACACTGCTCAACTTAACAAAAAGTATGTTAAGGGTTTTGTTACTGATATTGGTGGTCGTACAGCACACTCAGCAATTATGGCTCGTTCACTTGAATTGCCAGCTGTTGTTGGTACTGACTCAATTACTAAGGATGTTAAGAACGGCGATATGTTAATTGCTGATGGTCTTGACGGGGATGCAATTATTGATCCAAGTGACGCTCAAGTAGCTGATTACAAGCAAAAGAGTGAAGCATTCCTTAAGCAAAAGGCAGAATGGGCTAAGCTTAAGAATGAACCATCAGTTACTGCAGATGGCAAGAAATTTATCATTGCTGCTAACATTGGTACACCTAATGATATGCCAGGTGTAAAGGATAATGGTGCGGAAGCCATTGGTTTGTACAGAACAGAGTTCTTGTACATGGACTCTAGTGACTTTCCAACTGAAGAAGCTCAATTTGATGCCTACAAGGAAGTTATTGAAGGTATGAATGGTAAACAAACCATTATCAGAACCTGTGATATCGGTGGTGACAAGCACCTTGATTACTGGGATCTTCCAGAAGAAATGAACCCATTCTTAGGTGTTCGTGCTATCCGTCTTTCTATGCAATACAAGGATATCTTTAGAACTCAATTAAGAGCTTTACTTCGTGCATCTGCATACGGTCCATTAGGAATTATGTTCCCAATGATCGGTACTTTAGCAGAATTACGTGAAGCTAAGCAAATTTTAGCTGAAGAAAAAGATAAGCTCGCTAAAGAAGGCGTTAAGATTGGTGATGACTTGCAAGTCGGTATGATGATTGAAGTACCTGCTGCAGCCGTTTTAGCTGATCAATTTGCAAAGGAAGTTGACTTCTTCTCAATTGGTACTAATGACTTAATTCAATATACTATGGCTGCTGACCGTGGTAATGATAATGTGTCATACTTGTACCAACCATATAACCCATCAGTACTTCGTTTGATTAAGCACACTATTGATGGTGCTCATGAAAACGGTATTTGGTGTGGTATGTGTGGTGAAGCTGCTGGTGATAACACTATGTTCCCAATCTTACTTTCAATGGGACTTGATGAATACTCAATGAGTGCAACTTCAATTTTGCGTATCAGAAGCTTAATGAAGAAATTGAACACTGCTGACATTAAGGAATTAGCTAACGAAGCTTGTTATGTATCAGAAACTGCTGAAGACAACGAAAAATTAGTTAATAATTTAATGAAAAAATTGAACAAGTAGTTTTAATTTGCAAAAAGAGACTGTGATGTCTCTTTTTTTATTTTTAATAATTTTAAACAAAACGAACGAAATCTTCACAAATAATTCACGTTTTATCTTTAGTATTAAGTATATAGCAGAGGTAAACGATAAATTAAGCACTTACGAAAAAGAAGCTTATATGGTATACTAGCTATGAGTAAAGAAACGTATACAAATATTTGTTCTGAGGAGCGTGATTTTTATGGTAGATTTATATGTCTCTCCTAGTTGTACTTCATGTCGCAAGGCAAGAGCGTGGCTTGAAAAACATAATATTCCATTCAAGGAAAGAAACATTTTTTCTGAACCATTGACTAAAAAAGAATTATTAAAGATCTTGCGGATGACTGAAAATGGTACTGAGGAAATCATTTCTACCCGCTCAAGAGCTTTTCAACAATTGCGAATCAATTTAGACGATTTATCAATTGATCAGTTACTTGATTTAGTAGAAAAGAATCCTAGCTTGTTAAGAAGACCAATCATTATGGATGATCGTCGACTTCAAGTTGGTTACAATGAAGATGAAATTCGTCGATTCTTGCCACGAAAAGTTCGTCGGTTGGAATTGGCTGAAGCACAAAAGATTGCAGATTTATAAAATGATTGAAAAGTGTTAGTTAAGGCTTTTGTTGAGACTAACACTTTTATTTTAAACGAAAAATACGCTACAATAGATATATTAATTCATGGAGGTGAGATCCTGTGCAGGTAGATCATATTGATAAGAATACTATCAGAGTTCGAATTGATAAAGCTGAATTGGCTCGTCGTGGGATGGGAATGCTTGATTTATTAGGTAATAGACAAAAGATTCAAGACTTCTTCTATAAAATTCTTGATGAGGTCGATGAAGACCATGAATTTGCCAATGGTGATCCAGTATCATTTCAAGTAATGCCTAATAATGGGGGATTAGATTTGATGATCACCAAAGTTAAGCCGGACGATGCACAGAATTTAAGGAAACTAATGGGTGATAGCTTTCCTAAGGATGAGCAATCATCAACGAATTCGGATGATTCAAAAAGTTTCTTTGATTTAGATGAGGAGAGTACGAATTCAAATTCGGCTCCTCAAGGACTAGCTACTCACAACTTTTTTAACCAAGATGATAAAAACAATGAGCCAACTGATTGGAGATCGCGCAAGACTCAGGCTTACTATTTTGATGATTTAGGTAGTCTAATTGAATTAGCTGATAACCTTAAGGCAAATGATTTAGCTTCTAGCTTGTATTACTTGCATGGACAATATTTCTTAAATTTGGCATTTCTTGATGAAGAATATGAGGAGCTTAAACCAGCAGATGCGTGGACAATAGCCAACGAATTTGGTTTTAAGGTCGATAGTGATAAGATGCGTGTAGTTGAAGAAACAGGCAAATGCTTATTGATGCAAAATGCTTTAGGCCAGATTCGACATTACTTTTTAAAAGCAGCTAATTATTAAGATTCTTTAAAGAAAAAGAGACGGGACAAAATTCCGTCTCTTTTTTACGTAATAAAACATGGGTGAGAAAAATGTATGCAGCCATGTTAAATAAGAAATTAGTCCTTGCAGTTGACGAAGCATGTTTAGTTAATGCAAGGCAAAAGAAATTGAATCGTGATAATTATCACTGTCCACATTGCAATAAAAAAGTAATTTTGGTTATGTCGGAGCAAAAAGCAGCCTTTTTTAAGCATCTTGTGAAGTACAGTAACTTAATGGGTGAAAAAGAGGAGCATCACCAATCGAAAATGCTGTTGAAGTCAGCTTTGACGGCAGCTGGTTTTCCGGCAGAAGTTGAGATTCCATTAGCTGAAGGACAATTGCGTGCAGATGTCTTAGCAACTGCTAAGTTAGCGTTTGAAGTTCAATGTGCGCCGTTGAGTCAACAAGAATTTAACCATCGGCATCAGCTTTATCAAAAAATTGGTGTAAAAGATATTTGGATTGTGGGACAGCGACACTATTTGAAACGGCGATTGAAACGCACACAGTTGATTTTCTTTCGACAAAATAAAGCTTGGGGGAATTACTATTTAGAAATTAATCCACAGAGAAATCGTTTTTGCTTAAAATATAATGTTTTAGAAGAACCGGTAGCTAATAAATTGGTTTATCAAAGTAAATCATTTATCCTTGATGAATTGGGGATAAAAGATTTTTGGCGCTTTAAGCCATTCAAAAAAGAATATTCTTTGAACATTGCAACTCAAAGAAAATATTTACGCCAGCAAATTATGCAAAAAACAAAGTTAGGATTGAAAATAGGAGAGATGCTTTATGAACGCAAATTAACTCTTGATGATTTACCTGATAAAGTTTTTGCTACTTGGCGTAACCCAGGTGAAAGAGATCGGGTTAGTGATTTTTTGCAAAAATAAAACGCCTTTAGATAAGGCGTAAATGATGCTCCGCAGGTAAATAGTCTGAAAAACACTTTTGACAATCTGGAAGCATTAGATTAACTAAATCCTGTTGATTGATTGGTCCCTCTAGCAATACTCCATTTTGCTCGTTGTCTTCGTTAAAGATAACGGTGGTAGGAGTAGCTTTAATATTCCATTGGTTGGCTAGTTTTTGATCTTCTTCAATAGAAGTACGCAGGTAATCAGTTTGTTTGATTGCCTGAATATCCGCATCCTTGATATGTAATTTGTTTGCGATCCGCTTAAGCAGCTCAGGTGTATAAGCTGAAGCATCTTTGCTCAAGTTTTTTTGTAATTCATACAGGTATTGACGGGCTTTTTTGTTGCCATAGGCCAGCCTAATCGCGTGGTAATTTTCTAATGCTTCATAAGTTGCTCTAGAAAAATTACTAATATCAGGCAACTTCTGGTCATCTTTGCGTCGGCGAATCGCATCATCATTGATTAAACAAACATTTGCAATGGGAATATAGTGATAACAAACGTCGACCCCTAATTCATCAACGGTTTTACGAATCTGTTTTTCAGTGTTATAACAATAAATCCCTATTGGATTGATGAATAGAAAAATCTCAAACATAATCTCGACCTCTTTGGTGATTTACTATTAGTTACTTTAGCAAGAAAAAAAATAAGTGACAAAAAATATGCCTTATTTTCTATATACTATTTTTGGTGAGCGCTTGCACGAGCTATTTTGCTTTGATTAGTGTTAGCAGCCGTTTGTTCAAAGTCATATTCTTGTTCAAGTTTAGTTAATACTGTTTGAATTAAAGCAGGATTAGTATTTTCGATTTCTAATTCAAAATCTTGATAGTTATCTGGATAAGACGTAGCATCTAGAGTTAATTCACAGTTTTGTGGCCCGTTCATCAAAATTCTGCGGGTTTTGCTCCAGGTGAAAAGACGTAGCTTTTTTTGGTCATTGGCAAAATGATTATCTAGATATGCGCCAATATTACCAGTGAATTTAAAATGCTTTTTTGCTACTAATTTTTTAGCTTGAGCGTGAGTTAATTCATCATTAATTTCAATTACTTCATGGAAATTCTTTTGTACAGGATTAGGATCCGGTACCTTCATTGTTTGCTCTGCGTGAGTAGCATAGATTCGAATACGCAAGCTAATTTGATGATTTTTTAATAAATCATCTGCTGTATCAAAATAATAATTTTCTTGGGTAAAGTCACTTTTGATTGGAAAAGCGGCAGTGATCTGATCATAAACGCTTTTATTTAAAAGAATTTTTGCTTCAATTTCTCGATTTTTACTCATCTGTTTTTCCTCCGAACTGTTTAACTTAATTATATGGTAAAATGAGTTTGTTTGCTTAAGAAAGGAATGTTTTCTCATGGAATTAGATTGGGATAACTTCTTGTGGCCTTATAACGAAGCTGTTCGCGAGTTAAAGGTTAAATTTCGTTCCCTTAGACAAGGCTTTTTAACTAAGGGAGAACATTCACCTATTGAATTTGTAATTGGCCGGGTAAAGACAGTTGATTCTATCAAGGAAAAAATGAAACGGCGAGTAATTAGTCCTGATGTCATTGAGACTGATATGCAAGATATTGCAGGGATTAGGATTGTTACTCAATTTGTAGACGATATTTATAAGGTAGTAGATTTGATTCATGCTCGGGATGATATGGAAGTTGTTGAGGAGCGTGATTATATTCAAAATGCTAAGCCGAGTGGATATCGGTCATACCACATGGTGATTAACTATACGGTTTACTTACCAGAAGGTCCGAAAAAATTAATTGCGGAAGTTCAGATTAGAACTATGGCAATGAACTTTTGGGCTACTGTCGAGCATACTTTAAATTACAAATATCAAGGTGTCTATCCTGATGACATTTCGGCTAGATTAAAATCAACGGCTGAAGCCGCTTATAGACTAGACGAAGAAATGTCGTCAATTAAGGATGAGGTCCAAGAAGCTCAGAAAATTTTTACCAAAAATAAGGGCAAAGAAAAATTATGAAAGTAACAATAGCGCATAATAACTATGATGAAACGTTAAAGACAGTTGCGCAGCTTAAGAAGCTGCTTCAGGAAAAGGGCTTTATCTTTGATGCTAGATATCCTGATGTAGTGATCACTGTTGGCGGTGATGGCACCCTCATCAATGCCTTCCACCGTTATGAAAATCAAGTAGATTCTGTGCGCTTTATTGGGATTCATACTGGCCACTTAGGTTTTTATACTGATTGGCGTAACTATGATATTGAAAAAATGGTTGATGCTTTAGCAGTAACCAAGGGTGAACCAGCGAAGTATCCTTTACTAGAAATAAAGATGCTTACTGAATCAGGTGAAACTCATTACCATTTAGCCGTCAATGAATCAGCGGTTAAAAGAGTTTCACATACATTAGAGGCCGATGTGTACATTAATGATCAATTATTTGAAAACTTTCGAGGCGATGGTCTTTGCGTTTCAACACCAACAGGTTCGACTGCTTATGGCAAATCACTAGGTGGTGCAGTAATTCATCCCCGGCTAAAAGCGTTGCAAATGACTGAAATTGCCTCAATTAATAATCGAGTTTTTAGAACTTTGTCATCACCAATTGTGATTGCGCCTGATCAATGGATTTCAATTGTTCCTAATGCAGATCATTTTGTGATGACAGTTGATGGAGCAAGAATTGATGTACGTAATGCTAAGAAGATTGAATATCGAATTTCGCGGCATTCGATTCAGTTTGATCAATTTGGCCACCATCATTTTTGGTCACGCGTACAAAATGCGTTTATTGGAGATAATGAAAAAAATGACTAGTTTATTTAAACTAATTGTGCAAGAAAGAGACCCCAAAAAGCTGGGTCCTTTTTTGTTAAAAAATGGTTTTTCGCATCAAGCGTTAAACAATGCTAAACACCATCATGGCATGATTTTAGTAAATCATAAAAGAAGATATACTAGCTTTAATTTGCGTGCTGGGGATGAAGTGATTTTTATCAGTGGTGAAGAAAAGAAAAATGATTTTTTAAAGCCATCGAATAATCCAGTATCAATTGTGTTGGAGAATAAAAATTATCTTGTAGTTAACAAACCTGCAGGTGTGTTGTCAATTCCCTCACGCTATGAAGATGATGATGCGGTGGTCAATCGATTGTTGGGTTATTTTGTCCAAAAAGGACAGAAAAATTTGAAGCCGCATGTTATTACTAGATTAGATCGAGATACATCTGGTTTAGTATTGGTGGGGAAAAATGCAATTTCCCATGCTCGTTTTAGTAAAATTGGCAAGGAGAAATTTGTCAAAAAATATCATGCAATTGTACATGGCAATTTTGCTCCGAATGAGTTAACTGGTTTAATTGATCAACCGATTGGCAAAAAGGGTAGTGGAGTTAAACGTGCGGTAGTGGCAGATGGAAAGGACGCTCAAACCGCGTATCGCGTCCTAGATCAGGTTACAGGTGCTAGCTTGGTAGAGTTACGCTTGCTTACCGGTAGAACCCATCAGATCCGTGTTCACATGGCTTATCTGGGACACCCCTTATATGGTGATCCTTTATATGGAATTCAAGATGGGTTTTCACGCCAAGCCTTAAATTGCTTTTATTTAAATTTTCCGGATCCATTTAGCCAGCAAAAATGTAAAACAATTGAGTTGAATGATCCAAAAGATATGCAAGAACTGTGGCAGAAACTAATTAATAAAGAATTCTAAAGTTATTAGCTAAAACTTCTAAAAAACTTGCATCCAGTAACCGCTTTCTTTAGAATTAAAGCGTAATGTTAAAAACTATACTTATACAGAAAAGAGGATATCTTTATGTACTATTCCAATGGTAATTATGAGGCTTTTGCGGATGCCAAAAAGCCCGCAGGCGTAGATAAAAAATCTGCTTATATTATTGGTAGTGGTTTAGCCGGTCTTTCTGCAGCTGTCTTTTTAGTTCGTGATGCACAAATGAAGGGTGAAAATATTCATATCTTAGAAGAGCTACCCGTAGCTGGTGGTTCACTTGATGGTGCTAAGCGTCCTAATGCAGGTTTCGTGGTTCGGGGCGGCCGCGAAATGGAGAACCACTTTGAATGTTTGTGGGATATGTACAGATCGATTCCAAGTTTGGAAATCCCTGGCGCATCATACTTAGATGAATATTATTGGCTTGATAAAGAAGATCCTAACTCATCCAATTGCCGTCTAATTTATAATCGCGGTGATCGCTTACCAAGTGATGGTCAATATGGTCTAGGTAAGTGCGCTAATGAAATCGTGAAGTTAATCATGACACCGGAAAAGGAACTCCAAGGTGAAACAATTGAAGAATTCTTCAGTGATGACTTCTTTAAGACTAATTTCTGGACATACTGGGCAACAATGTTTGCCTTTGAAAAATGGCACTCAGCAGCCGAAATGCGGCGTTATGCAATGCGTTTTATTCACCATATTGATGGCTTGCCTGACTTTACCGCATTGAAGTTTAACAAGTATAACCAATATGAGTCCATGGTTAAGCCACTTTTGGCATATTTAAAAGATCACGGTGTTCAATTTGAATATGATTGTCACGTTGATAACGTGGTTGTTGATCATGAGGGCAAGCGAAAGGTTGCCAAGAAGATCGTGATGACCAAGAATGGTGAGCAAAGTGATATTGATTTAACCCCAGATGATATTGTCTTTGTGACTAACGGTTCAATCACTGAAAGCTCTACTTATGGTGATCAAAATACCCCAGCACCAATTACTCACGACAAGGGCTCTTCATGGAAATTATGGGAAAATTTGGCTAAACAAGATCCTGACTTTGGTCATCCAGATGTCTTCTGTGAAAACTTGCCAGAGCGTAGTTGGTTCGTATCAGCTACAGCTACCTTGGAAAACAAGAAAATAGCTCCATACTTTGAACGCTTGACTAAGCGCAGCCTTTACGATGGTAAAGTTAATACTGGTGGAATTATCACTGTTGTTGACTCAAATTGGGAACTTAGCTTTACCATTCACCGTCAACCTCACTTTAAGAGCCAGAATCCAGATCAAATCGTTGTTTGGATTTATGCTTTGTATTCTGATACTGAGGGTAATTACATCAAGAAGAGAGTCGTTGACTGTACTGGTAAAGAAATTGCCGAGGAAATGCTCTATCACTTAGGCGTGCCAGAGAGTCAAATCAGCGAATTGGCTAGTGAAGAAAATATGAATACCGTACCAGTTTACATGCCATATATCACTAGTTACTTTATGCCTCGTCATGATGGGGACCGTCCAGATGTTGTTCCAGAAGGATCAGTTAATATTGCCTTTATTGGCAATTTTGCCGAATCACCAACTAGAGACACTGTCTTTACCACCGAATATTCTGTTAGAACTGCCATGGAAGCTGTTTATACATTGCTTAACGTTGACCGTGGTGTACCTGAAGTATTTGACTCAATTTATGATATTCGTCAATTGCTTCGTGCGATGTACTACATGTCTGACAAGAAGAAATTAGTTGATCAAGAGATGCCATTACCTGAGAAGTTAGCTCTCAAAACAGGGATGAAGAAAATCAAGAGAACTTGGGTCGAAGAACTGTTAGAAGAAGCTAACTTAGTTTAAATATGCTAGGCATAATAAAAAAGCTTGAGTAAATTCAAGCTTTTTTTGTACGCTTTTTGATTGCTCTCAGACTAAGCAAAATAGCTACTGCAATTAAAGCAATGACAACGAATGAGATTACAACTTTAATCAATCGTGGTCCGTCTAAGTGCAAGATTGAATCGCCACCATAAGCATATAAGTAAGCGAAGGGGATGACACCGATAATGATTGGTATTAGCTGTTTTTTACGTTGCCCCTTATTAATCATAATGTTGACATAGCTAACTGTCGCACTCGGAATAAATGGAATCATATATCCAATAATTAATCCAAGCATTGGTGATTTTAATCCAGTCAATAACTTATAAACTTTACTGTTAGACATCTTTTTCATGTCATAGAGCTTTTGCAAAAGTTCCATTAAAATTATTTGGCCTAAAATGTCACTGATCCAATTAACAATAAATCCCCAGGCAGGGCCATAAAGGATTCCGTTGAGAACACAAAAGATTCCGTTGGATAAGCCAGGAATTGCTACACAGATCGCATTAAGTAAAAATAAAAAGGCTAAGTCTTCAATACCATGGCTACGGACCATGTTAACGAGTACTTCTTCATTATGGTGATCAAAATGAAGTAATAAATTCAATTCAGGACGGTAATTTAAATAGAGTTTATACAGAAGTAGTAACCCTAATATCCCGCCAAGAATGAAAAGTAATATTCGAATTATTTTTCTTTTCACTTTGTCACCTTCTTATATTTTGTTTCATTTATTTCTATTTTACTTTAAGTTGTAGGAATAAAAAAGCCATGACGTTCTATTGCGCCATGACTTTGGTACTAATGTTAATTACTATTTGGTGAAAAGAACGCGAGTGCCTTCTGGTACGGAAATTTCTTTTTGAATAGGAGTTAGGCTACCAGTACCAGCGTTTCTTGTGTAAAGAGTAGCATTATCTGTATTTTGATTAGCGACAACGACGTAGCGCTGATCTTTATCCCAATTAAAATCACGAGGGAAGTCACCAAAAGTGGATACACGTTGAACCAGGCTCAAAGTATGATCGTCGTTAACTTTGAAGACAGCAATTGAATTATGTCCCCTGTTGGAAGTGTAAACATATTTGCCATCTTGACTAATATATAAGGCAGCAGCTCCGTTATGGTCAGTAAAATCAGCAGGAATTGTCTTATAAGTAGCAATATTTTCAAAGTCCCAAGTGTCTTCGTTAAATTTAACGACATTGATTTGACTAGAAAGTTCACCGACAACGTAGAAGTAATTGCCATCTTTACTGAAGACGATATGACGTGTACCAAAGCCAGTTTCGCACTTATATTGAGCAATGTGTTTTAATTGATCATTTTCTAATCTATAAAAATCAACGGTATCATTGCCTAGATCACAACTAACCAAGTTACCAGCTGGGGTTTCATCAAAGAAGTGAGGGTGAGGACCGTCAACTTGTTCAGGACGCGGACCCAACGTTTCAGCTTTGTGAGTTATAGTATCAACTAGATCGAGCTTGCCACTGTCGTTGTAGCGGAAAACGGACAAGACAGCAGTATGATAGTTAGCAGTGTAAATCAACTTTTTGGTGCGGTTAATTCCTACATAAGCTGGCGAAGAGCCTAGAGTTAAATAGTGGTCAACTTCGTTTGCGCCTTGATCACTTAATTGAAAGACGCTGATTCCACCTTTATCGCCAGCGTTATTAACAGTAAAAATTAAATTACCATCTTTTCGGAAATAAGTTGGACCACCAACGCTAATAATATTCTCAGCTTTGCCTAAACGGGCATCATTTGCTGCACCGGTAATAGGTAATTCATAAATCCCTTTGGAAGTTTTTTTGGTGTAACCTCCGATTAAAACCTTCATATATGTGGGCCTCCATCTCTAAATAAAAATAAGTCTAAAATAAAGTATAGCATGAAAGCGGATTAGACGCTTAAAAACACGATTTCCTGTTGAGCAAAAAATAATCGCCGATTTTGGGCTGCTTAAGTTTTTAAGCAGCTTTTCTTATGCTAAAATTATTTTTAAGGAGAGATTATATTATGAAATGGATTGCAAATATTAAAAAAATTGGTAAAAAGGCCGTCGATAATAAAGATGGCATGGTAATTTTATTTGGCGAGGGTGCTAATAAGGATTTGGAAGACGTTTCTGTCATTCAAAAATTCAGTACTGAGACGCCAGTTAGTGGTTTTGTTTTTAAAAAAGGCGATACAATCACTGTTGATGGTCAAACCTATGTTGCAAACTATGTTGGTCCGATGGTAGAGAGCAACATGAAGGCATTGGGACACGCAACCTTGTTCTTTAACCGTCCCGTTTCTAAGACGCCACTTGCTAATGCGATCTACTTTGATCCGGATATTGATCAACCATTACCTAATTTTAAGGTTGATGATGATATTGTTTATGAACACATTTAAAAATTAGGATGAATAGATGGAAAATAACCAACATAGGGGTGGAACTGTTTTTAAAAAATGGTTCTTAGATAATCGTTTTAGTATTGTTTTATTAAACGTCCTGCTATTCTTTTTAATTATTTGGGTCTTTAATAAAGTATCTTTTGTATTGAATCCTGCCTGGATCTTCTTTAGTGCAATTTTACCGCCATTATTATTAGCGGTAATTCAGTACTATATCATGAATCCGGTTGTTGATTGGTGTGAAAGAAAATTTAAGATTCCGCGAGTGGTGACAATTATAGTTTTATTCTTACTAGTAGTTGTCGCATTAATTTGGATTATTAATATCTTGGTTCCAATTGCACAGAATCAGATTAATTCATTGATAAAGAACTGGCCTCATATTTGGAATGATGCGGTTAATGCAACACAAAATGCGTTGCAAGATCCGCGTTTACATTCATTTAAAGGCAGTATCAAAGGCATGATTGATAATACGCAGAAGACCTTATTTAAGTCTGGACAAAGTACCATCAATGCAACTATCGGCAATATTTCATCTGCCGTCAGCATTATTACAATGGTGGCTATGACTTTGTTAACTGCACCGTTTATTTTATTCTTCATGTTAAAAGATGGTCATCAACTGCGGCCATATATTACCAAGTTTGCACCTGAAAAGTGGCAACCTAGTTTTAGCAAATTATTATATGATATTAACTATGCTGTTGCTTCATATGTCCGTGGTCAAATTACTGTTGCCTTTTGGGTAGGTGTGATGTTCTCATTGGGTTACATTCTAATTGGTTTACCATATGGCGTGGCTTTGGCAATTTTAGCTGGGTTTATGAACTTAATCCCATACTTTGGTACACCATTAGCAATGATTCCTGTAATTGTAATTTCAATTATGACTTCAGGTTCAATGTTAATTAAGGTCTTAATTGTTTTTGCTATTGAACAAACAATTGAATCAAGAATTCTTAGCCCATGGGTAATGGGGAATAAAATGGAAATGCACCCAATTACAACAATTTTACTCTTGATTGGTGCTAGTGCCGTCTGGGGATTATGGGGTGTAGTTTTCGGTATTCCAATTTATGCGATCTTGAAGATTATTGTGTCTCGCGTGTACAATTATTATCGAAGAGAGTCTAAACTCTTTGAAGAGAATGCTGTTTCTTCGACCACGGGGGATGCAGATCATGACGAAAGCGAATAAATACTAGATAGTTTTAAAGCGTGGCTTAAAAGCTACGCTTTTTTTGATAAGGAGTTTTTTGAATGACTAATCATGTAGTTTTGTATGAACCATTGATGCCAGCTAATACTGGTAATATTGCTCGTACTTGTGCGGGGACTAACACTGTCCTTGATTTGATTGAACCACTTGGTTTTCAAATCGATAATAAAAAAATGAAGCGAGCAGGTCTTGATTATTGGGACAAGGTCGATGTACGCAGACATGATGACTTGAATGCCTTTTTGAAGACCTTAGGGCCTAATGATGAGATGTATTTAATTTCTAAATTCTCATCAAAAAATTATGCACAAGTCGATTATACTGATCCTAACAAGAATTATTACTTTGTTTTTGGTAAAGAAACAACTGGTTTGCCAGAAACTTTTATGCGTGAATACTATGACCGTAATTTACGTATCCCAATGTCTGATAACATTCGGTGCTATAACTTGTCTAATTCTGTAGCAATGGTTTTGCTAGAAGCTTTACGCCAGCAAGGTTTTCCTAATATGGAAACAACCCATCATTATGAAAATGACAAGTTAAAAGATGACTATGATCGTCCTGAAAGATATGAACGTAATCTAGGGGAGAATAAATAATGGATTTTGAAAAACAGACAGATATTATCGTACAGGCATTTCATTATGATTTAGTTGATGAAGATACCAAACCAATTAGTGACGTTAGACCAGGAATTAGAAAATTAGATGTTAGCGGTGACGATGAGCATTCAGAAGAAAATGGTAGTTACTATGATGTTGCTATTCAATATGATGTAATTCCTGCACCAGCTATGTTTGAAGCAAGCGGCTTGATTCATCAAATCGTGCAATTAAAAGATTACCATGGTGATGGCTCTGACATTAGTAATTCAGATTGGCAGTTACTAACTCGACCATTAGTTGAGCAACTTGAGACCTTGATCTATGAAACAACCCAATTAACTTTGGGTCAGCCGGTTAACTTGAACTTCAAGGCTGAATTCGATAATTAATCAGGTGAGTACATGCCTGCAAAAAAGAAACAAAGAAAGGCCAAAAAGAGCTACAATAAGCGAAAAGCAAACAAAAAGCAAAATCTTAATTGGAGTATTTGTGGTTTAGTCTTGATTTTAATAGCGGGGCTAGCTTTTGTCCGTTTCGGTATTTTGGGTAAGCAAATTGCAAATTTGATTCGAATGTTCTTCGGGGATTCCTATTTGTTTGCGGCAGGTTTACTGGGACTTTTTGGCCTAGTAAATTTAATCTATAATCAACCGATTCACTTAACAATTAAGCGTAGCTTGGGGTTAGCAATCGCTTTTTTGGGAATTCTGTTAATTCAATGTAACTTGTATTTTGAACATGAATTAGTTAACAGTAATTTCCTGAATTCTTTTTGGCATGCAATGGCTGCGGAGTTTGGTCGTGCTGGAGTCACTGAGAGCATTGGTGGTGGATTAATTGGTTCATTAGCTTATCAACTTTTTTATCCACTACTAGGGCAAATCGGTGTCCGTGTTTTTGCTATTTTATTGCTGCCAATTGGAATTTTGATGTTTTTTGATGTTAAATTTAGAACAATTATCGAAAAATTCCAGACAGTTAGTCAATTATTCATCAAAAAGAATAAAGAAGCTGGGGTAAAGGTCAAAGATAAATATAATGACGTTTTGGAAAAGCGGCGTCAGAAAAAAGAGGAACAAGACGAAGATTTAGTTGATGACGATAAACCGATTTTTCCTAATGTAGCAGACTTTGACCCTGCCGATCCAACTGATGACGATGTAACGCCGACGGCTGAAGACGTAGAAGTTGAGCCAGAGACCACACCTGATCCAGAACCGCAAATTCAAATTGCACCACAACATGATGACGGGGTAAAGGAACTACCTAAGTCACATTCTTTTGCGGAAGATGATCAAAAGTTAAAGCAGGAATTAGCCGATGTCGATCATGGTGAACTAAAAACTGATGCGCCAGTCAATAAAGCTTATAAGATGCCACCTTTAAGCTTACTTGATCCAATTAAATCGACTGATCAGAGTACTGACCGTGATTTAATTAAGAAAAATACCCAAGTTTTGCAATCAACGTTTAAGAGTTTTGGCGTTAAGGTGATTATTAAAAAAGCTATTTTAGGACCAACTATTACGCGTTATGAAGTCCAGCCAGCTGTTGGCGTTAAGGTAAGTCGAATTGTAAACTTAGCGGATGATTTGGCTTTGGCGCTTGCGGCTAAAGATATTCGAATTGAAGCACCAATTCCTGGTAAGCCCTTTATCGGAATTGAGGTACCTAACCGAGCAACGTCTGTTGTTTCATTCAAAGACGTGATGGAACATCAAGATAATAAAGCCAAAAGCGATCCGATGGATGTACCATTGGGTAAAGATGTAACTGGAAGCATTATTTCTGCCAACTTAGCTAAGATGCCACACCTATTGATTGCTGGTTCAACTGGTTCTGGTAAGTCCGTAGCGATTAATACAATTTTAGCCAGTATTTTAATGAAGGCGCGGCCTGAAGAAGTTAAATTAGTTTTAATTGACCCAAAGATGGTCGAACTTTCAGTTTATAATGGTGTGCCGCATTTATTGATCCCTGTGGTGACCGATGCTAAGCTAGCCGCAAATGCACTGCGCAAAGTTGTTAAAGAAATGGAGCGCAGATATAAGCTATTTGCGGCTGGTGGCGTGCGAAACATGAGTGAATATAATCAAAAAGTTGCTGAAAACAATCGTGATAAAACTAAACCAGTGATGAAGCCGTTACCTTATATTCTAGTTGTAGTTGATGAACTTAGTGATTTGATGATGGTTGGTGGTCACGATGTTGAAGGCGCGATTGTTCGTTTAGGACAAATGGCACGTGCTGCCGGAATTCATATGATTTTGGCAACTCAGCGTCCAAGTGTTGATGTTATTACCGGTTTGATTAAAGCAAATGTACCATCGAGAATTTCCTTTGCTGTATCAAGTGGAGTGGATTCAAGGACTATTTTGGATCAAACAGGTGCAGAAAAATTACTTGGTCGTGGTGATATGCTTTATATGCCAATTGGGGCATCTAAACCTGAACGTGTTCAAGGTGCTTATATTGCTAGTGATGAAGTTGAACGCGTAATTGAATGGGTTAAGAAGCAACAAGAGGTTAGTTATGATGAGACAATGATTCCTAAAAAAGGTGAAAATTCATCAAATGCTGATAGTAAAGATGATGAGCCAGCAGATGAATTCTATGAGCAAGCTGTTGATTTAGTACGACGTCAACAGACGGCCAGCGTGTCAATGTTGCAGCGTAGGTTTAGAATTGGTTATAATCGTGCTGCTAGAATTGTTGATGAAATGGAAGCTAAAGGGATTGTTGGTCCATCTGAAGGCTCTAAGCCACGACAAGTTTTAGTGCCACCAATAAAGAATGAAGGTAATTCAAACAATGCTCACAACTAATATTGCAATTAGAAAAAATAAAAAGTTTACAACAGCCGCTATTGGCTGTTTTTTGCGTTTGCCGCTGACTAAACATAATTTAGCTTATGCTAGTTTGCTAGCGCGAATACAGATGAATAGCAGCTTAAGTTATCCGTCACTTGCTTTACAACAAAAAAGATTGGCAGAATTATATGATTTACAGCTGGAGATTATGCCACAAGTTTTTGGTAAAGAAATACTTTTGACTTATTATGCCAATTTTGTTGAGCCGATTGAGATTTTGGATCCACATTATACGTATGAAGAAATTCTTAATGTGATTGCACAAATAGTTAATCAACCTAATTTTGCGGAACCTTTGGTGGAATATGCTAAACGTCAATTAGCAGAAGAATATCAAGAACTGATTGAACAACCATCTAATTATGCGTTGGAGCAGTTTTTTAAATTGTGGTATCAGGATCAACCTGATTATGCGGAGACATTTATTGGCTCACTAGATGAAATCAAAGCTGCGACTAGCACGACTATGATACATTATTGGCGTAATTTAGCTAATGTACCAATGCAAATTTTAGGAATGACCAGGGATAATAATCTGGTTTCTAAATTAGCTCAGGCTATGTTTCAACAAACTGGTTTAACTAAATCATTTCAAACAGCTAGTCTAACTATTCCAGCTAAAAGAAAGTTGATTGAAAAAGAGGATGATCAAGGAAATGTGCAAGCTCAATTGTTAATGGGCTTTGGTTTAGAACAAAGTATTGATTATCGCGGTCAAGTAATGGGAATATTATTATCGCAATATTTGGCAGGTGATCAATCATCTAAATTATTTACGCAAATTCGGGAGCAATTGGGAGCAGCTTATAATGTTGAAGCAAGCTGCTTTGCCAATAATTCTTTGTTTTTAGTCAGTGCAGGACTTGATCCTAGTAAGATTGCAGCGGCTCGAAAAATTATTTTATCCGAAATGGGTAAACTAGTTCAGGGCGAAGTAGAAGATGATTTATTTAAAAAGGCTAAAAAGGCAATTTTGCGTAATATGAAGATTGGTCTAGACGGTCAAAACTGGCAGATGGGTCAAATGTTGCGTGATGAATTGTTCTCGGGATATTTAGACTTTGATCGTGAAAATGCAATTAGGAGAGCTACACCTAAGCAGTTAGTAGCTTTCGTACAAAATTTATTCTTTAATGAAAGTTATGTTTTAAAATGATGACACCAAAAATTATCAAAAAAGAATATCAGTCAGGCTTTAAAGCCGAAATTATTTTAAAGCCACATTTTTATCAACGATTTTTCGGTATAATTGTTGACTTTGGTAGTAGTGATCCACAAAAGGTTGCCGGTTCGGCTCATTTCTTAGAGCATAAGCTATTTGCCAAAAAAGATGGTGATCTGTCAACGCAATTTGAAGATATTGGTGCTGACGTTAATGCATTCACGTCTTTTAATGAAACAATGTTTTATTGTAGTGGAATTGAGCATACGCCTAAAATGATCGATCTCTTGTTTGAATTGGTAGGGCAGCCGTATTTTACTAAGGAAAATATCGCGCAAGAGGCTCCGATTATTGAACAAGAATTGGCCATGTATCAGGATGACCCAACTTGGAGCGTAAATAATGCGATTATGCATGATATGTTTGGTGATTCTAATCTAGGGATCGAAGTTGTAGGTACGAAAGAATCAATTAATCAAGTTACAGTGAAAAACTTGACCCAAGTTTATGAGGCTAATTATGTGCCAGAAAAGATGCAATTTGTTGCTTGCGGTGATTTTTCTGATAATCAAGTGCAAACGATTTTGCGGCAAGTAGGAAAGCTGCAGCAAAAATATTTGCACGGGAAAGGTAAAAGCACAGCTGAAAAACAAGTTAGTTTTC
Organism: Lactobacillus sp. UMNPBX1; assembly: GCF_002554085.1. Lineage (NCBI taxonomy): Bacteria > Bacillati > Bacillota > Bacilli > Lactobacillales > Lactobacillaceae > Lactobacillus > Lactobacillus sp. UMNPBX1. The sequence goes on from NZ_PCZI01000001.1 coordinate 216,943, forward strand.
GCATGTTACATGATCAAGTCTTGCCAGCCAGAGGTAATTCTAATTCCTTTGGTTTAGGAATTCGCTTTAAAAACTTTAAGAAAGTATTATTAAGCTTTGATTTGACTCAAATTCTGTTAGAAATAATGTTAGAATCAAAACTAAGTGCAATGGGACCATGGTTTGAAGAAATGAGAAAAAAGCAGTTGTTAATGGATTCGCTGCAGATTTCTGTTAATTACACCAGGCAGGGCGATTTTGCTACTATTTTTGGTGTAAGTCCTCAAGCTCAAGAAGTAATTGCAGAAATAAAGAGGGTATTGACGGAACCAATTAAGAAAAATTCAGCGGAATACCGTTTTATTAGACAAAACTTCATTTTGCAAAAGAAAGAATGGTTAGCACGCACTGCTAGGACAAGTAATGATCTGTCTTATTTGGCAATTGAATTAATTGAAGAAAATTTAGATCATGAAAATTTAACACAAAATATAGCTAAATTGCAGGCGATGAATTTTGATCAGTTTTATGACTACTGCCAAAAGATTATGAAAGACAGTGAACTTTGTTCTGCTTACTTAGAAAACAAGTAAGGGGTTGATAAAGTTGAAGCGAGCAATTGTCTTTGGTGCAACTGGCGGTATTGGTCAAGATATTTGTCGAGATTTGGCAGATGCCGGTTGGTCATTATACTTGCATTATCATTCTAATTCTCAAAAAGCTGAAAATTTAGTTCAAGAGCTGTTTGCTAAGCATCCTGACCAGGATTTTATGTCGCTACAGTTGGATTTTGCGACAGGGGATGCACAGTTAACAGATTTTGTTAAAAACTTGTTGCCAGTTAATGCAGTAGTTTTTGCTCAAGGAATTACTAAGTATGGTTTTTTAGGTGATGAAAAATTAGCAAATATCACTGATCTGATTAATATTAATCTTACTGTGCCAATTAAGTTAACTAAATTGTTAGAGCCACAACTGATGAAACGAGATTTTAGTCGTATAGTTTATTTAGGCTCAGTCTATGGTGGTGCAGGTAGTGCATTAGAAAGCGTCTATAGTGCAACTAAAGGTGGTTTAACCAGGTTCGCTCAGGCTTATGCGCGTGAAGTTGCTTCCAATAACTTAACGGTTAATGTAATTGCGCCTGGTGCGGTTAAAACCAAAATGAATGCATTCTTTTCTGAGGATACGATTCAAGAGGTAAAAGATGAAATCCCAGTTGGTCGTTGGGCCAATGGCAGTGATATTTCATACTGGGTTAGAACACTGCTAGATCGACGTAGTAGTTATTTAACAGGACAGACAATTTATGTTACAGGTGGATGGCTTTTATAACTAAGACGTTGTAATAAGAATTTTATGGTATACTCAACATGATAAATTAAAATTTGAAGAGGTAAATATGGCAGATATCGGAGATAAATTAAAGAGCGCCAGAGAGGCTAAGGGACTTTCAATTGCAGATATTGAAAAAGCTACTAAAATTCAGAGCAGATATCTTGAAGCGATTGAGAAGAATGAATTTGATAAACTTCCAGGCGATTTTTATGTTAGAGCATTTATTCGTCAATATGCACAAGTTGTTGGCTTGGATGGTAAGGAGTTATTAAGTGATTACCACGATGATGTACCAGAAGCTAAGCCAGATGAGTACGTAGAAAACTCGATTGATAATAAGAGTGAAGAAGTACGAGAAACCACCGACAATAAGAAAAATTTGTGGAAGAATTACTTGCCACGAATTGCGATCGGACTTGGTGTAATTATCGTAATTCTTGTAGTGTACGTTTTGTATGCTCGTCTTTCTTCAGGTGGTCAAAAGAACCAAGCTGATAATAATGATGTAACTGTTTCATCACAAAAGTCATCATCGTCATCTTCTAAGAAAGCTAAAAAAGTAGTAGTCAATAAAGTTAAGGTTACTAAGGTTAGTGACAATGAGTACCGAGTTACTGGCTTGAATAAAAACCGTCGCCTAGTTGTGCGTGCTGGTGAAAACCAAAATATTTCAGCAGGTGTACAAGTCAATGGTAATGCTAATAGCTGGCAATCAACTTTACTTGCTAATCAAAAGCACACTATGACTTTGCCAAGCAATGCAGAGAGAGTAGTGATTACTTTAGGCAACGATAATGGTACTTCAATCACTATTGCAGGTAAGAAAATCCCATATACAGCAAACAATGCGTACAGGACAATTACTTTGTTGATTGGTAAGGCTAAGGGAACTACTAGTCAAAATAATAGTAGTTCTAATAATACGGGCTCTACTAATAACAATACAACCAATAGTAGTTCTACCCAAAGCCGTACAACTACTCAAAGCAGTGCTACTCATCAAAGCAGTCGTCAACAATCATCTACTACTACTCAAAGTAGCCAACAAACCCAACAAAGTAGTCAAACTCAACAATCATCTACTACTCAATCATCAGCAGACACTAACAATGGCAATGATGGTGGAAATAATAACAACAATTAAAATCTAGGAGTGTTAGAATGAATTTACCTAATAAACTTACTGTTTTTAGAATCTTTTTGATTCCAGTATTTATGTTAATCATCATTTTTGGTGGGAATGCTAGTGTTCAAGCAGCAGGCTCAACTGTTGTTTGGAGTCGTGTTATTGCTGCTATCGTTTTTGCTGTTGCTTCGGCTACTGATTGGTTTGACGGTCACATTGCGCGTTCACGTAATATGGTAACCAATTTTGGTAAGTTTGCTGATCCATTAGCTGATAAGATGTTAACTATGACTGCTTTCATTTTCTTAGTTGAATTGAAACTTGCTCCAGCATGGGTAGTAGCTATCATCGTTTGTCGTGAATTGGCTGTTACTGGTTTGCGTTTGATCTTAGCAGAAAATGAAGGACAAGTTTTAGCAGCAAAGATGCCTGGTAAAATTAAGACTACTTGCCAAATGTTATCAATCATTTTCTTATTGATTGGTGACTTCTTCCACATTGGTACTATCTTACTTTACCTTGCGTTGATCTTTACTATTTACTCAGGTTACGATTACTTCCACCAATCATGGGGCGTATTCAAGGGCTCAATGTAAAATAGTATTAAGTCAAGAATGATTAAAAGAAGCATTTGCTTCTTTTTTATTTTGTAAAAAAATAATGGCGATTTTTTGCGTAATAAATAATAGAGGGTAAAAAATCCTTTGAACGTTCGTTTGCATTTCTCTTGCAAATTGGACGGCGGTCAAAGTATAATTATTAGGTACGAAAAATAGGAGGACATTAATGGCCAAAGACGAAAAACAGGCTGCTTTAGATGCAGCGCTTAAAAAAATCGAAAAGAATTTCGGTAAGGGTGCTGTAATGCGGATGGGCGAAAAAGCTGATACGCAAATTTCAACAGTGCCAACAGGTTCATTAGCTTTAGATGCTGCTATCGGTGTAGGTGGATATCCTCGTGGTCGTATTATTGAAGTTTATGGCCCAGAATCATCTGGTAAGACTACTGTAGCCCTTCATGCTGTAGCTGAGGTACAAAAGCGTGGTGGTACTGCAGCTTATATTGATGCAGAGAATGCGATGGACCCTGCTTATGCTGAAGCTTTAGGTGTAGATATTGATTCATTAATTTTGTCACAACCTAATACTGGTGAAGAAGGTTTGCAAATCGCTGATACTTTGATTTCCAGTGGGGCAATTGACATTGTAGTAGTCGACTCTGTTGCTGCCTTAGTACCACGAGCAGAAATTGAAGGCGAGATGGGGGATGCCCATGTTGGTTTACAAGCGAGATTAATGAGTCAAGCTTTGCGTAAGCTATCAGGTAATATTTCTAAAACCAAAACTATTGCCATCTTTATTAACCAGATTCGTGAAAAAGTTGGGGTAATGTTTGGTAATCCTGAAACTACCCCAGGTGGTCGTGCTCTTAAGTTTTACTCAACTATTAGATTGGAAGTAAGAAGAGCTGAACAGATTAAGCAATCAGGAGATGTTCTTGGTAACAGAGTTAAAATTAAAGTTGTTAAGAACAAGGTTGCTCCACCATTTAAGGTGGCAGAAGTAGACATTATGTACGGTAAGGGAATTTCACAAAGTGGTGAATTACTGGACATGGCTGCTGATAAGGACATTATCGATAAAGCAGGTTCTTGGTACTCTTACAAGAGTGATCGAATTGGTCAGGGACGTGAGAATGCTAAGAAGTATCTAGAAGAGCATCCAGATATTTATCAAGATATCCAAAAGCAAGTGCGTCAAGCTTACGGGATTGATGAAAAGTCAATTGCTGATCGTGAAGATCCAGAAAAGATCAAGGAGAAGCGCGAAGAAGCCAAGACAGAAAAAGAAGCTGCTACAGATAAAAAGTCTGATCAAGCTAAATAATTATGTCAAAAACCCTGGATTTATTTTCCAAGGTTTTTTGATTTAATTGACATGAACAGATAGGTTCTTTATCATAAAAGTTGTGTGAATAATTCTAAAAAAGGCGATAGTAATCATGAATAATATGTTAACAATTATGATTCCCGTCGCAACTGCCATTGTTTCACTCTTGGTGGGTTCAGTGGTTGGTTATGCAATTCGCAAGCATTCTTGGGAACAAAAAGCTCAAAATGCCCAGAATGATGCTGACCACATTTTAGCTGATGCTAAGGCACAGGTTGCTGCAGCACAAGCTGAAGTTAATGCACAAAAGCAAGCAGCAGCGGCTGTTAAGCAAAGTGCAGAAAATACTAAAAAAGAAAAAATTCTTGAAGCTCAAGAACAAATTCGTGATTTTAGGCAAAAGACCGAGGATGAGTTAAATTCCAAGAAAGATAATTTAGCTCGGGAGAAAAATCGTTTACAACAACGTGAAGATACCTTAGATCATAAGAATTCTTTATTAGATGAACGTGAAAGTGGACTCACGCAAAAGGAAGACCAATTAAAGCAGCAGTATGCTAGCTTAAAGGCAAAATTAACTGAGGCTGAAGAATTAGTAGAAACTAGACGGCAAAAGCTTTATGACGTAGCTAAGTTGGATGAGGAAGAAGCCAAGAAGATTGTGCTTAGTCAATTATCTGATGAACTAGTCAAAGAACGAGCCGAGATGATCAGAAATAGTAACGAAGAAGTAAAAGCTAAAGCTGATCATTATGCTAATCAGGTCATTGTGGATGCTATTCAAAGTAGCGCGGCAGATACAGTTGCCGAAACAACTGTATCTGTTGTTGATCTGCCAAATGAAGAGATGAAGGGACGGATTATTGGTCGTGAAGGACGCAATATCCGTTCATTTGAAGCTTTGACTGGAATAGATCTAATTATTGATGATACGCCAAAGGTTGTTACCTTGAGTGGTTTTGATCCAATTAGACGTGAAATTGCCAAAAGAGCGATGGAACGCTTAATCAAGGATGGCCGCATTCACCCAGCTAGAATTGAAGAAATGGTCGATAAGGCCAGAAAAGAAGTTAACGATGACATCTATGAAGCAGGTGAAAGTGCTTTGATGGAGCTGGGAATTCACCGGATGAATCCTGAATTAGTTAAGACGCTAGGTCGTCTTAAATATCGTACTTCTTATGGACAAAATGTTTTGTCACATTCAATTGAAGTTGGTAAGCTAGCAGGCACGATGGCTGCAGAATTAGGCTTGGATGAAAAATTAGCAGTTCGCGCGGGGTTATTACACGATATTGGTAAAGCCATCGATCATGATATTGAAGGTTCCCATGTAGAAATTGGGGTTGAACTAACTCGGAAATATCATGAACCAGATGTTGTAGTAAATGCGATTGCTGCACACCACGGCGATGTGCCTAAGTTGTCGTTTATTGCTGAACTTGTTGTTGCAGCAGATACGATTTCTAGTGCTCGTCCTGGTGCAAGAAGCGAGAGTTTGGAAAATTATATTAGACGTTTGACCGAATTGGAAAAGATTGCTAAGAGCTACCAAGGCGTTAAGCAGGCTTATGCAATTCAAGCGGGACGTGAAGTTCGTGTGATGGTTGAACCTGACGAAATTTCAGATGATCGGACAGTTATTTTGGCACGTGATATTCGTAATCAGGTTGAAAAAGAACTTGATTATCCAGGTAATATTAAGGTTACCGTTATCCGTGAAAAAAGAGTTGTGGCGATCGCTAAATAAATTAAAAAGTTTGGAAGATAATTTTTCCAAACTTTTTTTGCTATTTGTGCAAAATACTGACTACTTGTATAATTAGAACAAGTAAATAAGGAAAGTAGCCAAATATGTTTAAAATTATTGTTGAATTATTCTTATTAGTAATTATTTCAGCGGCAATTACACCGTTTATTCGACGGCTTGCCTTTGTCTTAGGAGCTGTTGATAATCCTAATGCCCGGCGAGTTAATAAGAAACCAATGCCAACGATTGGTGGACTGGGGATTTTTGTTACTTTTAATATCGGTACTTTTGTTCTGTTGCGTGAGCAATTTCCGACTCATGAAATTTTTTCGATTTTACTCGCTTCAAGCGTAATTGTTTTGACGGGATTGATCGACGATATTTTGGAGTTAAAACCTAGACAAAAAATGTTTGGGATTTTTATCGCTTCATTGATTATCTACTTTTTAGCTGGAATCAGAATGAATGTGTTAAAGGTGCCATTCATCGCACATGAAGTAAATCTAGGTTGGTGGAGTTTCCCAATTACTATTTTTTGGATCTTAGCTTTAACTAATGCAGTTAACTTGATTGATGGACTTGATGGGCTAGCTGATGGGGTTTCAATGATTTCTCTGACTACCATGGGGATCGTAGGTTATTTCTTCTTGCACACTCATCAGCTATATGTCCCAATTGCTTGTTTTATGTTAGCTGCCTGTTTATTGGGCTTTTTACCATATAATTTCCATCCAGCAAAAATTTTCTTGGGTGATACGGGTGCACTTTATATTGGTTTTATGATCGCCGTTTTATCTCTGAAGGGGTTAAAGAATGTAACTTTTATTTCATTGTTGGTCCCAATTATCATTTTGGGAGTGCCTATTACTGACACCGTTTATGCAATGATTCGGAGAAAGCTAAACAAAAAGCCAATTTCAGAAGCAGACAAGCATCATTTACATCACCAGCTGATGCGAATGGGGTTAACGCACCGACAGACGGTATTGACTATTTATGCATTATCATTGGTTTTCTCATTTATTTCTTTATTATTCCTGCTTTCGCCAACTTGGGGCACTTGGCTTCTGATCTTAGGCTTGCTGATTGCCTTAGAGTATTTTGTGGAATCAATTGGTTTATTGGGTGAAAAATACCATCCTTTGATGCATGTAATTCAGAAAATTATTAATCAAAAGAGTAAGACTGATCCAACAATTGAAGTTTGGCACTTAGGAGACGAAAAACCAGATCAATTGAAGAGTAAAAAAAATAATAAGTAGCAAAAAAGCATTTGGAAATATCCAAATGCTCTTTTTATTGTTCATGATAATTATTAGCTTCAACAGGAATTTCATTATAGCGTTTTTCACCATTAGTAAAGGTAACCTGTCCGGCCAATAAATTAGTTAGGTCTTCCTTAGGTTTAGCTTGTTGGTCATCGTTAACAAAAATATGAATTTTAACATCTACAGCGTATTCGGTATTGGCAATAAAAATTTTTTGCTGTTTTAGGTAATGATCAATTTCATCGAAGCGGTTATAGGGTACGCTAAAAATTAATTCTTGTTGTAAAACGCGTTTAATGACGCCAACTTTTTCAACAACATTGGTGACACTATTGGAATAGGCACGAATTAAACCGCCTGCTCCTAATTTGATTCCACCAAAATAACGGGTTACTACGACTGTAACGTTTTTTAAATTCATTAATTGCAATGCTTTTAATTCAGGAACACCAGCCGTACCTGATGGCTCACCATTATCGCTTTCTTTGACCTGGTCGTCATTTAAGCCGATCGTGTAGGCAAAGGTATTGTGCGAAGCATCGCGATATTTTTTAGAGATTTTTTGAATAAAATCATTTGCCGCATCAGTAGTAGTGGTGCGGGCAATATTGGCAATGAATCTGCTCTTTTTGATAATTAATTCACCGGTGCCGTTTTCTTTAATAGTTAAAAAATTTTCCTTTTCTGACAAAATAATCGCCTCTTTTTGCGTAATAGATAATAGGGAGGTAAAAATATGGAAGATTTGACTCTATTATCAGGTCGTCAATGGATTGTTAGTCAAGAGGATTCTAGCACATTTGAGGGATGCCGCAAAATTCCAGTAATTGAAAAAGGTAAATGCAATCGCTGTGGCAGCCAAGTTAATAGTCGACTGCCTAATGGTAAATATTATTGTCGTGGTTGTATTGGCTTGGGACGTGCAAATGAGGGCGATTGGCTTATTAGAAAAGACAGTAATAATACTTTTTCTCATGTTAAAAACGGGGGATTAAGCTGGCAAGGTAAACTAACCCCATTGCAGCAGAATATTTCGGATAAATTAGTACAAAATTTTGAACAAAGAAAAAATACATTGGTTCATGCTGTAACTGGGGCGGGTAAAACTGAGATGTTGTTTCAGTTGATTGCTCGATGTATGAAAAAAGGACAGCGCGCTTGTATTGCTACACCAAGAATTGATGTGGTAAATGAGCTGTTTCCAAGATTTTCGGCAGCGTTTGCCCAAGTTGAGATCGGTAAGTATCATGGCCGTGAATTTAAGGAAATAGGGCTAGAGCAGTTGACAATTTGTACTACACACCAATTGATGAAGTTTTATCGTGCCTTTGATTTATTGGTAATTGATGAGGTAGACTCTTTTCCTTATGTAAGTAATCCGCAACTACATTTTGCGGCCAAAAATGCGGTTAAAACAACTGGGACTCGAATGTATTTAACCGCAACGCCAACGAACGATTTGCTTTTGGAAGCTAAAACAGGGAAGTTAGAAATTTTGCGCTTAAATCGGCGTTTTCATGGTGGATTATTGCCTGTACCAAGAGAAAGGCTTTTTATCAGGCCGTTTTTGCGGAAGGGACAAATTCATCCTAAATTAATGCAGGAGATTAAAAAAGTCATTCAAAGTGGTCATCCTTTGCTTTTGTTTGTACCACGGATTGAAGAAATTCCGCTTTATCAAGAAGCTTTGCGAAAAAAGTTGCAAAATAAAATTAAATTGGCCGGTGTTCATGCACAAGATCCGCAACGATTAGAAAAAGTACAGGCTTTTCGTGATCGTAAATATGACTTATTGTTGACAACCACAATTTTAGAGCGTGGTGTAACTTTTAAAAATGTTTGGGTAATTATTATTGCAGCAGATGATGCAATTTATACTGCTGCTAGTTTGGTGCAAATTGCAGGTCGAGTTGGTCGGGCTCACGATGACCAAACGGGCTTAGTTTTGTATTGTTATCATCGTTATACCAAGAATATTCGACAGAGTATTAAGCAGATCAAGGGGATGAATAGATGAGAACTTGTTTATTATGTGAGCAGGAGTTTACTCCACCAGTACAATTTGCACAGCTTTTTTCTTTTAAACCAGCGCGAAAAAATAAGATTTGTTTACAGTGTTTAAAACAATTTGAAAAGCTAGCAGACAATCGCTGCTCTGGCTGTGATAAGGAACTAAGTCAAGGCTTTATGTGTAGCGATTGTCGAAACTGGCAAGCCATTTATGGCAAAAATATTCTGCATAATCATGCTTTATATCGTTATAATTCTGCTTTTCATGATTTGATGGTTGCTTATAAGCGGCGTGGAGATTATGTTTTGCGGGAAGTATTGCAAGATTTGTGTTATGACTATTTGGGTAAAACTAACTATGACTTTTATGTGCCCGTGCCCACTTCACCTGAACATCAATCAAGACGACAGTTTGATACAATTTCCGCTATTTATGCTGATATTTTGCCACTGACGCCGTTTTTAATTAAAAAGTCGGGTAGTCATGCCCAAGGTGAGAAAAACAAAGAGGAGCGGCTTAAAACGCCTCAAAGCTTTTTGATTGATAAAAATATCAAAATCAAGGAAAATATAGTTTCAGGAAAAGTATTAATTTTGGATGATATTTACACGACCGGGCGCACGCTATATCACGCGCGAGACTGTTTACAGCAGGGTTTTCCCGAAATGAAAATTGAAAGCTTTTCAATTTGTCATTAGATTTGTTATGAAACGCTTTCATTTTTTGGTATAATAAATTTGTAAAGAAAAACCGTATAGCGGTGAAAGGAGAATCTTATATGTTAAAGTACAATGTTCGTGGAGAAAATATTGAAGTAACTGATGCTTTGAGAAGCTATGTAGAAAAGCGGTTAAACAAGTTAGAGAAGTACTTCGAATTGAATCAAGATGTGATTGCACACGTAAACTTGAGAGTATACCGTGATCACTCAGCTAAAGTTGAAGTTACTATTCCTTTACCATACTTAGTTTTGAGAGCCGAAGAAACCACGGATGACATGTATCGTAGCATTGACTTCGTTTCTGAAAAACTCGAACGTCAAATTAGAAAGTACAAGACTCGTGTAAATAGAAAGAGTCGTGAAAAGGGATTACAAGATTTCTTTGTAGAACAACCTGAAGAAGAAGAAAAGAAGCCTAGCGAATTTGATATTGTTCGTAACAAGCGTGTAAGCTTAAAGCCAATGGATCCAGAAGAAGCTATTTTACAAATGGACATGTTGGAACATGACTTCTTCGTATTTGAAGATGCAGAAACTAACGGCACTAGCGTTGTTTACCGTAGAAACGATGGTCGTTACGGTTTGATTGAAACTAACGAATAATTGAGTTAAAATACTTTTACACATTGGAACCTCGCGTGAGTTTTGCGTGGGGTTTTTTGTGTGAGATATTTTTCTTTTGATAGCAATCATGTTAAAATTAATCTGTATTTTTAGACTTTACGACATATAAGGACCGATTTAATGGCAAATATTTTAAAGAAACTATATAACGATGATAAACGAGAACTTAAAAAGTTTGAAAAAATAGCAGATAAGGTGGAAGCTCATGCAGATGAGATGAGCAAATTATCTGATGAGCAATTGCAAGCAAAGACACCAGAATTTCGTGATCGTTTAAAGAAAGGTGAAAGTTTAGACGATATTTTACCAGAAGCTTTTGCGGTTGCCCGTGAAGGTGCTAAGCGTGTATTAGGACTTTACCCATTCCACGTACAAATTTTGGGTGGTATTGCACTTCACTACGGTAACATCGCCGAAATGATGACTGGTGAAGGTAAGACTTTGACAGCAACCATGCCAGTATACTTGAACGCACTTGAAGGCAAGGGTGTACACGTTGTTACTGTTAACGAATACCTTTCAAGTCGTGACGAAGAAGAAATGGGTCAACTTTACAAGTGGCTTGGCTTAACTGTTGGTTTGAACTTGAACTCAATGTCACCAGACGAAAAGCGTGCAGCTTACAACTGTGATGTTACTTACTCAACTAACTCAGAACTTGGCTTTGACTATTTGCGTGACAACATGGTTGTTTACAAGGAACAAATGGTACAACGTCCATTGAACTACGCTATCATCGACGAAGTTGACTCTATCTTAATCGATGAAGCTAGAACTCCTTTGATTATTTCTGGTGAAGCTGAACAAGCAAACAGTGATTACATCCGTGCTGACCGCTTTGTTAAGACTTTGACTGAAGACAAGAGCGATGATGATGCCGACGATGATGAAGATCACGGCGATTACAAGATTGACTGGCCAACTAAGACTATTTCACTTACCAGAACTGGTATTGAAAAGGCTTGTCAACACTTTGGCCTAAAGAACTTGTACGATGTTGAAAACCAAAAGTTGGTTCACCACATTGACCAAGCTCTTCGTGCCAACTACATCATGCTTAAGGATATCGACTACGTTGTTCAAGATGGCGAAGTTTTGATCGTTGACTCATTCACTGGTCGTGTAATGGAAGGCCGTCGTTACTCAGATGGCTTGCACCAAGCTATTGAAGCTAAGGAAGGCGTTAAGATTCAAGAAGAATCAAGAACGCAAGCTACTATTACCTACCAGAACTTCTTCAGAATGTACAAGAAGTTGTCAGGTATGACTGGTACTGCTAAGACTGAAGAGGAAGAATTCCGTGAAATTTACAACATGCAGGTAATCACGATTCCTACTAACCGTCCAATTGCCAGAAAAGACATGCCAGACATTTTGTATCCAACTTTGGACTCTAAGTTCCACGCTGTAGTTGAAGAAATTAAGAAGCGTCACGCTAATGGTCAACCTGTTTTGGTGGGTACTGTTGCCATTGAAAGTTCAGAACGTTTGAGTAAGATGCTTGATAAAGCAGGTATTCCTCACGCAGTTTTGAACGCTAAGAACCACGCTAAGGAAGCTCAAATCATCATGAACGCTGGTCAACGTGGTGCGGTAACTATCGCTACTAACATGGCTGGTCGTGGTACTGATATTAAGTTGGGGCCTGGTGTTAAGGAACTTGGTGGACTGGCAGTTATTGGTACTGAACGTCACGAATCACGTCGTATTGATAACCAGCTTCGTGGTCGTTCTGGTCGTCAGGGTGACCCAGGTTACACCAGATTCTACTTGTCGCTTGAAGATGATTTGATGAAGCGTTTTGGTGGTGATCGAGTTAAGGACTTCTTGGATCGTTTATCAGATAATGATGATGATAAGGTTATCGAAAGTCGCTTGATTACTCGCCAAGTTGAATCTGCTCAAAAACGTGTTGAAGGTAATAACTATGATACTCGTAAGCAAACTTTGCAATACGATGATGTTATGCGTATTCAACGTGAAATTATCTACGGCGAAAGAATGCAGGTCATTGAAGCTGATAAGTCATTGAAGAATGTTTTAATTCCAATGATTCACAGAACAATTGATCACCAAGTAGCAATGTTTACTCAAGGTGAACGCAAGGAATGGCGTCTTGACTCATTACGCGATTTCATTTCCTCAAGTTTGACTTCAGACAAGGTAACTGACTCAATTGACTTCAAGACTATTAGTGTTGAAGATTTGAAGAAGAAGCTTTATGACATTGTTGAGCAAAACTTCGAAGATAAGGAAAAGGCCTTAGGCGATCCTAGCCAAATGCTTGAATTTGAAAAGGTAGTTATCTTGCGTGTGGTTGATGATCGTTGGACTGATCATATTGATGCAATGGATCAGTTGCGTCAATCAATTGGTCTTCGTGGATACGGTCAATTGAACCCATTAGTTGAATATCAAGATTCTGGTTACAGAATGTTTGAAGAAATGATTTCAAATATTGAATTTGATGTAACTCGTTTGTTCATGAAGGCTGAAATTAGACAAAATCTTAGTCGTTAATAAAGAAAAAGGGGAGTTAAGAGCTTCCCTTTTTTTGCAATAAAATAAAAGATGGTAGGTAAAAATGGAAATTAGTGAAATTCAAAGTGTGTTAGATGAACTAAAAAAACGTCTAAATCACTTTAGGGGGTCTCTTTGACTTAGATGCGATTGATGAAAGCATCGAAATTAATGAAAACAAGATGGCGCAGCCTGATTTTTGGAATAACCAGGAAAAAGCGCAAAAATTAATTAGTGAAACCAACCGATTAAAGGAAAAACGTGATTCATTTTTAAAATTGCAAACTAGCTACGAAGACGAAACTACTGCGGTTGAACTTTTGCGTGAAGAACCAGATCCTGACTTGCAAAAAGAAGTTGAAGCGGATCTAGCTACGCTGCAAGAAGATTTTCATAATTATGAGTTAGACCTGCTCTTGTCGGGTAAGTATGATAGCCATAATGCTTTGATGGAAATTCACCCTGGTGCTGGCGGTACAGAAGCGATGGACTGGGGACAGATGCTTCTAAGAATGTATCAACGTTATTGTGATACAGCTGGTTTTAAATTTGAAATCAACGATTATGAGCCTGGTGAAGAAGCTGGGCTGAAGAGCGTTAGTGCGCGAATTGTAGGTAAAAATGCTTACGGAATGCTTAAATCAGAAAATGGTGTCCATCGTTTGGTTAGAATTTCGCCATTTGATGCGGCTAAAAGACGGCATACATCATTTGCTTCTGTAGAAGTGATTCCAGAAGTTGATGACAGTATTCAAATTGATATTGATCCTAAGGATTTACGGATTGATGTTTACCGCTCTAGTGGTGCTGGTGGGCAGCATATTAATAAAACTTCTAGTGCCGTTAGAATTACGCACTTACCAACAGGAATTGTGACTACGTCTCAGGCACAGCGTTCACAATTGCAAAACCGTGAAACTGCGATGAATGAATTAAGAGCAAAGCTTTTTCACTTAGAAGAAGAAAAAAAGCGTAAGCAAAAGCAGGCTCTGAAAGGCGATCAAAAGGAGATTGGCTGGGGATCACAAATTAGGTCATATGTTTTCCATCCTTACAACCTAGTGAAAGATTTGCGGACAGGTCATGAAACAGCTGACGCTCAAGGAGTAATGGACGGAAAATTGCAACCGTTTATTTATTCCTATTTACAGTGGTTGCTTAGTCAAGAGAATCCAGATTAGGTTAAAAAATGAGTTTAATGGGAATTGTAACGCTTGTTTTAGTAGCGCTAATTATTTTAAGTTTATTGTTTGTTCTATTTAAGGCATTTATTTTACTTTTACCAGTAGCTGTAATTGCGATTTTAATCATTTGGCTTATTTATCGGTTTACTGGAAGGAAAAATCAAGATAATATGCCAAGTAGTGGAAGTTATCGTGAGTGGTTTAAGGCTACTAGTACTTCTGGTCCTAGACCAAGAAAAAAAGCTAGAAATGTCACCACTAAAGATATTGATAAATAGTTAGGAGGCCTAATATGGCTGATGAAGTTAGATTAAGCAAATTGATCCAGGACAATCAGAGTATCCTTGAAGTTTACCAAGGACAGGAATATATCAAAGATGAAGAAATTTATGTTTCTGATATTTATCGCCCTGGATTAGAATTAACTGGTTATTTTGATTTTTATCCTGCGCAACGAATTCAGTTATTGGGTCGGACAGAAATTTCATATGCGGCACGCTTGGACCATGATATTAGAATGCATGTCTTTAACAAAATGTGTACTAAGGCTACACCGTGTTTTTTGATTTCTCGATCTTTGCCTGTACCGGAAGAATTAACTACGGCAGCAGAGGAACACAAAATCCCAATTTTGCGTACAAGAGAATCTACCACGTATATTTCCAGTATTTTAACTGAATACTTACGTGCACGTTTAGCTAAAAGAACTAGCATTCATGGGGTTTTAGTTGAAATTAAAGGGATGGGTGTCTTGCTAACCGGTGCATCTGGTGTTGGTAAGTCTGAAACTGCTTTGGGTTTGGTTCAAAGAGGCCATCGCTTGATTGCAGATGATCGAGTAGATGCCTTCCAAAAAGACCATAATACAGTTGTAGGTGAAGCGCCTAAGATTTTGAAGCATCTAATGGAAATCAGAGGAATCGGTATTATCGATGTGATGAACTTATTTGGTGCTGGTGCTGTTAAAAATAGAACCGAGATTCAACTGGTAATTAATTTGGTTAATTGGGATCCTAAGGCTAACTATGATCGCTTAGGTTTTCAAGAAAATACACGTGAAATCTGTAATGTGCCAATTCCACAAGTAAATATTCCGGTTAAGGTTGGACGTAATATTGAAATTATTATTGAAGTAGCAGCAATGAACTTTAGAGCTAAAAAGATGGGCTATGATGCTACGCAAACTTTTGATAACAATTTAACTAGTTTAATCTCAGAACACTCAAAGGAAGACACGAATAAGGAGGAACTACATAATGACTAGTTTAATAATTAATCCAGTAGCTTTTCATCTAGGAAGTTTAAGCGTTAAATGGTATGGCATTATTATGGCAGTTGCCATTGTTTTGGCCTGCTTGATGGCAGTTAATGAAGGAAAAAAGCGGCAAATTATTCCTGATGACTTTGTTGATTTATTGTTATGGGCGGTACCTCTAGGTTATGTTGGTGCTCGAATTTATTATGTGATTTTTGAATGGAGCTACTACTCACAGTACCCAGAACAAATCATTGCCATTTGGAATGGTGGGATTGCCATTTATGGTGGATTAATCGCCGGTTTAATTGTACTGTTAGTTTTCTGCTATAAGCGTATGTTACCGCCATTTTTGATGTTAGACATTATTGCGCCGGGGGTAATGGCCGCTCAAATTTTAGGGCGCTGGGGCAATTTTGTTAATCAGGAAGCTCACGGTGCGCCAACTACGCTTCATTTTTTACAAAGTTTGCATTTACCGCAATTTATCATTGCCCAAATGAAAATAGGTGGGACATATTATCAACCAACTTTTTTGTATGAATCATTTTTTAATTTGATTGGTTTAATTTTAATTTTGTCCTTGCGTCATAAGAAACATCTCTTTAAGCAAGGGGAAGTTTTCATGACCTATCTTCTTTGGTATAGTGTAGTGAGGTTCTTTGTTGAAGGAATGAGAACAGACAGCCTGTATATTTTTGGTATAATACGAGTATCACAGGCATTAAGTTTAATCCTCTTTATTGCTACAATTATTTTATGGATTTATCGGCGGAAAGTCGTTAAGCCAAAATGGTATTTGGATGGTAGTGGATTAAAATACCCGTATTCAAGAGATTAGAATTAATAAAAGATTTTAATTAGAAAGTTTGAGAGAAAAAATGATAAAGATTGCAGTTTTAGGTAATGGTTCATGGGGTTCAGTATTGGGTTCAATGTTAGCCGATAATGGTAACGATGTAACTCTTTACGGTAACATTGATAGTGTTAATGAAGAAATTAACGCTCACCACACCAATAGCCATTATATGAAGGATTGGAAATTAAATGAGAATACCAAGGCTACTGGTGATTTGGAAGCAGCTCTTGATGGGGCAGAACTTGTTTTATTTGTTTTGCCAACTAAGGCAGTTAGAATCGTTGCTAAAAACGTACGCAAGGTTTTAGATAAGACGGGTGCTAAGCCACTGTTAGTTACTGCAACTAAAGGGATTGAACCAGGCAGTAAGAAGCTTATTTCTGAAATTTTAACTGAAGAAATTTATCCAGATGATGAAGATAAGATTGTTGCAATTTCAGGTCCTAGTCACGCAGAAAATGTTGCTCAAAAAGATTTAACCGCGATTGCATGTGCATCAACTAATGAAGAAAATGCTAAGCGGGTACAAGAATTGTTCTCCAATGACTACGTTCGTTTCTACACTAACGATGATTTAGTAGGTGTAGAAGTTGGTGGTGCCGTTAAGAACGTAATTGCGATTGCTGCAGGTATTTTAGTAGGCCAAGGATATGGTGATGACGCCAAAGCTGCCTTGATGACTAGAGGTTTAGCAGAAATCACTCGTTTGGGTGTGCAATACTTTGGTGCTAAGCCAATGACCTTCTCAGGCTTGTCAGGTATTGGTGACTTAATTGTAACTTGTACTTCAGTAAACTCACGTAATTGGCGTGCTGGTAAACAAATCGGCGAAGGCAAGACTTTAGATTACGTTTTGAAAAATATGGGACAAGTTGTCGAAGGCGCTACTACTGTTAAAGCTGTTCACGAATTATGTGAAGAAAAGGGCATTGATATGCCAATTTCAGAGGCAATCTACCGTGTTCTTTATGAAGATGCTGATGTTGATACAGAAATTAAGAAAATGATGGGTAGAGAACCAAAGCCTGAAATTCGTTTATAAAAGATAAGCAAAATAGTTGGCAAGAAGGTAAATCTATTGTATTATTTACTTATCAAAAGTAAGTAGAAAGAAGGATAGATTATGGCTGATAAATACGACGTAATTATTATTGGTGCAGGTCCTGGTGGAATGACTGCTGGCTTATATGCTGCGCGTGCTAACTTAAAGATTCTTGTTCTTGATCGCGGTCCCTATGGCGGTCAAATGAACAATACTGATGCTATCGACAATTATCCTGGTTTTTCTGAAATCAAAGGTCCAGAACTTAGTCAAAAGATGTACGACACAATGATGAAGTTTGAACCAGATTATAAGTATGGCAACGTACAAAGTGTTGAACTCGATGGCGAGGATAAGTTAGTTAAAACTGATGATGGCAATGAGTATCGTGCACCGATCGTAATTATTGCTACAGGTTCAGATCATAAGCATTTGAATGTGCCTGGAGAAGAAGAATATTCAGGCAAAGGTGTTTCATATTGTGCCGTCTGCGATGCCGCTTTCTTTAAAGATGAAGATGTAGCTGTCATCGGTGGTGGTGATTCAGCAATTGAAGAAGGAATTTATCTTTCACAATTAGCTAAGAGCGTTACAGTTATTCACCGCCGTGATCAATTGCGAGCACAACCAACTTTGCAAAAGCGTGCATTTGCCAACAAGAAGATGCATTTCATTTGGAATGCACAAACTGAAGAAATCTTAGGCGATGACATGAAAGTCACAGGGGTTAAGTACCGCGATAAGGAAACTGGTGCCGAAAAAGAAATTCCAGTTGCTGGTGTCTTTATTTACGTGGGTGTTTTACCACAAACTGAACCTTTTAAGGATCTTGGTATCTTGGATGACCATGGTTGGATTGTAACTGATGATCATATGGAAACTAAGGTGCCTGGTATCTTTGCTTTAGGTGATGTTCGTCAAAAAGATTTACGCCAAATTGCTAATGCAGTTGGTGAAGGTAGTGTAGCTGGTCAAGCTGCATATAATTACTACCAAGACTTGCAAGACAAGAAAAATTAAATTTATTCGTTTTTTCGGCTCTTTGTCAAATGGTGTTGATAAAAGTCAATTAAAAATTAAATAATAGGGAAAGGCATTAGGCTGCTAAATAGTAGTCTGATGCTTTTTCTTTAATAATGGCATCCTTTTCTTCTAGCTTGATTCTGGTTACTAGATGATTGAAGTTAGCGTAACCGTAGGCAGTACGTTCAATCTGTTTAATCTTACGGTTGGTTCCTTCAAGGCAACCGTTTGATTCATCGAACTTAGCAGCGTTGAGAATATCATGTAGATTACGTTTGAAAGTATTTAAAGTGGCGTGCATCATATTGCCAACATGATCTTTGCTTTGAATTAGGCTTCGTAACTTCTTGGTATCTCTATCTTTTAAAGCTTTACTGATATCTTGCATAAGGTTATAAGTATTTTCAAGCTTATTGTTTAAAGAAAGCCCATCAGCCACGATTTGTTCTTGAGTTAGGGTATCTTTTAATCTGGATTGATAGCACGGCTTAACTTTTTCCAGATCATCAAAAGGCTTAAGATAAAGTTTCCAGTAATATTTAAGCAGGTTGTATTCCCATGAACCTTTTTTGTGCTGCTTCATTTCTTGAATGCGACAGGAATTAAAGGAACGGTTAAGCATCTGAACGATATGGAAACGGTCGAGGATTACTTGAGCATTAGGAAAAAGCTCCTTAGCCATAATGTCATAATAGTAATTAAGATCCATAGTTACAGTCTTAACCTTGTTTCTTACGGTTATTGGGAAACGTTTAAAGTAATTGATAATATTTTTTTTAATCTGGTAGGCAGTACCTTAACTATTTTGTGCGTGTGACCATCAATGGCAATAAAGTGCAGCCGCTGCCAACGCCTCTGAATTCATCAAAAGCCAGGTATTCCGGCAGCCAGTCGGTATCTTCAAAGGAAGACGGACTATATTTCTCTAGTACGCGTTGCACGGTATTGGCTGAAGTTGAAGTTTGTCTGGCAATGCTCTTCATGAACCAGTCTTCGGTTAAAGAGCCAATAATTTTACGCTTGGTGGCATTAGAAATACAGCAGTATTTATCTACTAGTTCCGTTTGAGCCATCGAATTCGTCTGACAATTACGGCAGATAATTCTTTCTTTAGCTATTCTGATAAAGCCAGGTAGACTAGCATCTAAAGCAGGATAACGCACATTTGAATATAGGTGACCATTATGTACGATGGTATCTGAGCCGCAGTTTAAGCAATGGTCTAAATGTACAATAGCGTGGTAGAACTTGGCTTCACGATTACGATATTTGCCAGTTGAGATATCCAAAAATTCTAACAAAGGGTCTTTAATATTCAGAGAAAATTTAATACAATCATTGCAAGAGGACATAAGCAATTCACCTTAATTTCTAAAGAGTGGTTTCAAAGGACATTATGCAGTGAGGCTTGTGCCTCTTTTTTAATGCAAAAAATCCTATTGATAGAATATCATAGAAATCTATCAACAGGATTTATCATAGAACCGTTTTTTCATTAAGACATGTTCGTATTGGACATGTCTTTTTTTGTCTAAAGCTTAAATTAATGACTAATAAGTTTTATAATTAATAGCAGATAATAGAAAATTGTTAACAGTTTGAAAGCGCTTTAGAAATCCAATTTTTAATGAATAGAGGACATTGATGGACGCTAAAGAAATTTATACAGAATGGCAAAAAGCTACTAATTTACCAGATTATTTAAAAGATCAATTAAATACTTTGGGTAAGGATGAAAAATGGATCGAAGATGCCTTTGGACAGGATATTAATTTTGGTACTGCGGGGATGCGTGGTCGTCTTGAACCCGGTACCAACCGGATTAACTTGTTTACTGTAGGTCGAGTAACTGAAGGCTTAGCTCGTTTAATTGAAGAAAATGGTGCTGATGCTAAAAAGCGTGGGGTAGCTATTTCCTTTGATTCAAGATATCACTCAAGAGAGTTTGCAGAACATGCTGCCAGAGTTTTAGGTGCACACGGAATTTATGTTTACTTATTTGATGATTTAAGACCGACACCAGAACTTTCATATGCAGTACGTCATTTGCATACTTTCGCTGGAATTAATATCACTGCTTCACACAATGCTAAGCAATACAATGGCTATAAAGTTTACGGTGAAGATGGTGCACAAATGGCACCAGATAATGCAGATCGACTTTTTGCTTATGCTCAAAAAGTAACTGATATTTTTGCTGTCAAGGCTGCACCAGTAAAAGAATTGCGTGCTAATGGCACCTTGCAGTTAATAGGTGAAGATGTTGATGAAGATTACTTGAATGAATTGAAGCAAGTAACTGTTGATCCAGAGATGGTTAAGGCCAACGCTGACAAGTTAAAGATCATTTATACTCCACTTCATGGTACAGGCAAGATGCTTTATGATCGTGCTTTCAGACAAGGCGGCTTTGATAATGTGATTCCTGTGCCAAGTCAATCAATCATTGATCCAGAATTTCCAACCACAATTAAGCCTAATCCAGAATACCGTGATGTTTTTGAACCTGGTTTTAAGTTGGCAAATAAGGTAAATGCTAATGTCATTATTGCTACTGACCCGGATGCTGATAGAATGGGTGCAGCAGTTAGAAAAACTGATGGTGATTTCCAAGTTTTGACTGGTAACCAAATTGCTACTTTGATGGCTTACTACCTATTGGCTCATATGAAGGAAAATGGTCAATTAACCCCTGATTATGAGATCGTTACTTCAGTTGTTTCTAGTGCTTTGCCATTTAAGATTGCAGAGGACTTTGGTATTAAGACTAAGCATGTTTTGACGGGCTTTAAGTACATTGGTGAAGAAGTTGACCGGATGAATAAAGCTGGTGATGCTAAGTTCTTGATGGGCTTTGAAGAAAGCTATGGCTATTTGTTTAAACCATTTGCTCGTGATAAGGATGCCATGCAGGGTGCATTGATGTTTGCCGAAGTTGCTTCATACTATGCTTCACGTGGGATGACTGTCTTTGATGGTTTGCAAGAAATTTGGCAAAAGTATGGCGTTGCTTATGAAATTACCCGTGCAATTGAAATGCCAGGTATTGGTGGTCAAAAGAAGATGGCCGAATTAATGAGCAAGTTGCGTAATGAGCACTTAACCGAAATCGGCGGTAGTAAAGTGCTTAAGATTCAAGATTTCTTGCAAAAAGAAACTATTGAAAATGGCAAGAAGACACCATTAGAAGGGTTCCCAGAATCTAATGTGTTGAAGTACTTTTTAGATGATGAAACCTGGGTAGCACTTCGCCCATCAGGTACTGAACCAGTAATTAAGGCCTATGTTGGTGTAAACAAAAAAGACATTGCCACTGCAGAAAAGGCAGCTGAAGATTATCAAAAGGCTTTAGCAGATTTACTTAAATAATTAAGCATTTTTCGTGCGAAAGCACGTTCGCGGTAGTAAAATATAGATACTAATTAAAAAGTTGGACTATGCTTGTCCAACTTTTTTCTTGAGGAGTTTTTTATGATTAAACGACAAAAAAATCGCAAATTTGAATTAGTATCAAAGTTTAAACCAGCCGGTGATCAAGAGCAAGCTATTGATAAACTGACTGCTGGATTTAAAAAAGGATATAAAGAACAGATTCTGGAAGGTGCAACTGGTACTGGGAAAACTTTCACCATGGCCAATATTATTGCTAAGCTGAATAAGCCTACACTAGTTATTACGCATAATAAGACCTTGGTAGGGCAACTATATGGTGAGTTTAAAAGTTTCTTTCCTAATAATGCAGTTGAATATTTTGTTTCATACTATGATTATTATCAGCCAGAAGCTTACGTTCCACAATCAGACACTTATATTGAAAAGGATTCGGCAATCAATGATGAAATTGATCAGTTGCGGCATGCTACTACCTCAGCTTTAATGGAGCGTAATGACGTAGTAGTTGTTGCTTCGGTTTCTTGTATCTATGGTTTGGGTGATCCTAAAGAGTATGCGCGCAGTGTCTTGATGATCCATGAAGGCGAAGAATATGACCGTAATACCTTGTTGCGTGATTTGGTAAATATTCAATATGATCGTAATGATATTGACTTTCAACGCGGTCGTTTTCGGGTCCGCGGGGATGTAGTTGAGGTCTTTCCAGCCGGCAATTCTAATCATGCTTATCGAATTGAATTCTTTGGTGATGAAATTGATCGCATTGTTGAAGTTGATTCGTTAACCGGTGAGGTGATCGGTGAGCGTGAGAGTATTTCGCTTTTCCCAGCTACGCACTTTATGACCAATGACGAGCAATTGCGGCGAGCTTTGGGAGCAATTTCTAAAGAGATGAAATTGCAGGTTAAAAAGTTCGAAGGCGAAGGCAAATTGCTTGAAGCTGAAAGAATCAAGCAACGTACTACCTATGATATGGAAATGATGGGTGAAGTTGGCTATACCAACGGAATTGAAAACTATTCAAGGCATATGGAAGGACGAAAAGCAGGAGAGCCACCGTATACTTTGTTGGATTTCTTCCCAGATGATTTCTTAATTTTAATTGACGAATCACATGCTACTATGCCTGAAATTAGAGCAATGTACAATGGTGACCGTAATCGTAAGCAAACCTTGATTGACTATGGTTTCCGTTTGCCATCTGCACTTGATAACCGTCCATTAAAGCTATCCGAATTTGAAAAGCATGTTAATCAAATTTTGTATGTCTCAGCTACCCCAGGTGATTATGAACTTGAACGAACAGATCATAAGGTTGAACAAATTATTCGACCAACCGGATTGCTTGATCCCAAGATTGAAGTAAGGCCAATTGAGGGGCAAATTGATGATTTAGTTGGCGAAATTAATAAACGGATTGACCGTCATGAACGAGTCTTTGTTACTACTTTGACCAAAAAAATGGCGGAAGACTTAACCGATTATTTGAAGGACTTAGGAATTAAAGTACGTTATTTGCACTCTGATATTAAGACGCTGGAAAGAATGCAAATTTTGCGTGACTTACGGTTAGGTAAGTTCGATGTCTTAATTGGAATTAACCTGTTGCGGGAAGGAATCGATGTACCGGAAGTTTCACTGGTAGCAATTCTGGATGCAGATAAGGAAGGCTTCTTGAGAGCATATAGGCCGCTGGTTCAGACTATGGGACGGGCCGCCCGTAATGCCAATGGTGAAGTAATCATGTATGCTGATACGATTACTGATTCCATGAGAGCAGCGATTAAAGCTACCAAGCGTCGGCGTAAAATTCAGATGGAATTTAACAAAGAGCATGGCATAACGCCTAAGACAATCATTAAGCCGATTCAAGACGTAATTTCGATTACTAAACCGTCGAGTGAAAAAGAAGAAAAATCTGATAGTTTTGCAGATCTTAATTTTGATGAATTGTCGGCTAAGCAAAAGAAGACAATGATTAGCAACTTGCAAGAGCAAATGCAAGAAGCAGCTAAGAAGCTTGACTTTGAAGAAGCTGCTAACTTGCGGGATGCAATTATGGAATTGCAAAAATCATCAAGAAAACCGAAGACAAGAAAAGGAAAGAATTTTAATGGCAAATGATAAGATCGTTATTCGCGGAGCACGTGAACATAATTTAAAAGACATTAATTTAACTATTCCTAAGGATAAGTTAGTAGTTATTACTGGCTTATCTGGTTCAGGTAAAAGTTCTTTAGCCTTTGATACGCTTTATGCAGAAGGGCGTAGACGTTATGTGCAATCACTTTCTAGTTATGCTAGACAGTTTTTGGGGCAAATGGATAAACCAGATGTGGATTCAATTGATGGTTTAAATCCAGCAATTTCAATTGATCAAAAAACAACGTCACATAATCCACGGTCAACAGTTGGGACCGTCACTGAGATTAATGATTATTTACGTTTGCTTTGGGCCAGAGTAGGCCATCCAATTTGTCCTAATGATGGGACGCTGATTCAACGACAATCAGTTGATCAGATGGTTGACCGAGTGATGGCTTTACCAGAAAGAACGAAAATTCAAATTTTAGCGCCAGTTATTCGTGCTAAGCGTGGAGAACACAAGGAAGTATTTAAGCGAGTACAACGTGCAGGATATGTTCGTGTAATTGTTGATGGTGAGATGCACGAAATTGGTGAGGATTTTGAATTAGCTAAGAACAAGCGCCACTCAATCGATATTGTCGTTGACCGTTTGATTGTTAAGGATAGCATTAAGTCTCGCTTATTTGATTCTGTTGAAGCTGCACTTCGTTTGTCAGATGGCTACATGAATGTTGATGTAATTGGCGGTGAAATGCTTAACTTTTCTGAGTATTATGCTTGTCCAAAGTGTGGCTTTACTGTGGGTGAAATGGAACCAAGACTGTTCTCCTTTAATGCACCATTTGGTGCCTGCCCTGATTGTGATGGGTTAGGGATGAAGTTAGCAGTAGACGAAGATTTGGTTGTTCCGGACAAAACAAAATCTTTAGCTGAAGGTGCACTGGCTCCATGGAAGACTTCCAATTACTATACTGAAATGTTGGAACAAGCTTGCACGGCATTAAAAATTCCGATGGATAAGCCTTTTAATAAACTAACTAAACGTCAACGCGACATTATTCTGCATGGCTCAACTAAGCCGGTGAAATTCCATGTAACTGGTGACTTTGGCGTTAATGATACCGTTCAACCATTTGAAGGAGTAATGGCCAATGTTGAGCGGCGTTATAAACGACCAATGTCCAAGTTTATGCGTGATGTGATGGGCAAATATATGACTGAACTTACTTGTTCAACTTGTCACGGCAAGCGTTTGAATGAAAAAGCATTAGCAGTGAAAGTCATGGGCAAGGATATCGCGGAAGCTTCGGAGCTTTCTATTGATAAAGCACTTGATTTCTTTAAGGACGTCAAATTAAGCGAGCAAGAGACTATGATTGCTAAGCCAATTTTAAAGGAAGTACGCGATCGTCTTTCATTCTTGGATAGTGTAGGATTAGATTATTTAACTCTTTCTCGATCAGCTAATACCTTGTCTGGTGGTGAAGCTCAGCGTATTCGGTTGGCAACTCAAATTGGCTCAAACTTATCGGGAGTTATGTATGTTTTGGATGAACCATCTATCGGTTTGCATCAACGCGATAATGATCGGCTGATTGCTTCTTTAAAGAGAATGCGTGATTTAGGCAATTCTTTAATTGTGGTAGAGCACGATGACGAAACAATGCGGCAAGCTGACTATTTGGTTGATATGGGACCTGGTGCCGGTGTTTACGGTGGTAAAGTTATGGCACAAGGAACTCCTAAAGAAATAGAGCAGAATCCTGATTCTTTAACGGGGCAATATTTGTCTGGTAAAAAATTTGTGCCGGTTCCATTGAAGCGTCGTAAAGGCAATGGTAAAAAGATTACAATTACTGGAGCTCAAGAAAATAATTTAAAGAATATTAATGTTGATTTTCCGTTGGGCAAATTTATTGTGGTCAGTGGTGTCTCAGGTTCTGGTAAATCTACTTTGGTTAATATGATCTTGAAACGCGCTTTAGCCCAAAAATTAAACAATAATTCAACTAAGCCAGGTAAGTATAAGTCAATCAAGGGTTACAAGAATATTGAAAAAATCATCGATATCGATCAAAGCCCTATTGGTAGAACACCACGTAGTAATCCTGCAACTTATACTAGTGTTTTTGATGATATCAGAACCTTATTTGCTCAAACTAATGAAGCAAAATTGCGTGGTTATACTAAAGCAAGATTTTCGTTCAACGTCAAAGGTGGACGTTGTGAAGCCTGTCATGGTGATGGAATTATCAAGATTGAAATGAACTTTTTGCCTGATGTATATGTACCATGTGAGGTTTGTCACGGCACTCGTTATAATTCTGAAACATTGGAAGTAACTTATCGGGGAAAGAATATTGCTAAAGTGCTTGATATGACGATTAATGAAGCAACTAAGTTTTTCGAAAATATTCCTAAGATTCAGCGTAAACTCCAGACTATCGTTGATGTAGGTTTGGGCTATGTGAAATTAGGTCAATCCGCTACAACTTTATCTGGTGGTGAAGCTCAAAGAATGAAATTAGCTGCTGAATTGCAAAAACTTTCTACTGGTAAAAATTTCTATATTCTTGATGAACCAACTACCGGTTTGCATACCGATGATATCAAGCGTTTATTAGAAGTTTTGCAGCGGTTGGTAGATGAAGGCAATACGGTTTTAATTATTGAGCATAATCTTGATGTAATTAAAAATGCAGATTGGCTGATTGACTTAGGTCCTGAAGGAGGGGAACGTGGCGGTCAAATTGTGGCTACCGGTACGCCAGAAGAAGTAGCGAAAGTTAAAGAAAGCTATACTGGTCAGTATTTGAAACCAGTCTTAGAACGCGATACTAAACTAACAAAAGAAGCAAAAAAATAGGCTAGAAGACAATAGCCAATAGTTTTTATTAACCTTGAATAAGTGTAAAATAGTCTGCAAGGAGGAATAAAAATGGATATTTTTTCTAGTTCTAGAGATAATCGCGGCTTTGACTGGGGCGCATTTATTGCCGGTATCTTAATGGTCGTAGTTGCGTTCGTGTTATTACGTCACCCAGCTAAAGGGTTGCATGCATTTGTCTTGATTTTTGCTATTGTATCAATCGTTCAAGGTATTGTATGGTTGGCTGCTTACTCACGCTTTCGTGAATTTTTCTCACGTAGTTGGGTAGCAATTGTGTCAGGTGTATTAGATATCATTATCGGTATCTTGTTCATTTGCTCATATGATATTGGTGGTTTGACTATCGCTTACTTATTTGCAATCTGGTTCTTTGTTGATTCAGTTGTAGGTATTGCTTGGTCATGGCACTTACGTGCATTTTCAACCGGATACTTTGTATTTAACTTGATTTTGAATATTTTAAGTTTGATTATTGCCTTCTTCTTAATTATTAATCCAGTAATCGCAGCCTTAAGCTTAGTATGGTTAGTTGCATTCTGGTTATTAGTCTTTGGCATTAATGAAATTGTGGTTGCATTTATGCACCGTTAATATTTGATAAAAATTTAAGCCGAAAGGCTTCTTTTTTTTGCACAATTATGACACACCCGGTATGATATAATTTGTAAAGAGGAGGATTTTAGCATGGCTGATGAGAAAAAACAATTATTAATAGTCACAGGCATGAGCGGAGCAGGTAAAACTGTGGTCGCTCATGACTTAGAAGATATGGGCTACTTTGTAGTCGATAATCTTCCTCCAACTTTATTAGGTAGTTTTTGGGATTTAATTAATAATTCCAATGACTTTCATAAGGTAGCCGTAGTAATTGATTTACGAGTTAAGACATTTTATCGCGATTTATTGGATGAAGTTAATTCACTTGAAGATAATGGCAATGTGCAAGCTACTATCCTATTTTTGGATGCTTCCGATGATGTCTTGGTTGCTCGTTATAAAGAAACAAGGCGTCTTCCGCCTTTAGCCAATAATGGCAAAGGTCGCTTGCTTGATGGCATTCAAGAAGAACGTCGTATTTTAATGCCAATTAAAAATAGATCAAATTATATTATCGATACGTCAAACTTGTCGACTAAGGAATTAAAGCAAAAATTAATCAATACATTTAGTGATCGCAAGCGGCAGCCATTTTCAATTGAAGTGATGTCATTTGGCTTTAAGTATGGGATGCCAATTGATGCAGATATTGTAATGGATGTGCGTTTTTTGCCTAACCCATTTTATATTTCAGAATTAAGACCATTTACGGGACTGGACAAGCGTGTATTTGACTATGTGATGAACAAAGAAGAAACACAGGTCTTTTATAAAAAATTGCTTGATTTGCTTGAAACAGCTATCCCTGGATATATCAAAGAAGGGAAGGAAAAGTTGACCATTGCAATTGGTTGTACTGGGGGTCAACACCGGAGTGTTTCAATTGCCCAACAGTTGGCACGAGATTTAGCTAAAAAATATCCAGTCGATATTACTCACCGTGAAGTGAGTCGTTATATTAGAAAGTAGGTGCGCACCTGTGCCATATGGAGAAACAAGGATTGTTCGCGTGATTAAAGGCAGACGTCCCCGTGTAGTCGTAATTGGTGGCGGTACGGGTTTACCAGTTATTTTGAATGCCTTGAAAGATCAAAACGCGGAAATCACTGCAATCGTAACGGTTTCAGATGACGGCGGTTCATCTGGTTCAATCCGTAACTTTATTAACGTAGTTCCACCTGGTGATATCCGTAATGTTTTGGTATCACTTAGTGACTTACCTCAGGAAGAAAAGAATATTTTTCAGTATCGATTTGATTCATCCGATTCCTTTTTTTCAGGACATGCAATCGGTAATTTAATTATTGCGGCATTGAATGAAATGCATGGCAATATCTTTGATGCAGTTCAATCTTTGTCAAAAATGATGAAAATTGATGGTCATGTTTTTCCAGCTTCCAATGAACCATTGACTTTAAACGCAGAATTCGTGGATGGAACTACGGAGTCTGGTGAAACTGAAATCACATCTAAAGATAAGCGGATTAAGCGTGTCTGGGTGACCGATACTAATTCGGATGAAGAGCCTAGAGCTGTTTTACCAGTACTGGCTTCGATTATGCAAGCTGATGCAGTCGTACTTGGGCCAGGTAGTTTATTTACTTCAATTTTACCTAACTTAATGATCTCTAATTTAGGTGAAGCAGTGCGTGAGACTGACGCCGAGGTTATTTATATTTGCAATATCATGACTCAGCGTGGTGAGACAGATCACTTTAGTGATGCGGAACACGTACAGGTAATTAACGATCACTTAGGTGGAAATTATATCAATACCGCTCTGGTTAATGGTGCCAAAATTGATATGAGCAAATTTCACCCAGAAGATTATGATGCTTATCTTGAGCCTGTTAAGAATGACTTTGAAGGCTTAAGAAAGCAAAACTGCCGTGTCATTACTGATGACTTTATCGATCAACGTCATGGATTGGTATTTCATGATGGTGAAAAGGTAGGAAAAGAAATTATTAATCTGGCATTTGAATCAATGTCACGTAAAAGAATGAAGGAAAATGATGGCTAGTTATGCTAGTGAAGTCAAAAAGGAGCTAACTTCGCTTGAGGTGCATCCAGAGCATGCCAAAGCAGAGTTAGCTGCTTTTTTGCGAATGAATGGTGTATTAAACTTGCACGATCATCAATTTAGCCTAGATATCACTACAGAAAATCCTGCGATTGCTCGACGAATTTTTAAGCTGATTAAGATTGCTTATGGTATTGAGCCATTGTTGATTGTCTCGCGCAAGATGAAATTGAAAAAAAATAATCAATATTTGGTACGATTGAATCAGAAGGTACAAGAAATCCTAGAAAACTTACAAATCTGGGATCCTGAAAAAGGTTTGGTAACGCGAATTCCTCAGAGAATTATGACTTCACGTGAAGGAGCAATGTCCTATTTACGCGGTGCATTTCTAGCCGGAGGTAGTGTCAATAATCCAGAAACGAGTCGTTATCACTTGGAGATTTATTCAACTTATGAGGACCATAATGAGGATTTATGTAAGTTGATGAATAATTATTTTTATTTAAATGCTAAAGCAACTAAACGTAGAAGAGGCTATATTGTTTATTTAAAAGAAGCCGCAAAAATTGGCGACTTTTTGCATATAGTGGGTGCACTTAATGCAATGCTTAACTTTGAAGATTTGCGTATTATGCGAGATATGCGAAATTCGGTTAATCGCTTGGTTAATTGTGATACCGCGAATATGAAAAAAACAGCCTCAGCTTCAGCTAAGCAGGTAGAAGACATCCAGCTGATTGAACAAGAAAACGGCTTAGATGATCTACCAGAGAAATTGCAAGTTTTAGCGCGTTTTAGATTGGCGCATCCAGAATTAACTTTAAAGGAAGTAGCTAATCAAATTCCGGATGGTCCGATTTCGAAGTCAGGAGTTAATCACCGATTTAAGAAACTACATGAGTTAGCTGAGAGTTTAAGAGAATAAGAAAAAGGAGCCTGCACAATGAGTGCAAGCTCCTTTTAGAGTGTGAATAATTTTTAATAATTAATTACTTCTTCTTATTAACCATGATTTCGTCAATCAAACCATATTCCTTGGCTTCTTCAGCAGTTAAGTAGTTGTCACGTTCAGTATCCTTTTGGATCTTTTCCAAAGGTTGACCGGTAGTTTCGTGCAAAATTTCGTTGATCTTCTTACGGCTCTTCAAAATTTCGTTAGCTGCAATTTGGATATCAGTTTGTTGACCTTGAGCACCACCTAATGGTTGGTGAATTAAAACAGTTGAGTTAGGAAGTGCAAAACGCTTACCCTTAGTACCACTAGTCAAGAGGATAGAAGCCATTGAAGCTGCCATACCAATTGCAATAGTTGATACGTCTGACTTAATAAAGTTCATGGTATCCATGATAGCTAAGCCGGAGGTGATTACACCACCTGGTGAGTTGATATAAAGTGAAATATCCTTGGTATTGTCTTGAGCATCAAGGAAGAGTAATTGAGCGATGATTGAGTTAGCCATTTGGTCATTAATTTCACCGCTAAGCATGATAATTCTGTCTTTTAATAAGCGTGAGTAAATGTCATAAGCACGTTCACCACGAGCAGTTTGTTCAATAACTGTAGGTACTAGCATAAATTTGCCTCCTAATTGATTTCGTATTAATTAGCACTCTTTCAAGTACAGTGCTAATTAAATCACTTCGTAATGAAAGTGTCAAATAAAGAAGCTCAATGGTAACAATGGTAATAAAAATGTATTTTAGCTAACAGTGTTTATATATTATAATATAAAAGTAAAATGCAAAATATAAGATACGGAGGATAGGTTTGAAGTATTCAAATAAAATTTTAACTGCTACTTCAGCTGTAGCACTGGGTGTTGGTTTGTTAATTGGTTCTACAAATGCAGTATTTGCAGATAATTCTAAAACTACTGATAGTAATACAGATACTGCTAAGACTGATTCCAGTGCGAAGAAGGGACCAGCTCAAACAAGTACTTCTTATGACTTAATGGTTAAAGTAGGTAGCAATAAGAATTATCCTGTTTATAAAAAGATTAGTAATGGTAAACCTAGCGGTAAGATTGCTGATGCTAGCGATTATCAATATGCTCATATTCAATCTGACCAGAGAATTAAGACAAAGGATGCAACTTATTGGCGTATTTATGTAAATGGTCGTAAAGTTGGTTATGTTAACCAAAACTACTTTACAAGAGATGCTATCGCTGTACCAAAGACTATCAGTTTAGTACAAAATAGTCACTACGATTTTGATCCAACTGATGCAGTAAGTTATGTAACCAATTATATGGGTACTGTAATTGATACAGCAGATATTAAGATTTCAGAAGATGCAATCGATTGCTCAACTCCAGGTACCTATAATGTTAAATATAGCTATGGTAAAGCAAAGGCAACTGTTAAGGTAACTGTCAGAAAGAGTACTAAGGAAGGAATTGCTGATGCTGATAGCGTCCAAGCTAAGCCATTTAACGGCGATTTGAAATCCTGGAAGACTTACTACGGAAGTTCTGCTAACTATGTAACTAAGACTGATTTTACTCCTGATAAGAATAAGCATGCTTATGATAGTGAAAGCGGAAAATTAGATTTCACTACTCGCTTCTTCCAACCAGTTTTATTAAGTGTTTACCGTGACATTAAAAATGATGACTATATTAACCGTGTAGGTCATATTCCTGAAGGAATTACCATGTCAAATGGCTGGTTGTACACTAGTTTATTAAGTAGTACCCTGATTAGCAATGGTCATATTGTAGGATATAATCTTAACCATTTAACCAATGCATTTAACGGACAATACTTACTTGATATGAGCCAAAAGAAGTTCAATTCTTACGTTAAGAACATTAAAGTTAGTCCATATATTCCAATTGGTCACGGTCAAGCAATGGGCTCAACTGATAAATACATTTACGTTCTAAATAACAATAATAAGGTTTCATACAAGAGCAATATGTCTGAAGAGTTAATCCAAATTCGGAAGAGCGATATGTACATTAACAAGATTTGGACTATTAAATGCTGGAACGGTAGTGATTCAGACGGTCGTTACTTCAATAATGGTGTTGTTGTAAATGATCACAAGCTTTACACAACTCTTTATAATAAAGAAAAAGACCAAACTGAATACTGGGAATTCAACCGCAAAGGCGATAACTGGTATCCAACTATGGTAGGTGCAACTAAGGGTGGCATTGTAGCAAACACATACACTCAAGGGTTTACTTATGATGCCAAGAACAATAACTTCTACCTTGCATTCAATGACGTAATTGCTAAGATTGCAACTGATGGTGAAGTTAAGGATACTTACCAATACCACACTGGTCGTGAAATTGAAGGTATCGCAACCTACAACAACAAGTTATACATGAACTTAGCTCAACGTGCTGAATTACTTGAAAGTAAACAAAAGTTGACTAAGTAATCATTATCGATATTAATTTAAATAAAGGAAATTCAATGAAAATATTGGATTTCCTTTATTTTTTTAGTTGTATAATTAGAAAAATGAGTTATTTAGTTAGGCAAAAGAATGAAAATATTAGAATTAAAACATATCCAATATAGTGCAGATAAAAAACAAATATTGCAAGATGTATCATTTAAGGTTAATAAAGGCGATTTTCTAACCTTAATTGGCCCATCAGGTGCAGGAAAAAGTACGATTTTACGATTGATTGCAAATTTAATTAGTGCTAATTCAGGCGATATTCTATATCAAGAAAAAAACATTAGCTCCTTAAATCCAGTTCAATATCGTAGAGAAGTTTCATATTGTTTTCAGCAGCCGTCTTTATTTGGGCAAACAGTAAGAGATAATTTGATTTTCCCGTATGAAATTAGAAAAGTAGATGTAAATGACAAGCAAATAGCTGATTTACTTAATCAAGTTGATCTCTCTGCTGATTTTTTAGATAAAAAGATTACTGCTTTATCAGGTGGTGAAAAGCAAAGAGTTGCGTTAATTCGAAACATAATATTTTTACCAAAGATATTGCTATTAGATGAAGTAACTACCGGGCTTGATAATCAAAGTAAAGATATTGTACATAATTTGATTAAGGATGTTTCTGAGAAAGGCGTGACAATTATTCAAGTTACACATGATCAAAGTGAAATTGATGAAGCAAGCAATATTTTAAGAGTAAAAAAAGGCGGAATAATCGAATGAAAAATGTTGTAGTTAGCAACTGGTCGTTAGTATTAGCTTTTGCACTGGTGTTAGTTTCCATTGGAATTTCTGCGAAAGAAAAGTTAGGACTAACCAAGGATATTTTAATTAGCGTGATTAGGGCGATAATTCAGTTAGTCGTAATCGGCTACGTTTTGAAGTTTATTTTTCATGTTAATGCCTTGTGGCTAACTTTGGTTTCAACTATTGTGATAATTTTTAATGCATCTTGGAATGCTAATCAGCGTGATCCTAATCCGGGGCGGAATATTTGGAATTCGATAATAGCCGAAGCGGTAGGGACTTACGTGACATTAGGAATTCTGATTTTTTCTGGCGTAATTAAACCAGTCCCTATGCAGGTCATTCCCATTACGGGGATGATTGCTGGAAATGAAATGGTGGCAGTTGGCTTATGCTATAAAGCGTTGAATGATAGCTTTAATGATCTGCATCAACAAGTTTTAGAAAAGTTGGCTTTGGGTAGTGATATTAAAACTGCATCGATGTCAATTTTAAGAAGGAGCATTAAGACTGCGATGCAGCCTACGATAGATTCGGCTAAAACTGTAGGATTAGTAAATTTGCCAGGAATGATGTCCGGCTTAATTTTTGCTGGTGTAAATCCCATTTATGCAATTAAGTATCAGATTATGATTACATTTATGTTGCTTTCTGCCACTGGCCTTGGAGCCGTGATTAGTGGCTATTTGGCTTATAAAAATTACTTTAATGATAGGATGCAATTGAAATAGGCAGTATGATAAAAATAATTTTCTACATTTAGATTTAGTTAAGTTATATTTCATAAGCGTTTGTAAAGGTGATTTAAGTTAACTTAAATCATATAGTAAAATTTGAGTTAAAATGAATTTAATTTTTCCAGCTATTGTAAATATCAATTTTGTCATGTTTAGATAATTTAGCCATAAATAAAAACCCCGAAATTCATGTCCGAATTTCGGGGTTCATATCATGATCAAAGTTTGAGCTTCATTATTTTATTGGGCTGATTTTTGTTTTAAAAACTGCTGTTTTTTCATCATTTGTTTTTGCAACTGCTTGGCATCGTTAACTGACATTACTTTCCAGTTGGAGGGAATAGAAAAAATATATTCTCTGTGTTTTAACTCCTTGTCATGACCAAAGACGCCAAACATTATTTGATTAAAGGTATTGCTATAGGTGTAGCGAGTAGTCTTAATCGTTACTTTTGGTTGGCTGCTTCGTTTTACTTTTGTCGATACTTTATCTAATTTAATAGATTTTGGCTTCTTTTGAAGCTGACCAGTTTTATAAAGGTAAACTTTTTCAGTTCCATTACCTAAAGGCTGATAAAGCAAAATTGGCAGGCGAGGAGTAGCACTGGAAACTAGAGTGTTAGTGCTTGAGGTTGTTTTAGTTTTCATTCCCCAGTGATTATAATCATGTTCTACAATGCCGACAACACAAAGAATTGTTATGATTAATGATAGCCATGCAATAAAAGTATGCCTTTTTCCAGGGATGATATTAAAGTAAATAAACATAATTGCAGCTACGATTAGAATTAAAAGTATCATTTAACCATCCACCTTTTCTTGATGTTCACGTGCTCGATTGCCCTTCTTTAAGAAGAATGCAAGAACTAATGCGATTAATGAGAAGAGGATACTCATTGCAAATGAAGCATGAAAACCGTCTAAAGTTGCACTGATTGCTCTAGTCTTGTATTCAAGTGGCAGTGCATGAAGTAAACTTTTACCAGGCATATTATTATTGGTAGTTGTAGTTAAAACAGAGACTAGAATTGCAGTACCAATTGAACTTAATACCTGTCTGAAAGTGTTGTTAACAGCAGTACCGTGAGAAATCTTGTTTAATGGTAAAGAATTCATACCAGATGTAGTAACATTCATCATTACCAAAGCTACACCGACCATTCTGATTGCATAAAGAATGATAATCATCGTGTACGAACTTTGCTCAGTTAAAAAGACAAATGGAATGGTTCCAATGGTCAACAAA
Organism: Lactobacillus sp. UMNPBX1; assembly: GCF_002554085.1. Taxonomy (NCBI): domain Bacteria; kingdom Bacillati; phylum Bacillota; class Bacilli; order Lactobacillales; family Lactobacillaceae; genus Lactobacillus; species Lactobacillus sp. UMNPBX1. The sequence goes on from NZ_PCZI01000001.1 coordinate 252,678, forward strand.
GTCATACCAGTAATTGCCATTTTACGTGCACCATATTTGTCGAATAAACGGCCAGTAATTGGCGACATAATACCAATCATCAATGCACCAGGTAGTAACATTAAACCTGAATGGAAGGCAGAAACGCCACGCAAATTTTGAATATATAATGGTAAAACCATTTCAATGCCGACCATCGCTAAGTTGGTGATACCACTTAAGGCAGCTGCCAGTGAAAATTCAAAGTGTTTAAAAACGGTAATGTCCAAAAATGGGTCATCCATTTTCAATTGGCGGATACCGAATAAGATTACAAATATAATTCCAAATCCAATAAATCCTAAAATCTCGGGATTGGTCCAGCCTTTGTTACCAGCTTCTGAAAAACCATACAACAGACTTCCGAAGCCTAGAGTAGAGGTTGTTACTGACCAAACATCAATTTTTTCTTTCTTAGTTGGTAAAACATCTTTAATTAAAAAGAAAGCTAAGATAATTACTATTCCCGCAATTGGGGCAATGATGCTGAAAAGATAACGCCAAGAAAGGTTATCAACAATCCAACCAGATAATGTTGGTCCAATTGCCGGTGCTAAGCCAATAACAATCCCAACAGTTCCCATTGCTGCACCACGCTTATTAGCTGGGAAGATAGAAAGCATAATTGTTTGTAAAAGTGGCATAGTAACGCCAACGCCTAATCCCTGAATGATTCTCCCAGCAAGCAGGGTGCCAAAGTTGGGTGCAATTGCGGCGATCACTGTTCCAATAAAGAAGATTGACATGGCTGACAAATACATTTTTCTTGAACCGAAGCGATTGATTAGCCATGCAGAAATTGGGATCATAACACCATTAACTAACAGAAAGGCTGTTGAAAGCCATTCAGCAGTTGCGGTGCTGATGTTAAATGAACGCATAATTGAAGGAAGCGCTGTTGAAAGCAGTGTTCCGTTTAATACAGTACAGAAAGAACCTATAATTAAAACTAAAACTAGTAGGTTTCGATTATAAGCTTTTCCATGAATATCCGTTGGTTGCTTATTCATGTAATATTCCTTTCTCTTATAAAAGTTAACTATAAAAACTATAGGCTTAAAATTTGCCATTGTCAAATAATCTTACAAATAAGTTAGATAAATTAACACTTGTGTTGCAAAAGATAACAACAATATATAAAATATAACTATACTGTAAGGTGGTATCAGGATGAAATCTAAAAAAATTATGCATGACATTTTTAAAAATTTAGAAATTGGAATCGGTGAAGTTAGTAAATTGACTGGTGTTTCTCAAAGGCAATTGCGCTATTGGGAAACTAAGGGCTACATTAAGCCGATTTCAGATGATCAAAGTGGTGTGCGCCGCTATAATTTAGCGACCTTGTATCTAATTGTTTTTATCAAGGAACAATTAGATGAGGGCTTTACGTTGTCTGCAGCCTTTGAGCATTCAAAGGATATACGGTTGAAGAGTAGAATTGTTCATCAATTTTTCAGAGAAACTTTTGATGATGTTAAGGTTACTGATTCTACAAAGGGCTATGGGGAAATTGACTTAGGTGAATTTCAGGCTGAAGATGGCAGCATGCATCATTTCAAAGGTGTTGTAGATGAAAAAGGACAATACGTTAAGATGGATGAATAATGCAATTTTGATTTAGCTATTTTGCACTTTGTGTGTAAAAATGAACCACTTATTTGAGGTTTAAGTACAAAAGGGCTTCTTTTCTGTATTCTGATTATGAATTCAGAAAGGAAGTCTTTTTATGTTAATTGAAACTTTTAATCTAACTAAAAAATATGGTAAGAAGTTAGCTTTGAACAAGGTTAATTTGAAGATTAATCGTGGACAGTTGGTAGCTTATTTGGGCACGAATGGTGCAGGTAAATCTACTACTATTAACATCCTGATTGGCCTATTGAAACCAACTAGTGGCACTATCACGTATGCTAAGGATCTAAAAATCGGGGTAGTCTTTCAGAATAGTGTTTTAGATGATGTATTGACTGTCAAAGATAATCTATATTTAAGGGCAAGGATGTACAAAACTTTTTCTAAAGAGTGGTTAGAAAAATTGATTGGGTTGATTGGTATTAGAAGTTTCCTCAATCAAAAATACGGTACTTTGTCTGGTGGGCAAAAAAGAAGAGTGGATATTGCTAGAGCGTTAATTGATCATCCAGATATCTTATTTTTGGATGAACCAACAACAGGGTTAGATTTACAAACAAGAATTGTTATCTGGGATTTATTGCAAAAGCTTCAAAAAGAACAGGGGCTGACTATTTTCTTAACTACGCACTATTTAGAGGAAGCCGAAAATGCTGATCAGATGTATATTTTGGAAAATGGCAATGTCTTAGCAGAAGGCTCTGCAGAAGAAATTAAAGAGATGTATGCACCCAATCGGCTGCTAATTCGCCTAAAACAAGGGCAAACTTTTTCTACTAATTTTAAACAAATTTCTAAGTCAGATGATCAAATTGAAATCGATGGGCTTAATAGTAATCAGGTCATAGACCTTTTACATAAGTTTGAAGATAAGATTGATACATTTGAATATCGAAAAGGGTCAATTGATGATGCATTTATCAAGATTGCTGGAAAGGAGCTTCAATAATGTTCGCCTTAATGAAGAGAAATATCAAAATTTATTTTGCTAATAAACCAGGTGTAGTAATGTCATGTTTTGGTGCACTAATTTCATTTGTAATTTATATTGGATTTTTACAACAAAATCTTGTTGATTCTTGGCAAAATGTTAGTCATGCAAAACAATTATTGGACCTCTGGATGCTTGGCGGTATTGTTTCAATTGCAGGCATTACTACTTCGTTTCAAGCACTTGGTCAAATGGTGAAGGATAGGGAAAGCCGAGCAATTGATGATATGAAGTTAACGAATTTAACTCCAATTAGTGAAAGCATGGCCTACGTAGCTTCAGCATTAATAATAAGCTTCTTGATGCAGGTTATTACTTTTCTAGTGATGGCAATTTACTTTTCAGTGGTTGATAAGGTGAATATTCAATCAACTGTATATTGGTCAGCATTAGGTTTTATGTTATTAGGTGCAATTGGCGCAACTTTATTAAACTTAGTTATCGTTTTATTTATCAATTCTTCAACAACGTTTAGTCGTTTGTCGGCGGTAATTGGAGCAGCAGCTGGATTTATGGTTGCAACTTACATGCCTTATGGAACTTTATCAAAAACTGCGCAAAATATAGTAAAATTGTTTCCAAGTAGTTATGAAGCGGGAAGTTTTAGAAGCTTGCTCTTAAATAAATTAAGTCAGGAAGATGTTCCAGATGAAATGCGTCAAAAATTGATTGAATATTTAGGGATTCATTTTAAATTTGGGTCTCATCAATTAACTAACGGGGATAATGTATTGGTAATAATAGCTATGTCACTCTTATTGACAGTTATAGTAATATGTCTCGCAGTCATGCTTGATAGAAGGAAGAACTAACACGTGAATGTAGAATTTCAGTCAGATTCTAATTTGAAAAAAGATCAAATTAAGATCAAAGTAATTTCTTTAGAGGAAACAGCAGAAGTAAAAAATTTATTGGCTTATATTCAAGATTTTGGTAAAAAGGTAGATTCAATTCTGCCGGTAAAAACTGAAGATCGGATTTTAACTATTAAAATTGAAGAAATTATCAAAGTTGAGGTTGAAAAAACAGAATTAACTTTTTATACCAAAAGTGCTGTCATTAAAACTACAGGTCGCTTATATCAAGTTTTAGAGAAATTAAATAATGATTTTGTACAGGTATCAAAACATGGGATTATTAATTTGAATTATCTTGAAGCACTCGAGGCGGGATTTACGGGCAATATGATTGCAAAACTGGCTTTTAAACAGAAGACTGATGTTTCAAGAAGATATTTACCTGAATTAGAAAAGAAACTGGGATTATAAAATGAAAATTTGGCATAAAATTTTAGATTTTTTTGTAACTGGAATGGGATTTGGTGCAATTACTTGCTTGCTTATTTTAGGAATAGTATCAAATAGTGTAGGTGCAATTAATATCCCATTAATGAGCGTAATTGTTGTTTTCATTTGTAGTGGTTTGATTGGTGAATTGAGTTTTCTATTTGATACTAATCTGTCATATTTAATTGCGTTGTTGTTACATTTAATTGGTACATTTACGTTGTTTTCTATTATGATGCTTTTCAATCATTGGCTTATAGATTGGCAAACTTTATGTATCTTCATTTTTGTATATATCATAATTTGGATTGTGATTAGATTGACGCAAGAAAAAGATATTCAAAAAATTAATCGTCAGATTAAAAAGCGGAATGGTAAAGATGGATGAATAATGCAATTTAAAAGGAAAATCTTCCATTAGTGTATGTGCTACAATTAAATCGTAGTTCACATATATTAATATGGGAGAAAAAGAATGAAGAAACGATTTTTAATTGCAGGTGCTTCTGCTGTGATGGTGACCTTGTCATTAACTGTATTGAATTCCAAGCCAGTTAAGGCAGCCAAAAATGCCGTTGATTTTATGACATATCTATCTAAAAACAAATCTTTGACTAAAGGGCAAAGGAGTTCCGCTAGATCAGCAGTGAAATTATTGAAAACAGGTCGCTTAGGTAAAAAGCCTAAGGCAAGTTGGTACAATGAATACGTTGACTTGCATTCAAATGATGATGCAACTAGTGCTAAGAATATTAAAGCTGTATTGCCTTATTTGGATAGCGTCAATAGAGTACGCAGAAATGAGGGAGTTCGCTCACTTAAGGTATCACCACTTTTGACAGCAGCCTCAATGTTAAATGCTGACTATCAAAAACGTGGTAGCTTAAAGCATACTCATTATTTCAAGTCGATTGGTTTGGAAAACATCGCTACTCAAAGTGTGGGTTTAGATCCGGTTGATACTTGGTTCTCTGAAAAGAAAAGTTGGAATTATGATGTAAAAAAGAATCATTCGTTGAAGCCGGCGAAGTATAGTCCAACTTGGACGGCAACTTATGATGCGGCCGTAAAGGGCACGAACGGCTATAAAATGGCAGGACACTACTTGAATTTGATTAACAGAAATTATAGAGTAATGGGCTTTGCCAATGTAAGCAATACTGGTTATGGAAATGCTGATTCATATTTAGGAAGCAGTAAAGGTGCAGGAACCAAGTACAAGGCATTGGTAAATGCTTGGGCTAATAAATAAAAATATACACTAAAAAGGAAGCAGTCTTTTGAAATTGCTTCCTTTTTAAAATTCTTTATTTAAATCTTATTTTGCCTTAGCTTCTTGATATTTCTTAATTCCTGGCAAGATTAAACCTAATGCAATCAAAATGATTGGCGTCAAGATATTAAGGAATAAGGTAAATGGATCTGGTGAGTAAATACCCAAGATACAACATACAGCAGTAACTACAAAACACCAAATACCGGCAGTATAGGCTAAGCCTTGATGTTTAGTCATTTGATAAGTAGTGTTGAACTTTTGCTGCTGTTTTCTTAAAGCGACATATGCCGCAAATACCCAAAGGTAACGAAGTGGCATAGTAGTTGAATTTAATTTAACTAATTGTGCCATAACAGCTTGAGCATTTGGTACTAAAGCTTGAATAGCAATTAAGCCACCAGAGAGGACAACAACCATCCAGATACCGTTGATGTAAGCACCATGCTTGTTGAGTTTTAATAAGCCCTTTGGAATAAATTCTTTAGCTTCTTTACTACCCAAAAGCATTCTAAGTGGTGCATCGATACTGATTACTAATGTTGAGAATTGACCGATTACGTTACACCATGAATAGATGTACATGAACAAGCCGCCAACATGGTAATATTCGCCCAGCTTGTCAAATGCCATGTAGGCACCATTAGAGATGTATTCGTTAAGGTTGGCATTAACCACCTTAGGGTCAAACATTAATGCCATGGCAAAAGTACCTAAAATAGCAGATACCATAACCATGATTGCTAAAGCCATCATAGCCTTAGGGAAGTTTTTGGAAGGATCCTTAACCTTATTAACATAAGGGGAGATCTTTTCACAACCACCAACGGCAAATACTAGGATTGAAAGAGAAGTAAAGTATTTTACGTTGAAGGTTGGCATCAAATTCTTCCAGTTAAAGTCAATACTGTGGAAACCAGCAGAAGGATTAATAGCTGGTGCGGTAAACATCATAATGATGAATAAGATTGACATGATAAACATTGAAGAACCAGCAATTGTTGCTAGGCCTTTCAATACTGGAATACCACGACTTGCAACCCAACAGAAAAGCAAGAAGACTACTAATGTAGCAAATTGTGTCCAAGCGGTAGGTAAGCCATCATACCATTTTGTATTTCCGAAGATACCCCAGGCCATCGCTCTTAAACCACCAGTACCTTTACTGGAAATATAAACAACGTGGCAAGCCCAGTAGGTCCAACCTGCGTAGTAGGCCCATTTTGCGCCCATAGTGGCATTTACCCAAGAGGAAACCCCACCTTCAGCATTCTTGAAGGTAGCTCCAAGTTCACCAACCATTAAGGCATAAGGAACAAAGTAGAGAAGGAACATGACGATCCAGCTAAAGACAACCTTTGTCCCGTCAAAGTAGACGTACCCATTAACAACGTTACCAAAGCCCCACACGGTAGAGAAGGCCATCATTGCTAGGGTGGTCCACATCATCTTTTTGGAATTATTTTGTGATTCGACCATAAAATTTCTCCCTATTACTATTTATATATTTATGTGAACTTTTTAATTATATAACAGAAGCGTTTTCAAAGCCTTGTTGTTCAGGAAATTTTTTAATAATTAGATGTTTCATTTGATAAATTTGTGCTAAAATGAACGTGATTTTTTCATATGGGAGGATTAATAAGGATGTTAAAAGGGAAAAAGATGTTATTAACTTTTGTGGCCAGTGCTGCATTAGTTGGTGGTGTTTTTGCCATTAGTCAAAGCAAGGTAGATGCCAAAAGCTACAGCAAGGCAGTTACTAAGATTGCTGGCAATGGTAATTACGCTATTTATCATAATGTATCTAAAAAAGGACCATCAGGTGCATTTTCAAATACCAAGTACTTTAAGCATGGTCAAATTCAATCTAAGAAGTATGTTTCTACCAAGAAAGGTAACTTCTGGTACATTATTGTCGATGGACGCAATGTAGGTTGGGTAAGTCAAAACTTTTTTGCTAGAAACCAAATTTCAGTAGCTCAAGATGTTAGCTTAGTTCACAACAGCAACTACAGTTTTCCAACTAGGGATGCAATTAACTATGCAACAGATGGACAAGGTACTGCAATTAATCCGGATAAGGTTAATGTTTCACATAGCTCTGTTAGTTCAAGCCGTGCCGGCACTACTAAGGTAGATTATTCATATGGCAGGGCAAAGGCAAGCGTTAATGTAACTGTTCGTTCAGATACAAATGAAGGAATTACTAGTGCAGGTGCTTCTGTTAAGAGTGGTCCTAAGGCAGTTCATACTTGGAATGGTGGCTCAAAGGGATCATCAAGAAATTGGAATCAGGCACACGGTTATCGTTCAGAAACTAGCTCAAATAGCTATTCAGGTAACGGCATGACTTTGCGCACTCGTTTGTTCCAACCACGTTTTGTCAGCTTAGGCTATGGTCAAGCTGCTGATGCAATGGGACAAGTTGGGGTAATTCCTGAAGGTATTACTGTTAATGATGGTATTTTTACAGCTTCTATGTACACTAGCAGTAGCGACTCAAGAGGACATCTTGTTTCTTACAACTTGAATGCAATTAAGAATAAATATGCTGCTCAAAACTTAACTACTATGGGATGGAGCACTTTTAGAAGCTACGCAAACAATATTAAAGTTTCACCATACATTAAGCTAGGTCATGGTCAATCACTTGGCTCTTCTTCAAGCTACATTTATGTTTTGGCTAATAACAATAAGACTGCTAATTCAACAGCTTCAGAAGAAATTATGCAAGTAAGAAAGAGTGATATGAAGATTAACAAAATCTGGACTGTTAAGACCTGGAACGGCAGCAGTGCATATCCTCGTTACTTCCATAATGCAACCTTTGTTGGCGACAATACTATGTATGCATTGTTCCACAATGGTGGTCGTCACCAATATGAATACTGGAAGTTAACTAGAAATGGTGACACTTGGACTCCAGAAGAAATCGGTGCTACTCAAAGTAATTTCGTAACTGGTTCACCAGTTCAAGGTTTTGCTTATGACAGCAACCACAATCAATTCTATATTGGTTTTAACGACTACATCTTCCGTGTAGCAGCAAATGGTACTTATAAGGGTGGCCATCATTTCAACACTCGCCGTGAAATTGAAGGCTTATCTGTTTCAGGCTCAACTTTGTACACTGAGTTAGCACAACGTGCTGAGTTGATGACTACAAGCACTAAATAATTGTGATATTGAAAAAGGCATTCCGTGAGGAATGCTTTTTTGGTATAAAAAAAGAAGAATACCGAGATGGCGGTATTCTTCAACATGTAGTTATATGGGCCCCCTGGGAGTCGAACCCAGATTCTAAGAACCGGAATCTTATGTGCGATCCATTACACTAAGGGCCCAGATGATTCTCAAATGGTAGTATATCAAAAAAAGTAATGAAATAAAAATGATTTTACTCGATTTACGACTTTTTTAAAATCGTGTATCTTTTTCTTGAATTACGAAAAATACATTGTTATACTAACAGTGTCGATTGGGAAATGTATGAATTGAATGAAAAGTACGTTTCTCTTATATTTTTAAGCATTCTGGGACACAAAACGACACGTAGGTGGTCGATAGATGTCCCATGGAAAGGAGGGAACGATGGATTCGGACTTTTCTTTGCTCGAAGCGCTCGTTCCCGACGTCTTAAAGATTCTTCGACAAAGGTATCTTGTCCTTGAGCAGATTTCGCTACATGCGCCAATTGGACGCCGGAGTGTTGCTCAGCATTTAGGGCTTTCAGAGAGAAACATCAGAACTGAGACTGAGTACTTAAGTCAATTAGGATTGATTGAAACAAAAAGTTTTGGGATGTTTTTAACTGAAAAGGGTGAGAAAACATTAAAAGATGCAGGACCATTGCTTGATCGCCTCTTTAATGCCGGTGAAACGGAAGTAGCATTAGCCAAAAAATTAGGGATTGAAAGAACATTGATCGTCCCTGGTAATGCGGATTTCCAAGACCGAGTATATGAGGAGATGGGAGAAAAATTAAGTTCAGCTTTGAATTTACTCTTGCCTTTAGGCCATTCAATAGTTACAATTCTAGGTGGAGCGGCGTTAGCTAGATCTGCTAAGTATTTATCACCAGATTTAGCTAACAATCGCCAGTTGGAATTTGTTCCAGGTCGAGGAGCTTTGGGCGAAAATGTAGAGACGCAAAGTAATACAATCGTCCAAGAAATGGCTGCTAAGACTTCAGGTACTTATAAGACATTATATTTACCTGAGCAGGTCTCAGATGATGCTTACAAATCTTTGATTCGTGAGTCCTCGATCGCAGATGTTCTGCAAGACATTTCTCAAAGTGATGCTGTGATTCATGGTATTGGGTTAGCTCAAGAGATGGCACAGCGCAGAGGCTATAATTCAATTAAGCTATCTGAACTTCGTGAGAAGAGAGCCGTCACCGAATGTTTCGGGTGTTTCTTCGATGAATATGGCAAGGTTGTTGACCGCATCACCCAGGTTGGATTGCAGTTCGAGAACCTATACAAAATACCCCACATATTTGCTTTTGCTTGTGGTGCCCGAAAGGCTCAAGCAATTAAAGCTTATATGCCTAATGCGCCTCATCAAACCTGGCTAATCACTGATGAGGGCGCCTCAAATATGATTTTAAAGGGGAAATGAAATCCCGTTTAAAATAAATGTTGTTTATAGTTCTTAAGGAGGACTTTAGGTTATGACAGTTAAAATTGGTATTAACGGTTTCGGCCGTATCGGTCGTTTAGCATTCCGTCGTATTATGGACCTTGGCGAAAAGTCAAAGGACATTGAAGTTGTTGCTATCAACGACTTGACTACTCCAGCAATGCTTGCTTACTTGCTTAAGTACGACACTACTCATGGTACTTTCAACCACGAAGTTTCATCAACTGAAGATTCAATCGTAGTTGACGGTAAGAGTTACCACGTATACGCAGAACCACAAGCACAAAACATTCCATGGGTTAAGAACGATGGTGTTGACTTCGTTCTTGAATGTACTGGTTTCTACACTAGCAAGGCTAAGTCACAAGCTCACATCGATGCAGGTGCTAAGCGTGTATTGATCTCAGCTCCAGCTGGTAACGACTTGAAGACTATCGTTTACTCAGTAAACGAAGACACTTTGACTGCTGATGACAAGATTGTTTCAGCTGCTTCATGTACTACTAACTCACTTGCACCAATGGCTAACGCTTTGGACAAGGAATTCGGTATCGAAGTTGCTACTATGACTACTATCCACGCATACACTGGTACTCAAATGACTTTGGATGGTCCTTCACGTAGTGGTAAGGAACAAGACGCTCGTGCTGCTGCTGAAAACATCATTCCTCATACTACTGGTTCAGCTAAGGCTATCGGCTTGGTATTGCCTAACTTGAACGGTAAGATGAACGGTCACGCACAACGTGTTCCAGTTCCAGATGGCTCAGAAACTGAATTAGTATCAATCTTGAGCAAGAAGGTTACTGCTGACGAAGTTAACGAAGCTATGAAGAAGTACGAAAGCCCATCATTTGCTTACAACGGTGACCACATTGTTTCTAGCGATGTTCTTAACATGACTGCTGGTTCAATCTTTGACCCAACTCAAACTATGGTAACCACTGCAGGTGACAAGCAATTAGTTAAGACTGTTGCTTGGTACGACAACGAATACTCATTCACTTGCCAAATGGTACGTACTTTATTACACTTTGCAACTCTTTAATCATTAATTTTAATTAACTGATTATATAGTTAAGTGGTAATTGAGAAGGCGGAGGGAGATTCTTCCTTCCGCCTTTTTTTGAAGAAAAAATATCAAAATAATCGGAGGATTATAATGGCTAAATTAATCGTTGACGATCTTGATGTTAAAGGCAAAAAGGTCTTAGTACGTGTAGACTTTAACGTTCCAATTAAGGATGGCGTTATTGGTGACGACAACCGTATCGTTGCTGCACTTCCAACTATTAAGTACATCATTGAACACGGTGGCAAGGCTATCTTACTTAGCCACTTAGGTCGTGTTAAGTCAGATGCTGACAAGAAGGAATTATCATTAAAGCCAGTTGCTGAACGTTTAAGTGAACTTCTTAAGAAGCCTGTAACTTTTGTACCATCAAACGAAGGTAAAGAAGTTGAAGACGCTATCAACAACATGAAGGATGGAGACGTTATCGTTCTTGAAAACACTAGATTCCAAGACATCGACAACGACTTTGGTAAGCGTGAATCAGGTAACGATCCTAAGCTTGGCGAATACTGGGCAAGTCTTGGCGACATGTTTGTAAATGATGCATTTGGTACTGCTCACAGAAGTCATGCTTCAAACGTTGGTATCGCAACTGCTATGAAGGAAGCTGGCAAGCCTGCAGCAGCTGGTTACTTGCTTGAAAAGGAAATCAAGTTCTTAGGTGATGCTGTTGAAAACCCAGTACACCCATTCGTAACTATTCTTGGTGGTGCTAAGGTTTCAGACAAGATTGGTGTTATCGAAAACTTAATTCCTAAGTCAGACCACATTTTAATCGGTGGTGGTATGGCTTACACATTCTTAGCAGCTCAAGGCCACAGCATTGGTAAATCATTATTTGAAGCTGACAAGGTAGACCTTGCTAAGGAATTACTTGCTAAGGCTGGCGACAAGATCGTTCTTCCTGTAGATAACGTAGCCGCAACTGAATTCTCAAATGATGCTTCACGTGAAGTTGTTGGTGATGATATTCCTGACAACATGATGGGTCTTGACATCGGTCCTAAGACTGTTGAAAAGTTCAAGGAAATCTTGAAGGATGCTAAGACTGTTGTTTGGAACGGCCCAATGGGTGCATTCGAAATGCCTAACTTCGCTGAAGGTACTTTGGAAGTTGGTCGTGCATTGGCAGACCTTAAGGATGCAACTACTATCATCGGTGGTGGTGACTCAACTGCTGCTGCTAAGCAATTAGGCATTGCTCCTAAGATTACCCACATTTCTACCGGTGGTGGTGCTTCACTTAACTACCTTGAAGGTAAAGAATTGCCAGGTATCGCTTGCGTTTCAGACAAGTAATAGTAAGGAAAGGACAATAGATTAATGAGTCGTACACCAATTATTGCTGGTAACTGGAAGTTACATATGAATCCAGAACAAACTACTGAATTCGTTAACGCTGTTAAGGATAAGTTACCAGACCCAAGTAAGGTTGAATCACTTATTTGTGCACCTGCAGTTGACCTTGACGCTTTGAGAAAAGCTGCTGAAGGCTCAAACTTACATATCGGTGCAGAAAACTGTTACTTTGAAGACGAAGGTGCTTACACTGGTGAAACTTCACCTAAGGTCTTGAAAGAAATGGGTATGGACTACGTAATTATTGGTCACTCAGAACGTCGTGGTTACTTCCACGAAACTGACGAAGACATTAACAAGAAGGCTAAGGCAATCTTTGCTAATGGCTTGAAGCCAATCATTTGCTGTGGTGAATCACTTGAAACTCGTGAAGCTAACAAGCAAGAAGACTGGGTAGTTGCTCAAATTAAGGCTGCTTTAGACGGCTTAACTGCTGAACAAGTATCTTCACTTGTTATTGCCTACGAACCAATCTGGGCTATCGGTACTGGTAAGACTGCTTCATCAGATCAAGCTGAAGAAATGTGCAAGACTATTCGTGAAACTGTTAAGGACTTGTACAACGAAGAAACTGCAGAAAACGTTCGTATTCAATACGGTGGTTCTGTAAAACCAGCTAACGTTAAGGAATTAATGGCTAAGCCTGATATTGACGGTGGCTTGGTTGGTGGTGCTTCATTAGTACCAGAATCATTCTTAGAATTGGTAAACTACCAAGACTAATTCATAAAAAATAATTTAGATTAATAATCTAGAATTTTTAGGGTCAAATCATTAGATTTGGCTCTTTTTTATATAGTTTGATAGTTAAAAACAAGTTCGTTGATAAAGTAAATAAAAATGATCAAGCCATTGATAAATCACTTGATCATTTCACTATATTTTTTAATAGAAATTAAAGTTGTCTTATTTAGAAAAATAGATGTACTAAGTTAAATAACAAATTATTAAGCTATAAGCTAGCTCTAAAGGCATTCTTTAACTATCTTTAAAGTAAAATAATAACATCTAGCCCTTGTATTTTTGGCTGAACGAAGTATAATAAACTATGGAGATTGAATCAAATTAGATTTAACCTTCATTATTCAGTCTCTGCCTAATAATTCCTTATTACTTAATAAATATAAACTTTATGGCAGAAGATACATCTATATCTATATAACTTTCTAGAAGAGCAGTTATGAAAATTTTCATGACTGCTTTTTTTGTTTAATTTGGATTTACCTCAAATCCAATTGGCGGAAAACTAGGCAGTTTCAAGGGCGTAACATGCCATTGTGTAAATAGAACGGATGTCAAAAGAATAAAGGGGACGTCTTCAGGCTTAGTAATATCACAAATTAAAACGCCTCCGCGATCTCCCATGATTGTTTGGACACTTGCTACACTCTTGATTCCAGAACGAAAAGTATAAGTACCACGTTTAATACTACCTGTAACAATATACTTTAATTGGGTCAAATAGAATATGTTTGCAGTAGGTGTGTTTAACTTTTTTACGCCTACTAAAGAGTGGTTGACGACATCAATTGTGAACGAAGCAATTAGGCCCGCACCATCAGAAAACAGACGTCCCACTTCCTGTTTACGGAAATTATTTAGATATAAAGTGTGGTTTGGATTATCAAGATTGCCTTGAATAAAAAATTCAGCTTTTCCATTTTGATTAAGCACAGGAATTTGACCGTAATCCTTTTCCTGATTAAGTTCTAGCCAAAATCGCATACTTACTCACCTCATAACTTTAAATATTGTTATTATCTGCAATAAATTTATTTAAAATATAAGCTACTCCATCTTCATTGTTTCTCTTGGTGACTACCTGAGCTATTTTCTTAATAGCTGGAATCGCATTGCCCATCGCAACGCCAGTACCTGCTGCTCGGATCATACTCTCATCATTTAAATTATCACCGATTGCAGCGATTTCCTCAGGCTTGATACCTTTTAACTTGGCATAATCAAGTAAGGCAAGACCTTTTTGAGCATGTTGGTCATTGATTTCAATATTAGAAGATGAACTTGAAGTTACTACTAGATCGCCCATTGTAGCGATTTCTTTTTTGATATCGGTAAAAGCTTCATGTCCCCGAGAGTCAAAAGCAATAATTTTCATTACTTCTATTTTAGGATCTTGCAATAAATTATCGAAACTGTGGATTTGTTTCATATTCATAATAGTCTTATTACCAGCAGAAATTGCTACAGCTTGACGAAAATCAAGTAGAGGATTTAGATCTACCATTAAATGAGCTACATTTGAAATACGTTGATCTAGATTTTCACTATAAACCTGATTGGCAGTTAAAATTTCAAAGTAAAAGCCTGCTCGATGTAGTAAATGCACTAGCTGTTGTGCTTTTGCCTTGGGAATGCTGTGTTTGATCATTAATTGCTCATTTTCGTCAAAAACCAGGGCACCATTAAGATTGATAAAACCGGTATGCAAATCAGCATCTTTGAGAATTGAACGTGATTCGCGTGGGGCCCGGCCAGTCGCAATTAAAAATTCAATGCCGCTACTTTGTGCATTTTTCACAGCTTTTGCATTAGCAGCAGAAACAGCCATCTCTGAATTAAACAATGTTCCGTCAAGATCACAAGCAACTAATTTGATCATAATTTCTCTCCCATTTAGTATTAAATTAATGATACCATAAAGAGGAGAAGAAAAGAGGGTGTAAGACTTGGCTAAAGAATTAATTGGCAACGATTGGGATCAAGTATTGGATCCTGTTTTTGCAAGTGAGAAATATCACGAATTGCATAATTTTTTAAAAGAAGAATATTCTACTAAACAAATTTATCCTGATATGTATCATATTTTTACGGCTTTTAAATTAACGCCGTTTGCTAAAACTAAAGTGGTAATTTTGGGTCAAGATCCATATCATAATCCTGGTCAAGCTAATGGAATGAGTTTTTCCGTCATGCCAGGTACAACTTTGCCGCCATCACTTAAAAATATCTATAAGGAACTCTATGATGATGTCGGAGCTCGGCCTGTTAATCACGGTTACTTAAAAAAGTGGGCCGATCAAGGTGTGCTTTTGCTGAATGCGGTTTTGACGGTACCGTATGGGCATGCTAACGGTCACCAAGGCAAAGGTTGGGAAGATGTGACTGATACTGCAATTAAGGCTCTGAGTGAGCGTGGAAAAGTCGTCTTTATTTTGTGGGGTCGATTTGCTCAAAACAAGATTCCATTAATTGATCAAAGTAAGAATTTTATCATTAAATCATCACATCCAAGTCCATTTTCGGCTGATCGAGGGTTCTTTGGCTCGCGACCGTTTTCGCGGTGTAATATGGCATTGAAGAACTTTGATGAAACGCCGATTGACTGGCAATTGCCAGAAACGATAAGTAAATCTGATTTAGCATAAGAGGTAAAAAATGAGCGTATTTTCATTATTCAAAAAACAAGTTGAAGCAGCAAAAGATAAGAAAAGAATTGTTTTTCCAGAAAGCGATGATTTAAGAATTCTTACTGCCATAGCTAATTTGAAACAAGATGGCATTATCGAACCAATTTTAATTGGAAATCCAGATGAGATTGCTAAGTTAGCTAAAGAAAATAATTTAGACTTAGCTGGTGTTAAGATCTATGACCTCAATCATTATGATGAACTTGATCAAATGGCAGCGGAATTTGTTAAAGCTAGACGAAAAGATACCAGTATTGCTGAAGCAAAGCTCAAGTTAGCTCAAGGTAATTACTTTGGTACCATGTTGGTGAAGATGGGAAAAGCAGACGGTATGGTTTC
Organism: Lactobacillus sp. UMNPBX1; assembly: GCF_002554085.1. NCBI lineage: Bacteria > Bacillati > Bacillota > Bacilli > Lactobacillales > Lactobacillaceae > Lactobacillus > Lactobacillus sp. UMNPBX1. Next base: position 268,729 of record NZ_PCZI01000001.1, read on the forward strand.
CGGTGCTGCTCACTCAACGGCTAACACTGTTTTGCCAGCTTTACAATTAATTCATGCAGCTAAGGGGATGCATCGAGTATCCGGCGCTTTCGTAATGGAAAAGGGCGATGAGCGTTACATTTTTGCCGACTGTGCCATCAACATTAATCCTGATGAAGAAACTTTAGCTGAAATTGGCTATCAATCTGCTCTGACTGCCAAGATGGCCGAAATTGATCCTAAGGTCGCATTTTTGAGCTTTTCAACTAAGGGTTCAGCCGAAGGACCAATGGTTGATAAGGTACATGATGCAGCAGCTATGTTCCAAAAGGATCATCCAGAAATTCCAGCTGATGGTGAATTGCAATTTGATGCCGCTTTTGTACCTGCAGTTAGTGAAAAGAAGGCTCCAAACTCAAAGGTAGCTGGACATGCGAATGTCTTTGTTTTCCCAGAATTACAATCAGGCAATATCGGTTATAAGATGGTTCAAAGATTAGGTGGCTTCACTGCTGTTGGTCCAATTTTGCAAGGTTTAGCAGCTCCAGTGAATGACCTATCTCGAGGCTGCAGTGAACAAGATATTTATGATTTAGCAATTGTTACTGCCGCACAAGCTTTAGCAAAGGATGAAAAGTAATGACAAAGTTAGAAATTAATTCTGCTGATGGAATGCAGAAATTAGGTGCATCCCTAGCCAAAACGGCCCAGCCCCACGATTTATTACTATTAAATGGTGATTTGGGTGCAGGCAAGACAACTATGACTCAAGGATTAGGACGAGCATTAGGCATACATCGGCCTGTTAAGAGTCCTACATTCACCATTGTGCGTGAATATCGAGAAGCTAAGTTGCCGCTCTTTCATATGGACTTTTATCGTTTGGAAAATGATGATTTATCCTCGATTGATTTGGAGGGCTATTTAGCAGAACCAGGTTTAGTGGTAATTGAATGGCCACAACTAGTAATGAATGATTTGCCAGATGAGTATTTGCAACTCACGATTACCAGAGTGGACGATAGTTGGGATTCAACTAAACGGGTTGTTGAATTTACTCCTCATGGTAAGCGCAATGAAGAATGGGTCAAAGCTGCGTTAACTGAATTTAATAAGTAAAGCAAAAATCTCTAGGATCAAAATTCCTAGAGATTTTTCATATCTGATAAACCAAATTTTTGATTGCTTCATCACCAAATTGCTCTTCTTGCTTGATTAAAATCCCAGCACATGCTTCACTATCACTTAATGCGTTATGGTGGTGCCACAATTCAACGTTTAAGGCCTCAGAAACTGTGTCTAATTTGTGGTCAGGCAGTTCTGGTTCGAGTAATTTACTGCTAGCTAAAGTGTCAATGACCAAATAGTGGGGCTCCTCAATACCGTAACGTGCCAGGCTTTGCCGCATGACATTAGTATCAAAGCGAGCGTTATGTGCGGCTACAAGCATTCCTGGTTGATACAATTCTTTAATGTGGGGCCAGACCTCTGCCATTGTTGGAGCGTTTTTAACGTCCTCAGCTGTAATTTGATGTACTTGAATATTTCGCGCGTCAAATGGCATTTGAGGATTAATTACTGTATAAAAGCGATCAACAATTTTATTATTTCTCACCATTACCAAAGCAAGTGAACAGGCACTTTCTGGATAATGGTTGGCTGTTTCAAAGTCCATTGCAATAAAATTCATAAAGTTCTCCTTTTAAAAAAGTATATCATTAATATTAATGAAGCTAACGCCTTTATGCGGTAAAATAAAACAAGAAACTTTAAGGAGGCAACAGCGTGGAATTACTTGATTTGAAAGAAAAAGGGATTGATATTAAAGAGCAAATCCCATTAAGCAGATATACTTTTACTAAGACAGGTGGACCAGCTGAATATTTGGCCTTTCCTAAGACGACTGATGAAGTAGAACAATTAGTAAAAGTCACACGTGAAAATGAAATTCCATTAACAATTATTGGCAATGCCTCAAATCTAATCATCCGTGACGGCGGAATTGATGGGTTAGTAATTATTTTGACTGAATTAAAAGAGATTAAAGTAGAAGATAATCAAGTTACAGCTGATGCTGGTGCACGGATTATCGATACAGCTTTTGCGGCTGCTCATCATGGTTTGAGCGGAATGGAATTTGCTGCTGGAATTCCTGGTAGTATTGGCGGTGGTATTTTTATGAATGCTGGTGCCTATGGCGGTGAGATGCAAGAAGTAGTGCAAAGCGTTAATGTTTTAACCAGAGCAGGAGAATTTAAAACATATTCAAACGCAGAAATGAACTTTTCTTACCGGCATTCATTAGTTCAAGAAAATGGCGATATTGTATTAAGCGCCACTTTTGCACTCAAGTCAGGCGATAAGTTAGAGATCTTAGATCATATGCATTATTTAAATGCTTTACGTCGTTATAAGCAGCCACTTGAATATCCATCTTGTGGCAGTGTCTTTAAGCGGCCTACTGGGCACTTTGTTGGTCCGATGATTATTAAAGCTGGTTTACAAGGTAAACAAATCGGTGGCGCTCAAGATTCAATGAAACATGCAGGTTTTATCGTGAATAAAGGCGGTGCTACTGCAACAGATTATTTGAATTTAATTCATTTGATCCAAAAGGTAATTAAAGAAAAGTTTGACATTGACTTACACACAGAAGTTAGGATTATCGGCAAAGAAAAGTAAAATATTTTAGCAAAGACAAGCTACAGGCTGGAAGGCTTGCAGCTGTTTTTTATGTGAGGGATGGAAATGGATATTATCAAACTAAAACACATCACCAAAAAATATGATGATGGGTTTGTAGCATTAAAAGATATAAATTTAACTATTGAATCTGGTAAATTTTATTCACTACTTGGTCCTAGTGGCTCGGGAAAATCGACAATTTTGCGAATTATTGCTGGCTTTACTCAGCCATCTAGTGGTCAAGTCCTCTTTGATGGTAATGATATTACTGACCTTGATGCTTCAAAAAGACATATCAATACAGTTTTTCAAAATTATGCTTTGTTTCCACACCTGGATGTTTTTCAAAATGTGGCGTTTGGCTTGAAAATTAAGAAAAGACCAATGAGTGAAATCAAGCCAGCTGTTAAAGATGCTTTGCATATGGTTCGTCTAGACGGTTACGCTAACCGCGAAATTTCGGAACTTAGTGGAGGACAGCAGCAGCGTGTAGCTATTGCCCGGGCAATTGTTAATGAACCTAAGGTTTTACTATTAGATGAGTCGCTATCTGCTTTGGATAAACGTTTACGAAAAGACATGCAATTTGAATTACGGGCAATTCAGAAAAAGCTAGGCATTACCTTTATTTTTGTTACGCACGATCAAGAAGAAGCTCTATCAATGAGTGATAAAATTTTTGTTTTAAATGATGGGCAGATTCAACAAAGTGGTAATCCGGTAGCAATTTACGATGAGCCAGTGAATGACTTTGTAGCACGTTTTATTGGTGACTCCAATATTTTATCTGGTCGAATGATTCATGATTACGAAGTGGAATTTGCTAATAATAAATTTAAATGTGCCGATGGTGGGATGAAGCCTAATGAAAAGGTTGAAGTAGTTATTCGTCCCGAAGACTTGGATATTGTTAAACCAGAAGATGGGAAGATTGTGGTTACAGCACAGACGCAATTATTTTTAGGTGATCACTTTGAGATTAAGGCAATTGATGCCAATGAAAATGAATGGCTGATCCATTCTACTAATGGAGTTAAATTGGGACAACGTGTTGGGCTCTTTTTTGATCCAGAAGATATTCACGTCATGCGGTTAAATGAAAGCCAACACGATTTTGATGCTCGACTAGAAAAGTATGAGGCGGATGAAAATGAAAAATAAAAAGATGTTTTTTATGATTCCATATCTGCTGTGGATTATTCTCTTTGTCATTTTGCCGATTTTATTGATTCTCTGGTATTCGTTTACTGATAGTAATAACGCATTCACGCTCAGAAATTACGTTGAATTTTTTAAAAATGGTACCTTTTTAAAAATGATGCTTAACTCATTTTGGTATGCATTTTTGATCACCTTGTTGACGTTGGTAATTTCGTATCCGGCGGCGTATTTTTTAATTAAAATGAAAAACCAGCAGCTGTGGCTGTTATTGATCATTTTGCCAACATGGATTAATTTGCTGCTTAAAGCATATGCATTTATTGGCATTTTAGGTAATGACGGTTTAGTAAATAAATTTTTACATTTATTTGGTATTGGTCCCGTAAATATTTTGTTTACTGATTTTGCTTTTATTTTTGTGGCGACTTACATTGAAATTCCGTTTATGATTTTGCCAATTTTTAATGCGATTAAAGAGATTAATCCTGCAGTCATTCATGCCTCTGAGGATTTGGGTGCTAGTAAATGGCAAACTTTTTGCTATGTTTTATGGCCGCTTTCTCGTCCAGGAGTTGAAAGCGGCGTTCAGGCCATCTTTATCCCATCATTGTCATTATTTATGTTAACAAGGCTGATCGGCGGCAATCGGGTAATCACATTAGGGACTGCTATCGAAGAGTATTTTATGACCACAATGAACTGGAATATGGGGGCCACAATTGGAGTAATTTTAATCGTGCTGATGGTGGTAGTCATGTTGATTACTAGCAAAAAGGCTAGAAGAAAGAAGGTAGATTTATGAGAAACAGACATTTAATCGCTAAGATCTATCTTGTTTTTACTTTGATCCTATTATATGTACCCATTTTTTATTTGATTTACTTTTCATTTTCTAGTGGTAAAAACATGAATAAATTTGAGCACTTTACATGGGCTCATTATCAGACTTTATTTCAAGATAATCGCTTATTAGCGATATTTTTGGAAACTATCCTACTAGCGCTGTTGTCCAGTTTAATAGCAACAATTATTGGGACATTTGGTGCAATTGCAATTGCTGCGATGAAAAAAGAATCTAATAAGAAAACAACCTTAGCATTAAACAATGTCTTAATGGTGTCACCTGATGTAATTATTGGTGCTAGTTTTTTGATCTTTTTTACAGCATTGGGAATTGGCTTAAATTTTGGTTCTGTATTGTTAAGTCATATTGCCTTTTCTATTCCGATTGTGGTTTTGATGGTCTTGCCGCGACTTAATGAAATGGATATGTCGCTTATTGATGCAGCACGTGATTTAGGGGCGAATTCATGGCAGGTTTTTAGTGATGTTTTAATTCCAGTTATTATGCCAGGCATCTTTTCCGGTTTATTTATGGCGTTGACCTATTCACTAGATGATTTTGCCGTAACTTTTTTCGTTACTGGGAATGGTTTTTCAACTCTTTCAGTTGAAATTTATTCTCGGGCACGACAAGGAATCGATCTTGAGATTAATGCTTTAAGTACCGTAATGTTCATTTTTGTCTTGTTGCTTGTAGGAATCTATTATTTTATTACTACTAAAAAGGGCAGAAAGAAAAATCATCGTGTGATGGGAGGCCTAGTTAAATGAAAAAGATTATGATGGCAATTGCAGCTATTTTAATTGCCTGTGCAGGCCTTTGGGGTTTATCCCATCATTTGGAGAAATCGTCTATCGGGAAAAATAAACAAAACTTGATTATCTATAACTGGGGCGACTATCTAGATCCAAAGTTAATAAAAAAGTTTGAAAAGCAGACAGGTTATCATGTTGTCTATGAGACCTTTGATTCCAATGAAGCGATGTATACCAAAATCAAACAAGGCGGAACGGCATATGATTTGACCATTCCTTCTGAGTATATGGTAACTAAAATGCGCAAGGCTCATTTGCTTGATCAGTTGGATCAAAAGCAAATTCCTAATTTGAAATATATTGGCAAGAGTTTTTTACATAAGTCATTTGATCAAAATAATGATTATTCTGTGCCATATTTCTGGGGGACACTAGGAATTGTTTATAATGATAAATTCGTCAAGCCAGGAGCAATTAAGACTTGGAATGACCTGTGGAGTAAAAAGTATCGTAGGCAAATTTTACTAGTTGATTCAGCTAGGGATGCAATGGGGATGGCATTGGTTTCTTTAGGATATTCAATGAATACCACATCTAGTATTAAACTACATTTGGCACAAACTAAGCTTAATAGTCTGGGACCCAATATTAAGGCGATTATTTCAGATGAAATGAAGATGTACCTAGTGCAAAATGAGGCAGCAATTGGCGTTACCTGGTCTGGTGAGGCTTATGAAATGATGGAACAAAATCCTCACTTGCATTATGTTGTGCCTAAGCAAGGATCAAATTTGTGGTTTGATAATTTTGTTATTCCAAAAACTGTACAAAATAAAAAAGCTGCACTTAAGTTTATTAATTTTATGCTTGAACCTAAAAATGCAGCGCAAAATGCGGAATATGTTGGATATGCAACCCCAAATACCGCAGCCCAAAAATTATTGCCGAAAAAAGTTAGAGATGACCGGCAGTTTTATCCTACTCAAAGTACGTTGAAGAATCTACAGGTCTTTAGAGATTTAGGTCCTAAGAAGACCCAAGAATATAATGACCTATTTTTAGAATTTAAAATGTATGCACGGTAAATTGGGGCGGTTATAATTAAAGAAGAAAGGAGCAATCAATGCATTTTAATATTTCTAATCTGTTTACTTGGAATAATTTCTCCATTGCTTTAGATATTTTAATCATTTGGTATTTAGTTTACCGTTTGATCATGATGATTCGTGGTACCAAAGCTGTACAACTGGCAAAAGGGATCGTCTTTATCTTTATTGTTAGAATTATTGCCGGCTTACTGCAACTGCATGCGGTAACTTATATTGTGGACCAAATTGTTTCTTGGGCAGTAATCGGAATTATCGTTATTTTCCAGCCGGAAATTCGTCGTGGACTAGAGCGGCTAGGACGCACGCCGATTTTTAATGGCCGAGGTGAGAGTGCTCATACACAGTCGGTTAAGATGGTGCAGGAGCTCGATAAAGCGATTCAATACATGTCTAAAAGAAGAATTGGTGCCTTAATCACGATTCAACAAGATACGGGGCTAGATGATTATATTGAAACTGGAATCAAGCTGGATGCGGATATTTCTGGTGAATTGTTAATTAATATTTTTATCCCTAATACGCCGTTGCACGATGGGGCGGTAATTATCAATAATAATCGAATTGCTGTTGCGGCAGCATATTTACCACTGTCAGATAACAGCATGATTCCTAAGCGTTTAGGCACGCGTCACAGAGCTGCCGTTGGTATTTCTGAAGTTACCGATGCGGTAACGATCGTCGTCTCAGAGGAAACTGGTGGCGTAACTATTACTAGAAACGGGCGCTTTTTAGTAGATTTGTCTCGTGAAGAATATTTGAAGTATTTGAATGCTCAACTTGTTCCTAAGGAAGAGAAGAAGGTTCCATGGATTCGTCGTGTGATTAATAAAGTCTGGAAATGGGGTGCAGATCGATGAAAGACTTTTGGGATAAACGCTGGGTAATCAGAATAATCTCATTGTTGTTTGCGATCTTATTAGTGGTTTACATTGACTCTACTCAAACAGGTTTTGTTACACAGGGTGAATCTAAGAAGACACGGCAAACTGCTAATGAAACGCAGACAATTAGTGTTCCTCTGCAAGTTTCGGTTAATACAGATAAATACTATGTTGTTGGTTATCCTGAAAAGGTTAAGATAACTTTGGAGGGTTCGAATGCGTTAGTTACTTCGACTGTTAATACTCAAAGCTTCCGTGCTTATATTGATCTAACTCATAAGAAAATAGGTAAGCAAACCGTAAAGGTAGAAGTTACGGGACTAAATAGTCAATTATCTTACACGATTAACCCGGCAACAGTTAATGTTGATATTGAACGGCGAAAATCTCGTACCATGCCCGTTCAAATAGAGTATAATAAAAATGCTGTTGCTAATGGATATAATATTGGTACGGCTAGTGTTGATCCGCAGCAAGTTGAGGTTACTGGTGCTAGAAGCGAAGTAAATCAGATTGATCAGATCGTTGCCAAGTTGCCTTTACCTAATGGCATTAATCATGATTATGAGCGTCAAGTTATTTTGATAGCTGAAGATAAAAAAGGGCGTCAATTAAATGCAGTGATTAATCCATCTACAGTAAAAGCTAGTTTGCCAATATCGCTTTTCAAAAAGAAAGTTAAGCTAAATTTAAAGCCTAAAAATGAAAAAAATAATAAAGTCTATTCGGTTACTGCCAAGAATGATGAGGTAACACTGTATGGACAAAAGGAAACATTAGCAAAGATTAAGCAGTTGGATGTTGATGTAGATCTGAAAGGGATCTCATATTCAACTGTAAAGAATTACCCTTTAGTTTTACCTAAGGGAGTTGCTCGCGTTGATCCTGAAAATGTACAGATATCAATTAAAGTAAAGAATGCAAATAATTAATTTGAGAAAGGTTGTTTATTAAATGTTAAAATATTTCGGAACTGATGGTGTTCGTGGCGTAGCTAATCAAGGCTTAACTCCAGAAATGGCTTTTAAATTAGGTCGTGATGGTGGTTATGTTTTAACTAAGAACAAAAAAGACGGCGAACAAGCTAAGGTCTTAGTATCTCGTGATACTCGTATTTCAGGCCAAATGCTTGAATATGCCTTGATTTCAGGCCTTCTTTCAGTTGGGATTGAAGTGCTTGAGGTTGGCGTAATTACTACTCCAGGTCTTTCATACTTAGTACGAGCACAAGGCGCCGATGCAGGGGTGCAAATTTCAGCTTCACACAACCCTGTAGAAGATAATGGGATTAAGTTCTTTGGTAGCGATGGTTTGAAGCTTTCAGATGAAATGGAAGGCGAAATTGAAAAATTAATTGACGCTAAGGAAGATAAATTACCTCGTCCATCTGCTAAGGGATTAGGTACTGTAACTGACTTCCACGAAGGTTCAGCTAAATACTTGCAATTTATTGAAAATACTATTCCAGAAGACTTGGGTGGAATTAAGGTAGTTATTGATGGAGCTAACGGTGCTTCAAGCGCATTGATCTCAAGACTGTTTGCTGATTGTGGCGTTGATTTTACTACTATTGCAACTCACCCAGATGGTTTGAACATTAACGATCATGTTGGTGCAACGCATACTGAAAAGTTACAAGAAGAAGTTGTTAAGCAAGGTGCTCAACTTGGTTTAGCCTTTGATGGGGATGCTGACCGTTGCATTGCTGTTGATGAAAATGGTAATGAAGTTGATGGTGACCACATCATGTACGTACTCGGCTCATACTTGGCAGAACATGGTCGTTTGAAGAAAGATACCATTGTTACTACTGTAATGAGTAATCTTGGTTTTACTAAGGCTCTTGAAAAAGAAGGCTTGAAGAATGTTCGTACCCAAGTTGGTGACCGTTACGTTTCTGAAGAAATGCGTGCTCACGGCTACAATCTAGGTGGCGAACAATCAGGTCACGTTATTATGAGTGATTATCATAATACTGGTGATGGTATGTTAACCGGTTTGCATTTAATGCTAGTAATGAAGAAGACTGGTAAGTCATTAAGTGAACTTTTGAAAGACTTTAAAGATTACCCACAATGCCTAGTTAATGTTCCGGTTGCTGACAAGAAGAGCTGGAAAGAACACAAACCAATTCTTGATGAAATTGCTGCAGTGGAAAAGGATATGGCTGGAAATGGTCGTGTACTTGTTCGTCCATCAGGTACTCAAGACTTGCTTAGAGTAATGGCTGAAGGACCAACTCAAGAAGAAACTGATGCCTATGTAGACCGTATCGTTAAAGTGGTCGAAAAGGAAATGGGTAAGTAAAATCCTAATTGAATAATCGATAAGTAAAAAGTCGTGAGTTAAATCACGGCTTTTTGTATAATTAATGCTAGATGTAATTTTTAAGATCCGAGGGGTTAAAATGGCTATTAAATTGATCGCGGTTGATTTAGATGGAACTTTATTATCAAGCAATAATACTATTTTGCCAGAAACGCAAAGAATGTTGCGTGTCGCAGTACAAAATGGGATTAAGGTTGTTTTAGCTACTGGACGACCATTATCAGGAGTATTGAACTTTGCTAAGCAATTAGGAATTGAAGGTGATGATCAATACGCAATCGTCTTTAATGGTGCAGTAATTCAAACAATTTCTGGTCGTGTTTTAATGAGTCAGGAATTGAATTATCAAGACTTCAATAATATGTTGCGTTTTCAGCGTTTAAGTCATGTAAATGTACATTTTGAGACGACTAAGTATTTCATTACAACTGATCGGGATTTATCTGTGCAAATGCAAATTAATGCGGCTTTGACCGATAATATTATGAAAGTTAGAGACCGAAAAGAAATTCCAAAAGATTTTACTTTTAACAAAGTCGGTTTTACTTCAACTGAAGGAGCTGACCAGGTAGAAAAACTGTGGAATAGTTTCCCCGACTGGGCTTTTCAGACTTATGACATTGTTCGCAGTTTTGACAGTATTATTGAATTAAATGCCTTGGGAGCTTCAAAAGGTAATGCTTTAATGGATTTGGCTTCACGGCTAAAAATTGCCCAAAAAGACGTGATGATTTTTGGTGATCAAGGCAATGATCTTTCGATGTTTTCTAATCCCAACTTCATGAAAGTAGCGATGGGTAACGCCATTAGTGAGATCAAAGATAAGGCTGATTATGTTACTGATGATAATGATCACAACGGGATTGCAAAGGCTTTGAAAAAATTTGTTCTTTAGTAAAAAATTTGGATTTAGAAGTGATGTTTTATGGCAGAAACTAAAGACGATCGTAATTCCATTACCCAATCAGAATGGGAAGTTATGCGTATTATTTGGACCTTAGGAGAAGTTCGTACTGGCCAAGTAATCAAAGAACTACAAGGTAAAAAGGATTGGTCCGATTCCACAATTAAAACGCTAATGCGGCGTTTAGTGCAAAAGGGCTTGCTAAAGACGCGTAAAGAAGGCCGGTGTTTTGTTTATAAGCCGACTATTAGTCAGCGCAAAATGATGTCTGAAGTTACTTTACATATGATGCAAAACATGTGTGATATGCACAAGGGTGAGGTATTAATTCAGTTGCTAAAAGAAGCACCGCTTTCTAAGGGCGATATTAAGACGATGCAGCAAGAACTTAAATTGAAAGAAAAGGATGCTCCTGACATGGTGCCTTGCAATTGTTTGCCATCTGAAAAAAGTAGATGTTAGGGGAAGATTTTTAAATGAAGAACATCGTCAAAATAATACTACGTTTGATAATGGTCGGCCTAGCCGCAGTATCTTTTTGGTTATTAATGAATAGCAATGTGAGTTTAAAAATAAACGATACACAGGCGATGGGCAAAGAAGTAATCAATCGAGTAGTGGATGACTCAGATAATCCTAATTTGAAGGCAGGGGTTGAGTTACTCGAAGCATCTGGTTTGGAAAAGACATTGTTAGAACAATTGCCGCCGAAATATCAAGTTAACTTATCATATGCTGATCTATATAGATTGTGTGAAAAATATAATGATCAGGGAAAATTGACCACTAAAGATTTAGGCTTAACTAGTAAAAGTAAGTTGGAAGAAATTATCAATGAATATTTAGTCAAGCAAATTAATCATAAATTGAAGGAAGATTCAGAAGATGTGAACCATATTATTACAATTTATGAGTATTCAATTTTTGCAGTGGCTTTGTTATTTTTGTTAGCCGCAATTTTGATTTTATTTGGTCGCTCTTCGGCGTCAATTCCACTAGCACTAACTACTATTGCTTCATTTGTGGCATTGTGGCTTGCCTCAAATGAGGCGATGACCGCATTGCAAAGTCGAGTTTATAGTGGCATTCTTGTAACTTTGTCGCAGGAGATTTGGGTTGGCTTAACAGTTGGAATTATTACGGCGATTATTTGGCCGGTTATAAATAGACTAACTAAGAGGAAGAAAAAGTAATGAAAAAAATTCTGTTTGTTTGTCATGGCAATATTTGCCGCTCACCAATGGCAGAGGCCGTGATGCAATATTTGTTAAAAGAAAATAACCTAGCAGATCAATATACTGCTGAATCTAAAGCAACTACGCAGGATGCTTTAGGTCATGGGATTGATGCTCGTGCACAACGGGAATTAGTTGCAAAACATATTCCATATGATCGTGGTCATCGTGCTAGTCAAATGACTCGCTCAGACTATGATAATTATGAATATTTAATCTGCATGGATGAAGAAAATTTCGCAGATATGAATCGCATTACTGGTGGAGACCCAGAGCATAAAGAACATAAAATTTTAGAGTTTGCTGGCTCTTATGCTGATGTCGATGATCCTTGGTATACAAATGATTTTGAAACAGCGTATAATGAAATTTATCGTGGCTGTGAAGGCTTAATTAAGAAATTAACGAAATAAAATAAGATGGGCATCGAGCTCATCTTATTTTTGTGCGATTAAACGAACAATATTTTCAGTTGTACGGGTAACATTTATTGGTCCGTCTTTTAAGGCTTGTTCAATACTTTCTGCTTTAGCAAGAATGCCAAATATAGCGGTAAATCCTTCATCATAGAGTTGATCAATACCTTGACCTAAATAGCCTGCTAAAGAAATAACTGGTACGTGATATTTCTGGGCTATTTTGGCAACTCCGAAAGGGGTTTTACCGAATTTAGTTTGAAAATCAGTTCCGCCTTCGCCGGTAAAAACATAGTCAGCTTTTTTGATCTTGGCTTCAAGCTTAGTTTCTTGGGCAATTAATTGCACGCCTGGATGAATACTGGCGTTAGTAAAGGCGATCAGGCCAGCGCCTAGGCCGCCTGCAGCACCACTACCAGAAATTTGGGCGACGTTTTTATCAATAGTCTGTTCAATTACTTGTGCATAGTGAGATAAATTTTGATCTAGAATTTTAACAGTTGTATCATCTGCGCCTTTTTGTGGGCCGAAGACGCTACTTGCACCATTAGGTCCAGTTAGAGGATTGGTTACGTCACTGGCTAATAAAAATTTGGTATCTTTAATACGAGGATTAATTGAAGAAAGATCAATATTAGCAATTTGATCTAAAGCACCGCCTGCTAACTTTTGGGTGATTTCATGATGATTTTGATCAAAAAATTTAACACCAAGCGCTTGTGCCATACCAGCACCGCCATCATTAGTACTGCTACCACCAAGGCCGATAATAATCTTTTTGACGTTGTGCTTCAAAGCTGCGTTAATTAATTCGCCGGTTCCATAAGTTGTAGTCTTTAAAATTGTTTCGGGAGTTCGTTTACTTTTTGCAACATAGGAGAGACCACTAGCTTGTGCCATTTCGATGATTGCAGTTTGTCCATCACCTGAGATGCCATAATAAGCTGATACTTTTTGATTAAGCGGACCGGTAACATTTATTTGGTATTTTCGACCGTTTGTAGCATCAACGAGTGAATCAGTTGTACCTTCGCCCCCATCGGCCATTGGTACCGCAATTATTTGTGCATTGGGAATAACTTTTTGAATACCATTTTTCATTGCAATGCAGACTTCTTTTGCTGTCATGCTTTCTTTAAATGAATCAGGTGCAAGAACGAATTTCATTTTAATTACCTCGCTTTTTAGTTCATTGTAAAATATTTTGCTTTTTTTCACAAAATTATATTGACACCGCTTACAATATTGGCTATTATAATAACTGTAAGTGAGCGGATTACTGATACGATCAGGTCTTAGCTATTACAAATAATGTTGCTTTGGTATATCATTATTTGTGATAGCTTTTTCTTTTTTTGCTAAGGTGGTGAATTATTATGAAATTTCTTAAAACATTTAATAATAGTGCTGCCTTAATTGAAAATAACCAAGGTCAAGAAGAAATAGTCCTAGGCAAGGGCGTAGGATTTGGTCTAAAAAAAGGTGATCCTGTTGATGAAAGCAAAATTGAACGTCGCTTCGTTACTAAAGACGAAGTGGATCAAGTTAAGGGCTTTGACCCTAAAACAATTGAAGTAACTAATAAGGTACTTCAGCTGGTCGAACCTCTGCTTCAGATTAAGTTCAATGACTTTCAGTATCTTGCTTTAGCAGATCACATTGATTTTGCAGTTACGCGAATTAAAGATCATATTGATATAGCTCCCGCTAACAATAGTTGGGAAGTTCAAAATCTTTTTCCAAAAGAATTTGCGGCAGCTAAAAAAGTGGTCAATCTAATTAATCAGGAGATGCAGATTAAATTGCCGCAGAGTGAGTCGGTTTTGATGACCTATCACCTGGTTAATGCTAAGAGTGATGTTTCTCAAGTACAAGAAACAATTCAGATTACAAATTTGATTCGTGGGATAATCGATATTATTCAATTGCAATATTCAATGCAACTTGATACGAGCTCCTTTAACTATAGTAGGTTTGTTTCGCATTTGCGCATTTTGTTAGTTAGATTTTTACGAAATAAGCAAAAGGAGGAGGCTTCACTTGATCCTGCAATGCTAGGTTTTATGAAAATCAAATATAGCAAAGCGTATGAGACGGCGGAGCGGATCACCACTTACTTACATGCAAAAATGGGATGGGATTTAGATTCAGATGATGAATTTTATCTTGTTTTACATATTTGGCGCGTAACTAGTCGTCAAGATAATTAAATATCTAAGTTACTTAGGTATGTTACTAAAAAATTAGGCATGAACCCGAGTTACTGAAAGACGTTGAACATTTATGTTCTTTAGTTTTTGAGTAGCTTGGGTTTTTATTTTAAGGAGGAAAGGCAAATGGCTAAGAACTATGATGAATTAGCCAAGACCATCATTCAAAATGTTGGTGGCAAAGATAATGTGACCAGTGTTGTTCACTGTGCAACTCGTTTGCGTTTTAAATTAAAGGATGAAAAAAAGGCTACCGATGATGTTTTAAAAGATACGGATGGTGTTGTAACCGTTGTTAAAGCTGGTGGTCAGTATCAAGTGGTCATTGGTAATGAAGTTGCTGATGTTTATGATGCTGTTGTCAAAGAAGGCGGCTTTAATGGCGGTGGACAAGTTCCTGATGATGACGTTGAAGATAATTCTAGCTTTGTGGATAAAGCCGTTGCTTTGATTTCAGGCATTTTTACAGATATTCTAGCTCCACTTAGTGCTGGCGGTATTATTAAAGGTCTAGTAGTTTTAGCAGGTGCAATGGGATGGCTATCTACTAAATCAGGTACTTACCAAATTCTATATGCAATTGGTGATAGTATTTTCTACTTCTTACCAGTATTCTTAGGGGTAACTGCAGCACGTAGATTTCACATGAATCAATTTATCGGATTAGCAATTGGTGCAACCTTAACTTATCCAACTATGGTTCAATTAGCTGCAAGTAAGACTGTTCTAGGTACATTGTTTAAAGGAACGGCTTTTGCCTCAGAGATTCACACGACTTTCTTTGGCATTCCGGTTATCACGATGAATTATACTTCTACAGTTTTACCAGTATTATTTACCGTTTGGTTTGCTTCAATTATTGAGCACTGGGCTAAAAAGTGGATTCCATCAGTTGTGCAAATGTTCTTGGTTCCAGTTGTCACTATGATTATTGCTTTACCAGTTGCATTTATAGTAATTGGTCCTGTAATGACTTGGGTTGGGGACGCAATTGGTGCAGTGATGTCAGGTGTTTACAACTTTAGTCCAATTATTGCTGGTTTATTAATGGGTGCTCTTTGGCAAGTACTTGTTATTTTCGGTGTTCACTGGGGAATCGTTGCCGTAACTACTGCAGATTTAGCCGCATTAGGTTATGACCCAATTCTAGGTTTATCTTGCATGGTTTGTTATGCGCAAATTGGTGTTGTTTTAGCTATTATCCGTCAAACTAAGGACAAAAAACTTAAAGAAACTGCTACTGGTGCATTTTTCTCAGGACTGTTCGGTGTTACTGAACCAGCAATTTATGGTATTACATTACCAAGAAAAACGCCGTTTGTTTTAAGCTGTATTGCTGGTGCAGTCTCAGGTGCAATCATTGGTGCCTTTCATTCAGTATTGTACATTATGCCATCAATGGGATTCTTTGCAATTCCGGCCTACATTAATCCTAAGGGAGGATCAATGACAACAATTGTCGGCGTAATTATTGCCGGTATTGTAGCATTTATAGCTGGTTTTGCACTTCAAATGCTCTTTGGTAAAAAATCAGTTGATGCTGAATATAATAAAAAACAAGCACAAAAAGTTGCTGACGCCGCTAATGAAGCAGCTAATATTACTAAGAGTGCTCCTGTACAAGCAATTTTAAGTGAAGAAAGGGAAAATCCTTCAACCAAATTAGTTTCACCATTAGACGGTGAAGTAAAACCATTGTCAGAAATTAAAGATGAAGTATTCTCAAGCGGTGCAATGGGGGAAGGCGTTGCTATTGAACCAAGCGAAGGTGTGCTTCATGCCCCAGCTGATGGTAAGATTGCTTTAGTTTTCCCAACAGGACACGCTGTCGGACTTAACACTACAGATGGCGCAGAAGTGTTAATGCACATTGGAATGGATACCGTTAATCTGCAAGGTAAGGGCTTCAAGACTTTAGTAGAAAAAGGTCAAGAGGTTAAAGCAGGTGATCCATTGGTTAAATTTAATATTAAAGAAATTAAGGCTGCTGGCTATGAAGTGACTACTCCAGTTGTTGTTACGAATTCTAAGAAATATGAATCTGTACAGCAAGTAGCTCAAGGTGAAGTTAAAGTTGGTCAAGAAATTTTGTCTTTGCAAGGCAGTAACGCAGAAGTTAAAACAACTGGTCAAGTTCAAACCAATTAGTCTATAATTAATGTAAATGCTTTCAAAAAAGGAGAATCATAATGTCATTTCCAAAGAACTTTTTATGGGGCGGAGCAACTGCCGCTAACCAAATCGAAGGTGCATATGATGAAGATGGTAAAGGCCTATCAGTAACAGATATTACTACTGCAGGTAGCTTAGATGCACCTAGAATGTTGACTTACAAGTTAAATGGTAAGTTAGAAAAAACACCAGGAGTTCCAGGTGCGGGACTTCCTGAAGGGGCAGTTGGTGCAATTGATCCTAATGAATATTATCCTAACCATGTAGCGATTGATTTTTATCACCATTACAAAGATGATATTAAGATGTTTGCGGACATGGGTTTCAAAACCTTCCGTTTATCAATTGCTTGGACTCGGATCTTCCCTAAGGGTGATGAGGAAAAGCCAAATCAAGCTGGACTTGACTTTTATCGCAGAGTATTTGAAGAATGTAAAAAATATGATATTGAACCTTTAGTTACTATTTCTCACTATGAAGATCCACTTTACCTCAGTGAAAAATATCATGACTGGCAAGATCGTAAAATGATCGATATGTATGTGAAATATGCTAAGACTTTGTTTGAAGAATACAAGGGATTAGTTAAGTACTGGCTTACTTTTAACGAAATCAATTCAACCCTGTTGATGCTTAGTGCTTTTGGCAATAATGTGACTGATGATAAGGCATACCAACATGCATATCAGAAATTGCACTATCAATTCGTAGCTAGTGCTCGGGCAGTTAAGTTGGCTCATGAAATTGATCCAAATTATGTAGTTGGCAACATGATCTGTGGTATTGTTGATTACCCACTTACTCCAGATCCAAAAGATATTTTGCTTAACCGTCATATGTGGGAACAAAATATTCTCTACTGTGGGGATGCACAATGCAAGGGTAAATATCCAACATTTGCTAAGCGCCTTTGGAAAGAACACAATGTTCACTTAGACATTACTGAGCAAGATAAGAAGGATATGTTGGAAGGTAAAGTTGATATGTACACCTTTTCTTACTACATGAGCAACGTTATCACAACTCATGAAGTAAAAGATAAGGTTGGCGGTAACTTCGCCGCTGGTGCTAAGAATCCATACCTTAAGTATTCAGAATGGGGTTGGGCAACTGATCCAGATGGCTTGCAATACTACCTTGAAGTTATGTATGACCGTTACGAAATCCCAATGATGGTAGTTGAAAATGGTCTAGGTGCCGTTGATAAGATTAGTGATGATGGTAAGATTCATGACGATTACCGCATTGATTACCTTAGAATGCACATTAAGGCAATGAATCGTGCGATCGAAGATGGCGTTGATGTCCGTGCCTACACTACTTGGGGCTGTATTGATGAAGTATCAGCTGGTACCGGTCAAATGTCTAAGCGTTACGGTTTTATCTATGTTGATCGTGATGATGAAGGTAAAGGTACTTTAGATAGAATGCCAAAGGATTCTTACTACTGGTACAAGAAAGTTATTGCTTCAAATGGTGAAGATTTAGACTAAAGCTATACTAGTTAAAAAGATGATGAGACAGCAGATCTCATCATCTTTTTATTCTAAAATTAGAAGTTTTGTGTACAGGGCTGAGCAATATTTTGATAAAAATGTCAATATACCATATAAAATTTAAAAGCGTATAATTAATTCTATCTGTTTTATATAGGAGTTGACATTTTGAATAGAAAACACAGAAAGAGATTTTGGGTGACGATTGGAATTATCGTTGCTGTATTAGTTGCGTTCATTGGAGTAGGAGAAGCATATTTTTTCAATGTGGCCTTTGTGCCTGGTAAAAAAGCTGTTTTGAATAAATACTCGAGTAAAAATAAAAAAGATCCGTTAGCGGAGAAGAAGCGCTGGTATGAAGATGCTAAAAAACAGAGATGGTATATTAAGTCTAATACTGGTGATTATCGGCTAGATGCAAATTATATTCCGAAGAAAAATTCTGATAAGACGGTTGTTTTGTTGCACGGCTTTACCAATAACAAGGATACGATGGGACCGTATGCAGCAATGTTCCATCAAATGGGTTATAACGTGTTGATGCCAGACGCGCGTGCACATGGACAAAGTCAGGGAAAGTATATTGGCTATGGTTGGCCTGAAAAGTATGATGTGCGTAAATGGGTGAGAAAGTTGATTGCTGAGGAAGGCAAAAAGCAGAAGATTGTCATCTTCGGTGTCAGCATGGGTGGAGCCACGACGATGATGGCAAGTGGTATTAAGATGCCGAGCCAGGTTAAGGCTTATATTGAAGATTGTGGCTATACTAGTGTTAAGGATGAATTTTTGCATGAAGCTAAGGATATTTATCATTTGCCCGGTCCAGTTGGTCCATTTTTTGTGAATGGATTGAGTGTTATTGCTAAAGCAAATCTAGGCTTTTATTTAGGGGATGCTTCGGCTGTTAATTCTGTCGAGAAAAACAATAAGCCAATGTTGTTTATTCATGGTGGGAAAGATCCGTTTGTGCCGACGAAAATGGTTTATGCAAACTACAAGGCAGCTAAAGGACCAAAACAGTTGTGGATTGCTAAAAAGGCAAAACATGCTCGTTCTTTTGAGACATACCCTAGAGAATATCAACGTCGTGTAAGTGAATTTTTGAAAAAATATGTATAAGAAAAAGGAAGGTGCGTGCCTTCCTTTTTGAATAGAATAATTTATTATTTCGTAGCATTAGCTGGCTTTCTTCGACCAACTAACCAAGTCAAAATCAAAGCAACAACTGCTTCGATAACAATCAAAGCAATTCTCATCGGTAATTTTGTGCTACCTAACCAAATATCTAAGATGATTGAACCGATAATCAAGATTCCCATCCAAATCCATTGAGCTTTATCAAAAGCAACACCGTATTCAACTTCACGACGTCTAATACCTGGTAAGATAGCACCCAAACCAATTAAGACAACTACGGCAACGATATTAATGATTAATTCATACCACCATAAGCCAGTTCCTTGCTTAACATCTTGTGGTGCAAAGCCAAGGATAGTTGCAGCAGCAGTGACTAATAGTAATAGTAAACCGACAAGCCAAGCTAACTTATCGTTTTTAATATAAACATATTGTGATGGAAACTTCTTGGAATTCTTTCTAATTCGCATAAATGAGTAGAAGATCCAGCAGGTTACACCTGGTGAAATAATTGAGTTAAGGTTCAATAACCAGTTAAAAATATCATTCATATCAGGTAGGAAAATACCCAAGATCATAATGAATGATGAAAGAGCAACAGTTAAGATATAGCCGTTAACTGGCAAGCCATTCTTATCCTTTTTACGCAAAAACTTAGGCATGTACTTGTCACCAGTGTCTGAAATCAACATTCTGGTCATCGCGTCAAGCAAGACTGCAACCAAAGCACAATTGAAGAACAGTGATGTCCAAGCCCAGAAGTAAAGTAAGAAGTGTCCCATGCCGAATTGTTTTCCTAACATATCGAAGAGGTAGTAAGCACCATTCATCTTCAAGTCATTAGGAATATGGTTAGCGTCGAAGTAAATACCTAAGGCAAATGAACCTAAGATAGTCAAGAAGGCAGTCATTACGGCTAAAGCAATCATGGCCTTAGGAAAATCAGTTTTAGGTTTTTTCATCTTGGTTACGTATGGTGCAACCAATTCACAACCATTCATGGCGTAAATCAACATACCAACTGTTGACCAGTAGTGTAAGTTGAAGTTAGGCACAATTGAATGGAAGCCAAAGTTTTTGGTTGCCATATGGCCACCAGATTTAACCAAGCCGAAGAAGGCTAAAATCACGAATAAGATAACCATGATAATCATCAATCCACCACCAATCGTGGAAAGAAATTCCATTGAGTTAGAAAAGTGGTGTTCGACAATGATAAAGACAATAAACACTACAAAGGTTAAAATTGCAAACAATGAAGTTGGAATCTTATCTTGGAAGTCTTTAGTTCCAGTTACAGCCCAACCCAAGTCAACGATAATTTCATTGGCAGAGTCAACTGCATAAGGAATGGAAGCAGCCCAATAAGTCCAAGCCGTGAAGTAACCTAAGAATTCACCGTCAGTACCACGTACCCATGAAGAAAGTCCGCCGCCTTCTTTATCAAAAGTAGAACCTAGTTGCCCTACCATTAGTGAATAAGGTGTGACATAAAGTAAACACATGATAATCCAAGAGGTGATAACAGGCATCCCTTGGTTTTGAAAGTTGTACATGATATCGTCTAAACCGATAACTGTACATAAAGCCATTAGGGTCAAAACAGGCCAAGTGATGGTCTTCATTTTATTTGTTGAAATTAAATCGTCCAATTAATTCTCATCCTTCTCTTTAAAAACTTTTACTCTCTTAAAAGAATAAGAAGGCTGGCGATTTGTTTTTACACTTTTCGTTCATTTCTTCTCCTCATTGTGAAAGTATCTAAATAGATTCTAACTATTATATGTGTTGATGACTAGTGTTAAACGCTTTCTATTTTTTTGATAAAAATGTTTAACTTATTAAATGTAAGTGATATAATAATCACTGACGAAAAGTAAGAGACTAATAAAGCAAATTGAAAGGAAGAAAAACGTATGACTGGACAAGTAATGGCAATTGGAATTATTATTTTGGCGTTGAGATTGTTAACTAGAGATAAGAAGCCGGCGCCTCAAAGAATAGAAAGACGTAGATAGAGGTTTAATATGGCAAAAACATCACAAATTATTCGTAATAAGCAAAAAGCAAAATATTCAACTAGAGAGTACACCCGTTGTGAACGCTGCGGGCGACCACATTCAGTTTATCGGAAGTTTGGTTTATGCAGAGAATGCATGAGAGAATTGGCTCATCAAGGTCAACTTCCAGGTGTTAAGAAGGCTAGTTGGTAAACCTCACAATGAATAGGAGGAATTGATTATGCAAGTACTTGTAGCAGGTGCAACAGGTCGTGTTGGTAAGGCTGTCATTAAAAGATTAGTTGATGAAGGATACGATGTAATTGCTGCAGCTAGACGTGAAAATGCTGTAGAAGTCGTCGATCCAGAACATGTGACTGTTCAACATTTAGATTTTCATGATTCATTGGCAAAGATTGAGGATGAAATTGGTCATCCGGATGCAGTGATTTTTGTAGCAGGTTCTCGTGGAAAGGACTTATTGCAAACTGACTTAAATGGCGCAGTTAAGCTGATGAAGGCTGCTGAAGCTAATGGCGTTAAGCGTTACGTTCAACTAAGCTCCGCCTTTGCGCTTGACCAAGACAAGTGGGCAGAAATTCCTTCTCTTGCAAGCATTATTGATTATGATATTGCTAAGTACTTTTCCGATGAATGGTTAATTCATAATACTAATTTGGATTATACGATCATTCAACCAGGTAACTTAATGGAGAAGCCAGCAACGGGTAAGACATCATTTACTCCAGAAGGTGGAGAAAATTCGATTGATGATGTTGCTCAGGTATTGGTTGATAGCCTAAAGTATGATAATACGATTCATCAAGTAATTATTATGCATGATGGGGACACACCAATTGATGAAGCATTAAGCAAAGTTAAATAATTTATAAAACGGGTCAAGTTTAACCCGTTTTTTGTTAAAGTAAGAAGTAAAAAAGAGAGAAGAAATAGCAATGGATAAATTTCATTTTACTAAACGAGAAAAAATCTTTTTACTGCTTGCTTTATTGGTGCTAGTTGCATTGTTCATTTCTAGTTCAATGACTTATCAACAGCAGGAAATTCATGACAATAAAATTAACCGTTATTTTGGCTGGTTAGAGAATATCGTTGCTGGCTGGGATTTTACTTACGGTGGTCGTATTCACAATGTGCAAGTTGATGGTCGAGCAGGGCTGGCCCAATTTGTTTTACGTAAAATGGCTCACTTTGGTTCTTATTTTTTACTAGGTGGTTTTGGCTATTTAGGATTAAGAAGAATTTTCAAAATCAAATGGGTAGCACCAGTTTTAACTTGGTTTATGGCAATTGCATTTGCTGCGTTTGATGAATATCATCAATTTTTAACAGGTGATAGAACACCGAGCGTGCACGATGTAATGCTTGATGGAGCAGGGGCTTTAACGGCAATTTTGCTGATAATGCTAGTATTGTTTATTAAACACAGATTTTTTGACCAGAAAAAACAAGTTTAAATGGTTGACACCATTGAATTTTAAAGTACTGTGAGTTAAGATAATAACGTTAATTAATATTAGAAAAAAGAAAGAAGGATCCTTATGTCAGGACATTCAAAATGGCACAATATTCAAGGCCGCAAGAATGCGCAAGACGCAAAGAGAGGTAAAATTTTCCAAAAGTTATCTCGTGAAATTTATATGGCTGCAAAGAGTGGTGGTCCTGATCCTGATGGGAATCCTACATTACGTATGGTAATTGATAAGGCACGTTCAAACAACATGCCTAAGGATAACATCAAGCGTGCCATCAAGAAGGCCGAAGGTGGTTCAGAAGAACACTACGACGAAATTACTTACGAAGGTTACGCTCCAGGTGGTGTTGCAGTCTTTGTTGAAGCTTTGACTGATAACAAGAACCGTACAGCTTCAGACGTTCGTGTTGCTTTCACTCGTAACGGTGGTTCACTTGGTGCTACTGGTTCAGTTGCTTACATGTTTGACCGTAAAGGCTACATTGTAATTGATCGTTCAACTACTGATGCTGATGAAGATCAAGTATTACTTGATGTTATGGATGCTGGTGGTGACGATCTTCAAACTAGTGATGATGCATACGAAATCTACACTGATCCAAAGCAATTTGCAGGTGTACGTGACGCCTTAATTAAGGATGGTTACAAACTAGCAGATGCTGAATTAACTATGATTCCACAAAACACCACTCCAGTTCCAGCAGATAAGAAGGAACAATTTGAACATTTAGTTGATGCTCTTGAAGATAGTGACGATGTTCAAAATGTTTATACTGCAGCGGCTGATGAAGATTAATTAGTTAATGATGAAATAGCTTAGCCAATGGCTAAGCTATTTTTTTGTGTACTTTTTTAATTACTTTTTAATCTTGAAATGCTGTTAGATCAACGTTTTTTAGAGTTGAGAAAATTTTTTGTGTTTTTTTCAATTTCTCACAAAAAAATCGACTTTTTTTGCGTAATAAATAATGTGAGGCAAAAAAGGAGGATTTTTATGAAGATCAAAGAAATTGTCAGTGAATTATTGATTGAGGCAATTAAAGTTAAAGCAAGTGATATTTTCTTTTTCCCGAAAAAAGAAAACTTGATGGTTAAATTTCGGACCGGTAAGGGTCTAATTGAATATGCAGGTTTTACTTTGGAGACGGGAAAGGAAATTATCAATTTTTTTAAGTACAGTGCTCAGATGGATATTGCAGAACATCGTCGCCCGCAGGTTGGCGCAATGACATATGAGAATGAAGGACATGAATATTTCTTGCGTTTATCTAGCTTAGGAGATTTTTCCGATCAAGAGTCACTGGTTATTCGAGTCATCTATGGGATTGACCATAGTCAATATTTTATTCCAGAGCAGCTGGGAACAATTGAAAAGTTGGCTAAGAGTCGCGGATTGATTATTACTAGTGGTCCAACTGGCTCGGGCAAGACAACGACAATGTATGAAATTGCTAAGAAAATGAGCCAAAACAAAGTAGTAATGACAATCGAGGATCCTGTTGAAATTCATGAGTCTTCTTTTTTGCAAGCACAAGTCAATAACGAAGCGGGAATTGATTACCAAAACCTGTTAAAGGCGGCATTACGGCATCGTCCAGATATTTTAATTATTGGAGAAATTCGTGATCAAGGAACAGCACGTTTAGCAGTTGATGCAGCTTTAAGTGGACACCTGGTTTTTGCGACAGTTCATGCTAAAAGTACTTTGCAAACTATTTCTCGACTAGAGGGATTAGGTATTAGGTGTGACGAACTGACAAATTGTCTAACTGCAGTGTCGTATCAGCGATTATTAGTCAGTCAAGGAAAATTAAAGTGCTTGATGGATATTGCGGCAGATTCTTTGCTAAAAAAAGAGCTAGGCAAATCGGTTCGTGGTGAATTCGTTAATTGGCAGGAAAATCTAGAGCGTTTGTGGAAAGGAGGAGAAATTAATCATGAAGTATATTGGCAATTCCAAAAAGGATAAGTTAAATGGCGAAGAACAATTGGCCTTTTTGGATTATTTAAAACATAGTTTAGATAATGGTTTTTCTTTGCTCAATTCAATTGAATTAATGCCGGCATTGTGGCCAAAAAGGCGTCAGTTGATGGAAAGAATGGCTAGTCGCATGAAAGAAGGAGCAAGTTTTAGTACTGAACTGCTTAAACTAGGCTTTTCTAAAACGACAGTAACTCAGGTTAATTTGGCTTTACAGCAAGGAAACCTAGTTGAATGTTTGCAGCATTTAGCAACGTTGAATCGACTAAAACAGGAGCAGATGAAAAAACTGCGGGCTGAATTATCTTATCCGTTGGTTTTAGCGATAATGATGGTGATTTTACTGGTCTTTATGCAATCGTTTATTTCGACACAATTCAGCGATAGCAGTGATCATTCAGGAGATATGGTCATGATTGGTCTGATCATTATTGTATTGCTGGGCTTATATTTTTTTGCTAAGATCGTTACTTTGCTCAATAAACAGGATTATTCATCAATGAAAAAACTGAGTAAATATCCGTTAATTGGGCAGGTAGTTATGCTGTATATTCATTATTTGTTGGTTTATGATATTGGACTGCTGCTAGCTAGTGGCTTTTCATTGCAGCGAATGTGCGAATATGCGGCAGATCAAGAGAAAGGTTCATTGCAGCAAGCACTGGGACAAAAGATAGGGCACGATTTAGCTGAAGGAAAAAATTTAGAAGAAATTATTAATGCAGAGGATTTTTTGCCTAATAGTTTATTAGTTTTATTGCAGACTGGCTCTGAGCGAAAGAGCTTGAGTAAGCGCTGTTTGTTATTAGGACGTAGCCTATTTTTGGATTTAACTGAAAAAATTGAGAAATTAGTCGTCAATGTTCAACCAGCTTGTTTTATTTTAATTGGCTTATGCATTATTGGAATGTATTTGAAGCTGTTATTACCAATGTATTCAATGATGCAAGGATTATAGAAAAAGTGACGTTAAAGATAAAAGTAAAAAAATAGAGTGAAGAAGAGGATTAAGTTAAAAATGAAAGAGAAGATGAAGAAGTATTTAGCAAACATTATGGCTAAGCGCCGCAAGCAAGAGGGTTTTACTTTGATTGAAATGGTTGTGGTAATTGCCATTATCGTGATTTTGATTTTGCTAATTGTGCCTAATTTGATTAATCAAAAGAAGAATGCTGAAACTAAAACTGCGGATGCATTTAGGACTACTGTGCAAACGCAAGTTGAGTTATATAAGGATAAATATGGTGAACCTAAAGATTTTGAAGATCTAAAAAAGGACGATTACTTAACTGGTGATCAAATTACTAAAGCTAAAAAGAATTTCACGTTAGACAGTGGCGAAGTTGTTGAAAAGAAATAAATTAGCCGGCTTTTCCCTACTAGAAGTAATAATTACACTTGGTGTTTGCTGTGGCATTTTGTTGATTGGTAGTTTGCAGTTAAAAAGATATCAAGAAAAACTGATTTTTGATAATACTGTTAAAAGAGTTACGACGGCACTTGATCAAACTTCGAGGTACAGTACGATCAAGGAGGTTACTATTGGCGTATCATATCTAGCTAGATCCAATCAAATTTTATTCTCTGGCGGAAAATATCACAAAAGTATTCCAGTTGATCAAAATATCAAAATTACTGGCTTGGATCATTTTAAATTCAACCTGACTGGTTATTCTAAACCAGGTACGGTGACTTTTAGTGGCTACGGAATGGAAAAAAGCCTGAAATATCAAATGCTGTGGGGGAGAGTAGCGGAATGATAAAAGTTAAAGGATTTCTAGTAATTGAGAGCTTTATAGCAATTATAATTGCTGTGATTGCTGTTAGTTGCTTTTATATAACTGTAGCTGAAAATCAGAAAAATGGTCGTGAGATGGAATTAAAAACAGATCGTGCTTATGCTTACCATATACTGACTAAAACTGACCTGGAGCAAGTAACAGTTCACGATCGAATTTATCAAAAGGCAGGACGTAATCATGTTTGGGATGCAACGACTAAACAAACTTTTGCCGTCAAAGAGTAAAGGTTTTATGTTAGCTGAAGCAATGTTTTCGCTTTTTATTACTATGATGGTGCTGCTAATTTTACAAAATTTATTGTTGAGTGTTAAAAAAGCAAACTTGAATCAAAATCAGCATGTCAATGAAGTAGCCTATGCTTATGTACAGCTAGAAAATTTTATGCGGGCTGACAAAATTAAGGCAGTGTATCCAGTAACTAAATTAGCTATAAGTAATAGTGCTTCCTTTAAGTGCATCGATCAAAAAGGCGATGCAACTACTTACCGAATTGAATACTATAAAAAGAACGTACTTAAAGTATCTGGTGCAGGGAAAGGCTATATGCCGTTATTATTTAACGTTGAAAAGGCTGCTTTTAAAACCACTAAAGATAGCATCATTATTAGGGTAACAGAGAAAAATAAGGGTGCATCAGATTTAGTTTTTCAGCTTGATGAGGAACAGGAAAAGAAAAATGCTAAAACCAAAGAAAAAGACGCATAACGTAAAAGGCAGTGCCTTACTAAGTAGTGTATTAGTTTTAATGACCACGCTTTTGTTTATCAAAATGTATCAAGATATTTATCATGCTAGCATGGAGAACAATCGCCTAATTATCGAATGCTTAACGGATGATTGACTTTCCTTGCACCTCTTTATCCCTTTCTATAAAATAATTAAGGTATGGAGGGACCGCTATGGAAAATTTTGAAAAACTTTTTAATCAGTTTTTAGACTGTGTGCAAACTTTGCAAACGGCATTAAATGTTTCATTTACAGAAGCCTTAGTAGAGACTTTTGATAACTTAGAAAGTGGCAAGATTAAGGTTGAAAATGGTGCACCGGATGAAAAAACAGTGGCTGAATTAAGTCAAAAGTATCAAGCAATAGATTATGACGAAATTAGCCAAAAAGAAAAGGCTCAAGTCTTTACTTTTCTAACTTTAAAGGCAGTTAATGATGATGGCTTTGATGTTAACCAAATGCCTACTCCACCTGCAATTGCTACAGTAGTAGCAATGTTGATGCATAAATTATTAAAAGATCAAAAGATGGAAATCGTTGATCCTGCTGTGGGTACAGGGAATTTGTTGTTTTCAATTATTTCTCAACTTAAGGCACTCAATCATTCTAAGGATAATTATCAATTGGTAGGGATTGATAACGATGAAGATATGTTAAGTTTGACAGATGTGGCTGCGCATCTGAATAATATTGACATTGAGTTATATCATCAAGACGCTTTAATGCCTTGGATGTGTCCTAACGCTGATGCAATTGTAAGTGATTTACCTGTAGGCTATTATCCAGTTGATGAGAATGCCAAGAATTTTGAAAATCAGGCTAAGAAAGGTCATTCTTTTGCTCATTTGTTGTTAATCGAACAAATTATTAATAATTTAAAGCCTAATGGCTATGCCTTTTTGGTAGTTCCTAAGTCTATTTTGTCAGGCAAGATTGGCGCTGATTTTATGCCATGGTTAACTAAGAAAGTTTACTTGAAGGCAATTGTAGAATTGCCAGATGATATGTTTAAGAACAAGTTTAATCAAAAATCGGTTTTAGTTTTCCAAAATCACGGTGATGAGGCTAAAGCAAGCGAAGTTTTACTTACCAAACTCGGTTCCTTGAAAAAAGAAGAGGCTTTAATTCAATTTAATGTTAAACTTAACGAGTGGTATGCAAAGATTAACCATTAATTGATAAAGCACTTATTTTTTTGAAAGAAGAGGAATTAATTTTTATGAAAAAAGTTTTGGCAATTAACTCTGGTAGTTCATCTTTTAAGTACAAATTATTCTCATTACCAGATGAAAAGGTTCTTGCCAAAGGAATGGCTGATCGTGTAGGTCTTGAAAATTCATCATTTGAGATTAAGTTAGCTGATGGTACTAAGCACGTTGAAAAAACTGAAATCCCAGATCAAGAAGCTGCAGTTAGCTTATTGATCAAGTTTTTAAAAGGATACCATGTTGTTGAAGAACTAACTGAAATTGTCGGTGTAGGACATCGTGTTGTTAATGGTGGAGAGTACTTTAAGGATTCTACTATTATTACTAAGGAAAATCTGCCTAAGATCTACGAATTGTCAGATTATGCTCCGCTTCACAATCCTGCTGAGGCTCGCGGAATTGAAGCTTTTATGAATGTTTTACCAAATGTGCCAGAAGTTGCGGTTTATGATACTACTTATCACCGTAATCTTGATCCAGTACATTATTTGTATTCACTTCCTTATGAATATTATGAAAAATATGGTGTACGTAAATATGGTGCTCATGGTACTTCAATTCGCTATACAGCACCGCGTGCTGCTAAATTACTAGGTAAAGATTTAAAAGACTTAAAGTTAGTCATCTGTCACTTGGGATCAGGCGCATCAATTACTGCAGTTAAGGATGGCAAGTCTTACGATACCTCAATGGGCTTTAGTCCAATTGCCGGAATTACAATGGCTACTAGAACCGGTGATATCGATCCTTCACTCGTGCAACATCTAATGAAGGTAGAGCATAAGTCGATGGATGAAATGATTTATATCATGAATAATAAGTCTGGTTTGTTGGGCTTGTCAGGAATTTCACCAGATATGCGCGATGTGCGTGAAAGTGATAGCGAACGGGCTAAGTTAGCAAGAAAAATTTTCATTAATCGTATTATTCGCTACGTTGGTGCTTATATTGCCGAAATGGGCGGCGTTGATGCAATTATCTTTACTGCTGGTATTGGTGAACATGATACTGGTGTGAGAAAAGCGGTTCTTGACGCTTTCGCATATATGGGTGTTGTTGTAGATAATGAAGCTAATGAAAGTGTTAGTGAAGGACTAATCACAAAAACAGATTCCAAAGTTGCAGGAATGGTTATCCCAACTAATGAAGAATTGATGATTGAACGTGATGTGGTACGTTTGACTAATATTGATTAAGCATTTTTATCGCATGTAATGTGTGTCTATGCTATAATGAATAAGTATCTCAAGGGGATGTTTTGGGATTCGACAGGCGTAGACCCGCATTGACTGCGGTTCGTAGGTTACGACTACGTAAAAACGTTACAGTTAAATATAACTGCAAATAACAAAAATTCTTACGCATTAGCTGCTTAATTTAAGCGCATGTGTTGCTCCTTGTCGGTTTACTCGTGGCTGACACCGAGTATCAACTTTAGCGAGTTACGTTTAACTACCTCACCTGAATAGTTAAAAAGAGTCTTAACAGGTTAGCTAGCCCATCCTAGCCCTGTTATATGGCGTTTTGAGCTAGTGAAGTTCAAGTAATATAACTATGATCGTAGAGGTCAGTGACGAGATGCGTTTGGACAGGGGTTCAATTCCCCTCATCTCCATAGATAACCGTTCTAGATGTTGTTCTAGAGCGGTTTTTTGTTTTGCTAAGATATCCGTTTGACCGAAGTTTAACCGAAATCTCGATTCGCATTATAAATTTATGTTATGCATTACCCATAAAAATAAGTATTAAACATTATAGGAAGGAAATCATATAATAAATACTAACTTAAAACTTACTTTAGATAATCAGCGAAAAGGTGAAGCATAATGATTGAATATAAAAATAAATATTTTGCAGGTGAAAGAATTCTTTATGGATTAACTGATGCAATCCTTGATGGTATTACATTTGGCAGTGGTGAATCTCCCTTAAAAGAAGCTAAAAATATCAGATTAAAGAATTCAATTTTTAAATGGAAATATCCACTTTGGTATGATGAAAATGTGAAAGTTGAAAATACCACGTTTGAAACTATGTCACGGTCTGGAATTTGGTATACCAAGAATATTTCAATTAAAAATAGTGCTTTACAGGCACCTAAATTATTCAGAAGGACAAGTCATATTATTTTAGATAATGTTCATTTTGCTAACGCAGAAGAAACAATGTGGACTTGTAATGATATTAAGATTACCAATTCTCAAATTAATGGTGATTATTTTGGTAAAGATAGCCAGAATATTTATCTTGATCACGTTTCCATTGTGGGAAATTATGTTTTTGATGGTGCAGAAAACATTGAAGTTCATAATTCAACTTTTATCTCTAAAGATGCTTTTTGGAATTGCGATAATGTCACGATTTACGATTCAATTATTGATGGTGAATATTTAGCTTGGAATACTAACAACATTACGTTAATTAATTGTAAAATTGAAAGTGATCAGGGCTTGAACTACATTGATCACCTGGAGATTAAGAATGGTTCCTTGATTCATACAGATTTAGCTTTTGAATATGTTTCTAATTTAGATGTGGAGCTTAATACAAAGATTGATAGTATTAAAAACCCAATTTCTGGTAAAATTACGGCACCTGAGATTGGTACTTTGATTATCGATCCAGATAAGGTAGATCCATCTAAAACCGAGCTTAATTGCCCGAAAATAGGTACAAAAATTGTTCATTCTGATACGAACCAAACACCAAAGGATTAGTGAGATATATGCAATATGATTTTGAAAATGCACCAGATAGGTCAAAGACTGATTCAGTAAAGTGGGATGTGAAGTCTGATGAATTACCAATGTGGATTGCCGATATGGACTTTAAGACGGCACCTGAAATTATCGAGGCAATGCAACAAAAATTGACATTAGGTGCATTTGGTTATGAGTTCCCACAAGCAGATTATTTTAATGCTGTCGCTGATTGGTATGAAACAGAACATAATCATCGGCCACAAACAAATTGGATGATTTTTACTACTGGAGTAGTCCCTGCTATTTCATCAATTGTACGCCGCATTTCACATATTGGTGATAATGTTTTAGTACAAGAGCCAGTTTATAATATTTTTTATAATTCCATTTTGAATAATGGGCGCCATGTTTTGTCGAGTGATTTAGCTTTCGATGGTAAAAGTTATTCAATTGACTGGGCTGACTTGGAACAAAAATTAGCTGAGCCGCTAACGACTTTGATGATTTTTTGTAACCCACATAATCCAGTAGGAAAAGTTTGGACTAGTGAAGAAGTACAAAAAATTGCGGATCTTTGTCACCAATACCATGTAACATTACTATCGGATGAGATCCATGGTGATTTGGTTAGACAAGGTCCAGATTACACGCCAGCCTTTTCTGTAACAGGTGAAGCACAAAATAGTGTGATTTCACTAGTGTCTCCAAGTAAAACCTTTAATGTTGCTGCTCTTCATGCTGCTACGGCGATTGTTCCTGATGAGAACTTACGGAATATGGTTAGCCGCGGTTTAAATAGTGATGAAGTAGCCGAGCCTAATTTATTGGCGATTCCAGCAACGATTGCGGCTTATGAGCAAGGCCATGATTGGCTTAATGCTTTGAAAAAACAGTTAAAGCAAAATTTTGCGTATGTGCAGAATTTTATTGAAAAAAACATTCCTGAAGTACAAATCATTTCGGGCAATGCGACATATTTGATGTGGATCGATGTGCAAAAGATCAGTACTGATTCACAGGAATTAGCAGAGTTCATTCGCCAAGAAACTGGGCTGATTATTTCAGCTGGTAGTGTTTATCGTGGAAATGGCCATGACTTTATTCGAATTAATCTAGCTTGTCCTTTGACGATGGTCAAGGATGGGATGCAAAGATTAGCTACAGGTATTCGTAAGTATAACAAGTAGCTTTACATGTAAAACAAATAGTATACATATATCTAAGAAAAGGGTTTCATTTATTCTACCTTAAAGTTTATACTTTAATTGAGGTGATTTAAATGGAACCATTATTTTTAACCCCATACTTTAGGCCAAAAATTTGGGGTGGACGTAAATTAGATGATATTTTTCACTATGATATTCCAGAAGGAAAAGTTGGAGAAGCTTGGATTATTTCAGGTTACAAGGATGACGCGTCAACTGTAACAGATGGGCCACTTAAGGGAATGTCATTGCGGGATGTTTACTTGAAGCATCCGGAATTGTTTGGCAACCCTGAGGCCAAGGAATTTCCATTATTGGTAAAATTCTTAGATGCTAATGATAATTTATCAGTTCAAGTACACCCGGATGATGATTATGCTCGCAAAGTAGAAAATGATTCTGGTAAGACTGAGTCTTGGTATGTAATGCAAGCTGATCCAGATGCTTATATTATTTATGGTCATCATGCAAAAAGCCGTGAAGAATTAGCTGATATGATCCACAAAGGCGAGTGGGATAAGTTGCTCAGAAAAGTTCCGGTTAAAGCAGGCGATTTCTTCTATGTGCCAGCAGGTACAATTCATGCTTTAACTAAGGGATGCTTAGTAATTGAAACTCAACAGTCAAGTGATGTAACTTACCGCTTGTATGACTACGATCGTGTGGGCAAGGATGGTAAAAAGCGTGAGCTTCATACTCAAAAGTCAATTGATGTGACCACTGTTCCCCATGTTGATCCTAAGTTAGATGTTAAGACTAGCCAAGATCAAGATGCAGAAATTAAGACATTGGTTGAACCACCACTTTCACCACACTTTTATTTGTGGCAAATTGACCTTGATGGTACTTGGAAGACCGGCTTAAAGGATCATCCATACCTGTTAGTTTCCGTTATCAAAGGCGAAGGAAAATTAGAAGCTGATGGCAAGTCATATGATTTGAAGATGGGAACTAATTTAATTATTCCAAATGAGATGAAGAATTTTACTTTCACTGGTAAAATGAGAATAGTTATGTCTGCACCAGGTGAGGAATAACCGTTTAAATTTATCAGAATTAGGAGTGAGAAATCGTGATCTATGTCGCTTGTGGCTTAGTTATGGTGGCGGTAGGGTTGATTTGGCTGATTACGCCAGCCAAAAGGCCCAACCGAATTTATGGCTATTTATCTTATCTTGCGCAAGTTAACCAGGATAGTTTTAAGTTTGCTCAGAAGAGGGCAAGTTGGTATTGTATCCTGTTTGGGTTTATTCAAGCACTGTTAGGAGTAATCATTCACTATTTGAATTGGGATCGCTATTTTCTCATTTGGCTGTTAACATTTTATTTATTTATTTTATTGCCAATTGTTTATACCGAAAAAAGTTTGAAAACATTTTTGTCTAAACGACATGAATTGCCACATGACTATGTCGATCCTGATCAAGTGAAGCATAAGAGAACAAAAGGATTTAGGGATTGATAATGAGTTTGAGAATATTAATGGTCGAAGATGACACTTCCGTAGCTGAAATGATGGGAATGTTTTTCAAAAAAGAAGGTTGGCAACAAGACATTGCTGTTGATGGTGTCGAAGCCGTCAATATGTTTAAAAAGAACGCGGATAAGTATGATCTGATTACGTTAGATTTGAATTTGCCAAAAAAAGATGGGATTCAAGTAGCTAAAGAGGTACGGGCAATTTCGCCGACAGTGCCAATTATTATGCTTACTGCTCGTGGCAGTGAATCAGATCAAGTGTTGGGGCTAGGTATCGGAGCTGATGAGTATGTCACTAAGCCATTTAGCCCAATTGCTTTGATTGCCCGCATTAAGGCTTTGCATCGCCGCGTGATGATGGAAGAAGAACCAGCTCATACTCAAGAAGATAATCAAGACTATGAGATTACGACCGATCATTTGAAGATTTCAAAAAATAGACGAGAAGTTTTATTTGATAATCAGCCGGTAATGGGTTTGACACCAAAAGAATTTGATTTGCTGTATACAATGGCACAAAAGCCTAGACAAGTCTTTTCTCGTGACCAATTACTAGAACTAGTTTGGGGCTATGAGTATTATGGTGAAGAAAGAACTGTTGATGCTCATATTAAAAAGCTTCGACAGAAATTAGAGAAGGTTGGTGCCAAGGTGATCCAAACTGTCTGGGGCGTCGGATACAAGTTTGATGATTCGCAGGTCAAATAATGAAATTAATTTACCAAAATATGTTGAGTTTCTTACTCATTATTGTGACAACTATCTCGATTATTGGTTACTCAGAGATTGGTTATGCGCGTAATCAAGCTTATACGCAAAACTACCAGCGGATGGAAAGCTACGCTAACTCTTTGGGAAACTTGGCGGAAGCTGACAGCCAAAATGGGACTGCATTGCTTAGCAATAACTTCTTGAATCAATTAGAATATGTTCTTCGTGGTGATGATGCTCATTTACGTATTTTTAATGATAAAAATGAGCAGATTTATCCCAAAACAAAGGCTAGAATTCAGCTTTCGCAAGAAGTTTTTACTACTTTAAAAAATGGGCAAGAGATTAGAATTCAAAATAATCATAATGAAAATTCACCGATTAGTTCAACTAAGGATGCCTACACGGGGGTTTTGGTTCCATGGATGAATGGCAAAAATCTTGTTGGCATTGTTTGGATAGGATCGAGAGTAAAGCATGTTGAGCGACCGATTTTAATGGCTAAACGCAATTTGTTGCGTGCATTGTTAATTACTGTAGCGGTTGGATTGTTGCTGAGCTTTATTATTTCTTATTATTCAACTAAACGAATTAAGCGATTATCACGTGCTACGCAAAAAGTTGCATCAGGTAACTTTAATGTGCAAATTGAGCATAAAGATAGCGATGAAATTGATCAATTGGCTGAGAATTTCAACAAAATGGTGCAGGCTTTGAAGCAGTCGAACGAAGAGGTTAAGGCCCAAGAAGAGCGACGAGACCAATTCATGGCTGATGCTGCTCATGAAATGCGGACGCCATTGACAACAATTAATGGCATTCTAGAGGGCTTGCAATACGATGCTATCCCAGAGGATTCTAAACCGAAGTCAATCGCGTTAATGCAGCGCGAAACTAAACGATTAATTCGGTTAGTCAATGAAAATTTGGACTATGAAAAGATTCGAAATAATCAAATTATGCTGGTTAAGACTAACTTTAATGCCACAATTATTCTGCATGATTTGAAGTCGCAATTAAAACAAAATGCAACTAAAGCCAACGATGAGCTGGTTCTAGAGGCACCTGATCAGTTGCCTATTTATGCAGATCGTGACCGTTTTACCCAGGTAATGGTTAACTTAGTTCAAAATGCGATTCAATTCACTCATGATGGCAAAATTATTATTTCGGGTAAACGGATAGAGCATGGAACACAATTATCGGTTAAGGATAATGGTATTGGCATGAGCAAGAATCAGACTAAGTATATTTTTGAACGCTTTTTCAAGGCTGATCCATCGCGTGCTCGAATGGGAACTGGCGAATCAGGCTTGGGACTTGCGATTGTTTCTTCTTTGATTAAGCAACATGGTGGCAAAGTAGAAGTATTTTCCACACCAGGTAAAGGTTCAACATTCACCGTGACCTTTTATGACAAGGGCTATGAACAGTTTGTAGCTAAAAACTAAAAAAAGAACGCACAGTTTTTCTTGAAAGGTCTGTGCGTTCTTTTTAGTTATTGGTATTTTCTGAACTGTTTTTGTTTTTCTTATTCTCTTTAATATTTTTAACGCTGTCAGGAACTTGGGTAATTTCTTGTTTTCTATCCTTTAGTTCAGCGGCATCAGTACGGTAAAGATTAGTAGTTGTACCGCGATGTCTGCTATAAAGCGAGGTGGAATTGCCAGCTAATTCATTTCTGATAGCGATCATTTTTTGATAATTGACGGAATAATCAAATTGGGTTGGATCAGTTGGAACAAAGTCAGTTGGGGTGTAGAAGCGTAACAAATTGTGGTTGTTTAATAAATCAGAATAGTGTAATGATGCCTTGGCCTTTTGTGCTAGCTCAGAGATTTCTTTTTTCTCTTGAGGAGTAAAATTAATGATTTGTTTACCGCTAACTCGGTCATAAACGGTACCTTTGATTCCTTTAGCACCAACTATGATATATCTGGAGCTGACAATGGTCCCATTACGAAAGACGATCCAATTTTGTCTTTTAGGCGAAAGCATGTCGCTACCGAATTGGACATAGTTTTTATTGTTAATACCGAGCAAATGCATCAGTGTTGGCAAGACATCAATTTCACCAGCAATTTCATGGTTAATTTTTCCTTTCAAATTATTGGCATGAATCATGAATGGAACACGCTGCATTTGAACATTATTGTAAGTATTCCACGTGTCAGAGCTTTCACCAATAATTGGTGCTAAGGTTTCATTTTCAGAATTACTTAACCCATAGTGATCACCATAAATGACTACCATTGAGTTTTTGTAAAGACCAGAAGACTTTAAGTAGTGGAAAAATTCACGCAATGCCTCATCTAGGTAGTGGGCAGTTTCAAAGTAATTGTTGATAGTTTGGTCGGCAGTGTTTGTAGTCTTAAAGTTAGGGTCCTTGTCTTCTTTATCTAAGTTAAACGGAATGTGGTTGGTTACCGTAATGAACTTAGCATAGAAAGGCTGCTGCATCTGCTCTAAATATTTAACGCTTTCGGCAAAAAGCAGCTTATCTTTTAACCCATAGCCGCTTGCATCTTTACTTTGGGAGCTATAGTAATTTTTATCAAAGAAATAATTATAGCCCATATTTTTATAAACATCATTTCGATTCCAAAAACTACCGACGTTGCCGTGAAAGACAGCGGAAGTATAGCCATCTTGACGCAAAATTTGCGGTGCAGCTTGGAAGGTGTTTTCCGAACCTAAAGAAGTGAATAAAGATCCGTCGGGAATACCGTAAGTACTAGTTTCTAGCATGTTTTCCGCGTCACTGGTTCTACCTAGACCAACTTGGTGGTAGAAGTTGTTAAAGCTGAGCGTATGTTTATTTTGATAAAGTGAATTTAGGAACGGCGTCACTTCTTTGCCATTAACCTTAAGATTAATTAAAAATTGCTGGAAACTTTCTAAGTGGATGATAATCACATTGCGGTTTTTCTCAATACCAAAATATGAGGAAGATGGAGCAGCATTTTGTTTTTTTGTGAAAGTTAAAATCTGGTTCAAGTCTGCAGCGTTGGCATTTTTAGTGACTTGAACATTTTGCGCACTCTTGAAGCAATCATAAGCGGTAAAGGTGTCAATACCAAGGTATTTAACGACATAGGAGCGATCAAAAGTGTTGCGCAATAAGCGCGGACGAGAAGTTTCTGCCAAAAAAATGTTAAGGGTTAGGATAAATGCGCCTACTGAGGTAATCGCAAATGGAGTGGATAAACCATAAGATCTTTGATCAATTTTGATTTTATGAATGATCAGTAAAGTAACAATAACGATCAAATCAATCCAGATAATAATGTCTGTTGGATGCAGAAGGGCAACGGTACTTTTACCTAGACCCTGCGAAACTTTACCAACGTTAGACATCGTTTTAATTGTTAAAAAGTCCGAAAATTGACGATAGTAGATAATATTTGCAAAAAGCAATGCCGTATTGGCAAAGTCTAAAATTAACATTGTGATGTAAGAGATCAGCGGTTTAGGAATATAAAAACCGAAGCTGATTAAAATGATGGCGGACCCTACGGGGCTGAGCCACATAATGAAATGTTGATACGGGTCGCTCAAGCCTAAATTGAAATCAAAATAAGCTGCAAAAATATATTTCAGCCAGAAACAAACAACTAAAAGGGTTAAAAAGCCCGTTCGTGTTTGAATAAAACTGATAATTTTCTTTTTTTCCATATAATGCTCCTTTAACATCTTTTAATTTTAATGGTTCACCTCTTTTAAAACAATAATTTGCTAAGAGTTATCTTTTTTTTAAGATTTTCCAGCCGTGAAAATAGGTATAATCTATAATGAATATTTTGGAAAGAGGCAAAGTATGCTATTTTTGGGCCCACTTTATAGTTTTTTAGCTAAACAGTATGCAACTAATATTAACCACTTTGCATTAGTTAAATTAACCTTATTAGCGCTGGATAAAACAATATTTTATTTTTTAATTTTTGCTGTATTGCGTTTAATTTGGCTTCTTTTGGTGCGCCGCAGAAGATCAATTAGGTCTGAAGCTAGCGTTTGGGTCTTTTCTTTTTACATAATCTTAGTTTTGATGCTGACAACTTTTAGAAATACCTACTTTCCGTGGCAGCTTGATTTTAATTTCTCTAGGCCATTGAGTGATATTAACTTGGTATTCATGAAGGAAACTTGGAAATTAGTCTATGCTCCCAGTCATTTGGATTTCTTTTATAATTCTTTTGGCAATGTCTTGTGCTTTGTGCCGTTTGGCATTTTTTTCCCCATTGTTTTTTCAAAAAGAGCAACGTTTTTAAGGACGGTACTGATGGGGATGCTGTTTTCAGTGGGAATTGAGACTCTGCAGTTTTTGCTGGTGACGGGGGTTAGCGATATTGATGATGTTTTCTTCAATACTTGTGGAGCAATTTTGGGTTATGTGATTTTTAAAATTGTCAAAAAAGCCTGAATGCGCTTATAATGTACTGGTATTTATAAATCAAGATTGTTAAAATAGGTTTGTGAAAAATATTTTATTTAGTTAGGAAGCAGATTTATGAGTTTAATTAAATTTGATAGTAGTAAACTAACACCATTTGTTCATGAAAATGAATTAAGCGAAATGCAAGCTATGGTTAACGCTGCTAATACTGAACTTCGCGATGGAACTGGTGCAGGTAACGATTTCCGTGGTTGGCTTAATTTGCCAGTTGACTATGACAAGGATGAATTTGCCCGCATTAAGAAGGCAGCCAAGAAGATTCAAAACGATTCAGATGTTTTAATTTGTATCGGTATTGGTGGTTCATACCTTGGTGCACAAGCTGCAATTGAATTCTTGAACAGTAACTTCTATGGTAAGGCTGACAGCGATATGCCAACTGTTGTCTTCTGTGGTAACTCACTTTCAGGTTCATACCTTTACGACTTAATTGAATGGTTAGGCGACAAGGACTTCAGCATTAACGTAATTTCTAAGTCAGGTACTACTACTGAACCATCAGTAGCATTTAGAATCTTTAAAGATAAGTTAATTAAGAAGTACGGTAAAGAAGAAGCTGCTAAGAGAATTTACGCAACTACTGACCGTCAAAAGGGTGCTTTAAAGACTGAAGCTGATGCTGAAGGTTACGAAGAATTTGTAGTTCCTGATGATGTTGGTGGTCGTTACAGTGTTCTTTCAGCTGTTGGTTTACTTCCAATCGCTGCTTCAGGTGCTGACATTGACGAATTGATGAAGGGTGCTGCAGACGCACGTGCTGACTACACTGATACTGATTTGTCAAAGGCAACTCCATACCAATACGCAGCACTTCGTAACATCCTTTACCGTAAGGGTTACACTACTGAAATTGTTGAAAACTATGAACCAAGTTTAAGAATGTTTGGTGAATGGTGCAAGCAATTAATGGGTGAATCAGAAGGTAAGGATCAAAAAGGTATTTACCCATCAAGTGCTAACTTTACTACTGACCTTCACTCACTTGGTCAATACATCCAAGAAGGTTTACGTAATTTATTTGAAACTGTTATCCGTGTTGAAAATCCACGTCATGATGTTAAGATCCCAGGCGATGAAAAGAACCTTGACCAACTTAACTTCTTGGAAGGTAAGAGCTTGAACTACGTAAACGATCGTGCTTATGAAGGTGTTGTTTTGGCTCACACTGATGGTGGTGTTCCAGTTATGACTGTTAACATTCCAGACCAAAGTGCACATACTTTAGGTTACATGATTTACTTCTTCGAATTAGCAATTGCTATTTCAGGTTACTTGAACGGTATTAACCCATTCAACCAACCAGGTGTTGAAGCTTACAAGCGTAACATGTTTGGTTTACTTAACAAGCCAGGTTACGAAGATTTACACGACGATTTAGCTAAGCGTCTTTAATATTAGATATACTCAGCATATTTGATAGTATGCGTATTAATATAATTAGCTGTGCTAATTAAAGAAAGAGTAGGAAACAAAGGTTTTTTGCTCTTTCTTTTTTTGTGGAAAGGATTTTTGCGTGAAAGAGAATACTAAAAATGTTTTAGCAGTATTATCAGCTGCGTTTATGTCATTTGTCGGAATTTTGACGGAAACTAGTTTAAACGTCACTTTTCCTACGATGATGAAGCAATTTGGTGTCGGTTTGGATATAATTCAATGGACGACAACAGGATATTTATTGGCGATTGCGATTATTATGATTTGTTCTTCATATTTGAATGAACGTTTTACTGCGCGGCAATTGTTTATTGTTGCTTGCGTTGGTTTTATGATTGGAAGCGTAATTAGTGCTGTAGCACCTAATTTTCCTATTTTACTGTTAGGTCGGCTGATTTCAGCTCTAGGTGCAGGATTAAGTACACCGTTGATGTTTAACTTAGTAACCGAAGTTATGCCTCGCGAAAAATGGGGCGTTTACATGGGAATCGCCGGCTTAGTAGTAGCTATGGCACCGACTTTAGGACCAGCATTTGGCGGTATCACTACTTTTTATCTTAACTGGCGCTGGATTTTTGGTTTTGTTACAATTTTTGCGATCATTGTTTTTGTTGCCGGGCTATTTGTAGTCGGTAAGTATCATGAACAAACTAAAAATAGTTTTGATTGGCTATCATTTATCGTTTTAGCTATAGCATTTATTACTTTGACATTAGGCGTAAATCAAATTAGTAATGGATTTGTTAATCCTTTAATGTGGATTTTATTAATTGTGACTGCAATTTTAATTTGGCTATTTGTTAGATTATCTAAAAAATCATCCAAGAAATTGTTAGATCTAGCCGTATTTAAGCAAAAAGCGTTTGTTTATGGTGCGTTAGCTTACTTTTTATTGCAATTTAATAATATTGGTATCAGTTTTGTATTGCCTAACTACATCCAAATTGTCGGAAAGCAAACATCTTTAGTTGGTGGTTTGATTTTGCTACCAGGTAGTATTATTGCAGGGCTACTCAATCCATATTTTGGTAGCCTATATGATAAAAAAGGAGCTAAATTGCCACTTTATTTAGGTGGCTTCTTAATGGCGATCAGCTGCTTGTTATTTGCTATTTTTGGCTTAAATTTGACTGTGATGATGATCATTATTATTTATGGCATCATGATGTTAGGACACAGAATGTCATTTTCTAACACGCTAGCTGAAGCTTTGAAGGTAGAAAAAGGAGCATTGCGCGCCGATGCAACCGCAGTTTGTCAGACTAGCCAGCAATTAGCCGGTTCTGTAGGAACAACTATCTTAGCAGCAATTATGTCGATTTGGCAGAAAAAGGGTGCAGCGTCCTATGCACTGGCGACAGCTCAAGGTAGTCAGGCAGCCTTTTATTTTACTTTATTAATGGCATTAATCATTTTAATTAGCTACTGGAAAATGTTTAAAGCAGAAAAATAATATTTGACTAGTACATTAGCGTTAAAATAAGTTATAATACTAGGCGGATGATGAAATTTAGTGAGAGATAAAAAGACGACTGACACACAGCCGTCTTTTTTCTATAATTTATATTTTGGCGTTTTCGTTGATAAAACTACGGATAATTTTTTCGCGCATAGCTAAGAAAACAGTGTTGTGTCCAGTCGGATGGACTCGATTGGTCAATAAAATTAGACCAGAGCGTTTGATGCGATCAAGAATAATTAAAGTACCAGTAAAACCGGTGTGCAAAATGATCGGATAATTTTGCTTTGGATCAAACCGAAGGTCCCATCCCCAAGAGCGTGGTTTTATGCCTTGGGGATTTTTATTATCAAATAGCTGGCTGACAGTCTTTTGACTATAAGGTAAAACATCCTTTAGTCCTAAATAACCTTGGGCGAAGGTAACTAAGTCTTGAAGATTGGAAAATAAGCCAGCAGAACCGCAATCTATTCCAAGTTGTCTAGCTTTAGGATCATGTGGAATACCTTGCAAGACATGGCCATCAACTAGGGCAGTAGGCACGCAATCATCCTTTTGTGGTGAAAAAGTAGTATTTTCAAGCGGCATTTGATTGAGGACTTGCTCTGTGACTACTTCTTGGACAGGTTTACCAAAAATCTTTTTAATAACTAATCCAAGTAAGATAAAGTTTGTATCGGCATACCGCATCTTGTGTTCAAATTCGTCAGTTACTGGCAGATTGATAATTGCTTGTAGTAAGGCATCATGATCTAGTTTGTCGCGGTGGGGGATCCAGCCACGAATGCCACTAGTATGGGTTAGCAAGTGATAAAGGCGTACACGCGGGTCTTTAAATTCAGGAATAAATTGCTGCAAGGGCTCAGTAAAGTTAAGTTTGCCTTGGTCATAAAGCTTAAGCAAGACATTTTCTGTTGCTAAAACCTTAGTCAAACTAGCTAGGTCGTATTCTGCAAAAGGGCTCAGCTGAGTAACTTCTGGGTAGATACTAGCAAAACCAGTAGTTGATGTAAAAATTCGCTTATTTTTGATAAAAGTGTAATTGACGCCTGGAACAACGCGTTCAAAAACCATTGATTCAATTAAATGCTGTGTTTTATTAAAGTCGATCATGTTTCACCATCCATTAGCATTATTATAGTCAAAATTACTTGACAAGCATAGAAGAAAAAAGCATAATTATAAATGTTGATTCGCCCGTTGGTCAAATGGTTAAGACGCTACCCTCTCAAGGTGGAGTTATGAGTTCAATTCTCGTACGGGTGATTTACTGGGATATAGCCAAATTGGTAAGGCACAGGATTCTGGTTCCTGGATGTTTGGGTTCGAGCCCCAATATCCCAATAATTAGAGATTCAAGTAATTTTTAATAACTAAAATGCTTGATATTAAAAGGTTTTACAAAATGTTGTTCTTTGAAACTAATTGAAGTTGTCCCCCGAGGGGGGCAATATCAGGGGGCAATATTTTTAAAGCCTTAAATGATTGGTAAAGTTGTTAAATTGGTATAGTTGACGCTTAACAATCTGCATAAATAGGTTAATCAAAGGTTTTTAATCTGGTGAAGATTAATGCTATAATTTGATTGTTCTTAAATGTATCTTATTCATAATACTAAAAAGAGCCTAGTTCACTCACTGGGCTCTTTTTTATTACCTCTATTTAATTTTATTTCATGTCATGTGTAATCATACTAAGACATATTCAAACGCCTTAAATCGAATTATATTGAGTTTAATAATTTTAATTTGTACAGGGGGTTTTCGGAGGGTTGTACAATGATGCGCACAATCTCACCACCGTATTTACAGATACGCACATAAAATTATATGGACTATATCAACCTACAAAAACCTACGGTTCAAACATGTTCACCTAAAAGTTACCATGTTCAAAGAAACGTCTTGTATATATTGGTCAATACATGCGTACCTAATGTACGGTATTGATACAGGGTTTTATAAGGGTTGTTGTACTGCCATGACATGAGGGCGGCGTGTACTTATTGAATATCCTGCCTTTCTTTGTTGATATAATCAATGTGAACTAGATTGCAGGGAGGTAAGCACATGACAACAAAAATAAAAACATCGCATTTTCTTAAATATGAGCTAGATAGATTTCTAGCTTTTTCGGCAAGGCATCGAACCGACTTGAAACCCGCCAACATTCAGAACCTGCATCCCTTTGCTGATAGGTTTTCCGAATATATCAAGGCTAGCGAGCGTATAACCTACTGTGTGGCAAAAGCAATTGAGCAACTAGAAAATAAACCTAGAAAACCATATCAAGACATTTTTATTTATTATTATCTTGATGAATACACCAGCTTCAAAACTGCCGAACTAGTGGGCTACGCTATGAGCCGTTACCATTATTTCAAAAGGCAAGCAATGAACGAATTTACGGGCTTCTTTAATTCCTTTGCGGCAAAAGAGGGGCTAGCGTCTGTAATTGAGCTGGTAAATTAACCGGCTGCATAAAATTGTGCCGTCAAATAACT
The DNA here is from genome assembly GCF_002554085.1 of Lactobacillus sp. UMNPBX1. NCBI lineage: Bacteria > Bacillati > Bacillota > Bacilli > Lactobacillales > Lactobacillaceae > Lactobacillus > Lactobacillus sp. UMNPBX1. The sequence goes on from NZ_PCZI01000001.1 coordinate 313,199, forward strand.
ACAAAATTAACAAAGATGTAAAGTTTTGTCAGGTTTTAACACAGGGTTTTCTAAGGGCTCTGTTTTGCGTAATCGTTGATATATCAGCATTGTTATTAAAGCCGTTCAATTGGACATCATACGGAACATATTCAATAAAAAATAAGAGCGTCTAACCTTGTTTCTAGGTCGTACGCTCTTTTTCTTATCGTCTAACTAGTCCTATGTTCTTATATGCGGTGGTTACGTGCTTGCCGAATCTGTGGCGAGTTTGATAAACAAAGCCCATTAATTGCATCTGTCGCTTGAACTGCCATGAACTAAGCGGGACTAACGAATTTTGTTGGCAAAAACTGCAATATTTATCATATGTCTTCTTACATGGGCTATAAATGCGCCTATCTTTTCTCACATATGAGCTATATACAAATTGCAGGGCGGTTTTGTCTGCCTTGCCTCTGTTTCTAATGCGAAAATAGTTATCTTTTATGGACGGGGCTAGCAATTTTTCTAGTTTTGCTCTCATAATATCGATCTTCTTTTTTAGGGTGTCTCTTATGTCTATTTATAAATTGCTACGGTTCAAAAAATAGACCTCTGGCGGGGTAGTTACATATGCAGTTAGAAAAGCTAATTTGCTTTCTAATTTCTAGCAAAAATTCGTTATCAAATACGGTATAATTTACATAGATTAATTAAGATTTTACGACTGATTGAGTGCTTTAAATGGTGCTTGATCTTTTTTGTTTGTCTCAAAGAAGCTATTAATTTCTCGTTTAATTTTTTCAGCATTAGCATCTAGCGTTTTCATAGCTGTATCGGTCATAGAAGTATCAAAGCCATGGTTATCTTTAATCATTTTTCTATATTTTGCCTTAGTTCCTTTTGCTAAATCATTAAACTTTTCAGGATGTTCAAGAATCCCAGTAAGCATAAAGTAACTTTTAGGGTCTTTATCTGCTATTGTGGTTAGGTTAGGGCGTTTAAAGTAACTTAGCATTTTCATTGCTTCTTTGTACCAATTGCTTGCCACCTTCTTACTTCTTAATTGCAGTTCTAGCCGTTCCCAGCTGGCTATATTGTTAGGTAAATGCTGTTTGTTTTTATTTCGCTCTAATTTCTTATCATAATAGCGGTACTGTACATTAGATTTACGTTTGCCATAATAAGTTGTTTCAATTTTGCCCGCCTTATTGTATCTAACGGTTATGGTCGTATTAGGCTTGAATATTTTGTAATTCATCCCAGCATGTTCATAATTAATAAAATCTATTGCAATATCTAGACGGGTAACGTGTGGCGAACTAAATAGAGCAATGATATTGCTGATAAACTGCTTTTCTTTTGGGCTTTGTATGTGATTAGATGTGTCTATGCGCCAATTGTTAGCCCTAAATTTATCACGTATAAGCGTAGCTATTTGTTCAAATTCGCCATTTTTATCTACTCGATCTAACTCAAACGTTAACGGTCGCCCGTCTAATTCCTTTACTTGTCGCCAATGATTTTCTTTTAGTGTGGTGTAATGCTGTTCTGCGTGGAATTTACCACTAATCGAAATTCGATCTATCGAAATTGAACAGTAATTAGAATTGGCACGGTTCAAAAAATAGACCTCTGGCGGGGTAGTTACATATGCAGTTAGAAACTCACTTGTTGGATTTTGGTTCAATGAAATTTCACCGCCTACCTAGTAAAAAAGCATCCCCAACAAAACAAATTTTTATCTAGGGATGCAATTAATTAAAAATTTCGGATTAACCCATTTATGCGGACAGGGTATTTTACTAATCTGCTATAATGTTCATGCAATGCTTTTTATAGGCTCGTAACTACTGCAATAGTTGCGGGCTTTTTGGTGTCTTTTGATGTTGATAGGGCGTTTCTGTGGTGATTTCATGTTCTTTCAACCATTGGTTAACTGTCTTTTTGCCGTACAGTTTGCGCCCATCAATGACAGCAACAGGTAAACCAATTGCAACCCATGCACTAACGGTTGATTGTGATACACCCAAATACTTAGCCATGTCGGTACGGTTAAGGTAAGGGCGTGAATCGCTTTTAGCGTCTTTGACTGCATCTTGTACAGTGGCTACGATAACGGGCTTTAATCCTGCAATGATCTGCGCTATTAGTGCATCAGTTAAATTAATATTCATTGCGTTCATCTTCTTTCTTTTTGAACTGATTGAAATTAGCTTTCAATTCGTGGGATGCAAGCCGTGTTGTGTTTCTATTCCATGAATCAAATTCATCATCGCTAAAAAACATTTTATTTTTCCAAATGAAGCCGTATAACTGCGGCGTTAATCTAAATAAGACTAGCTTAATTTGATTTAGTGGTACTTTGACTGTCTCACCTGTACTCTTGATTGTGATAATTGTGTGAGGGGTAACAGGCTTTTTGAAGCTAATTGAGCCAAAAAGCGGATCTATCTGCGGATTTAATGAAACGATTGTGTCATTTAATCTAATTTCTTTCATTTTTTCTACGCTTTCTAGTTTTCATACTTGTCTTCATATCGTTCAAACCATTCTTGTTGGTCTGCTAGGTCTAGCGCTAATTGTGCGACTTCATACCAACCATGAGATGCGGGGTAAGTTGTCCCATCTACAATTGTCGGCGCTTCATTTTCTGCGCATTCAACAAGCCGCTTCAATGTGCTAATATCCTGCGTCATTTTCTTAGCATACTTATCAAATTCTTGTTTTGATTTAATGCTAGGCTGTGGGCTAGGCAACTTAACAACCTTAGAATCATGATCGTTGTATGTGTTAAGGACGTATTTAGCTTCATCCACAGGCACTAACTGAGTAGAGATAAGAATAAACTCTATTCTAGGCTCTTGTTTGCTGGCGATAATATCGCCTTGCATTAATGCGGTGGTGTTTTGGTCGTTACCACCTTGAAAAATTTCAGCGTTAACACCGTTTTCAATTAAGCGACTATCATAATTCTTTGAAGCTGGTTGACTACTTAAAAAATCACTTTCTACTTTTGAAAAATCAATCTTGTAAATAGTTTGTCCAATTCTAACTGTGTCATTATCGTTAATTAGATATTTTGTCATTTTTTAACCTTTCTTTGCTTAAATTGTTTAGATTTGCTGTTACCTGTTGAGCCATGGGCGTGTGCTTCATAGCATTTAACACTTGATAGCGCCGTGCCTGCTCTTTTTCAGCAGCTGCCATATATTCCAAGTATTCGTGTGGGTCTTTGAATCGGTAATAGCCGATATCTCTTAGACTACCTATGTCGCAATGTTTCAACCGCAAACGCCTTATATTAGCTGTTACAGTCCGTGTGTCGATGTCTAGCGTTTTCGCCAGATATTCAGCCGACACGGCTTTTTCTTTGCCTATGGGTATTAGGTCATAACATTTTGTTTCAATCTTGGTGAGCGTTGATTCAGGATTAGGGAACGTCAGCCCGTCAAAATTGAAAGCTGTTTGTACTGGTTCCATTTATTCACCTTCTTTCTTGGTAGGGATGCAAAATGTGAAAACTGCTACAATTCCACGCATCCCCAAACAGTAGCAATATTTCAGGTAGGGCGGTTAGTGCCGCTCTTTTTTTTGCTACTTGATAGTTGTGTTAACTGTTTTGTGTTCTTGAATGAACTTCTTTAAATCATCAATATCAATACGTTTGGAACTTCCGACCTTTACGACTGGTAAGCCTTGATTTACGTATTCGCGTAAGGAAGCGGCGGACTTAAAACCAAGATAATTCTGCGCTTCTTTGAATGAAATTAGTTGTTGTGTCATGGTCTCATCTCCTTTATTTACAAAATATGTAAATAACTTTTACATCATTATGGTAACTTACAAAATATGTAAATACAAGTAATTTTACAAAATTTGTAAATAATTTGTGCAATTTTGTGTATAATAGCAATTAAAGAAGGTGAAAAAATGAAGAATAGGTTGAAGGAACTACGGCAAAAAGAAGAGCTTTCACAAAAAGAATTTGCAAAAGCCTTTAATGCTTTTTTGATAAATAATAATTCTGTTAAAGATAGCAATGGAAATATTAAGAAAATAAGTTATGCTACCGTATCGAGATGGGAAAATGAACAAACCCCAATTCCTAGTATTTACTATGAAAGTCTAGTGAGTTTTTTTGGTGTAACTCTTCAATATTTACTAGGAATAACAACATACTATACAAAAATTGATGTAGTAAAAGTGTTAAATGATAACTATTTAGAGCAAATACATTCTGTAAATATTCACGAAATTCTATTAGAAGTATTTCATTTCTCGGCTGATATTCCTAAGCCTGAAAAGTATTTTACGAATGATGAAATAATAGCATTCACAAAGACAGTTCAAAATTACTGGTTGAAGTATTTTTCTTTTCTAACAGATCATGTAATGATGCAATTTATTTATAAAGATACAGTTTCACCAATGAATAATATTGTACTAGTAGAAAACATATACGATTTATTAAAGGATCACACAGTGTTAATTACTGAAACTGAACTAAGTCAAAACTATGAAGATACATTTCAAGGGGATATTGATGCTTTTAATAGCCATATGATGTATGAAACTAGATTCGGTAGTAAAAAAAGAATTTATAAGCTAATAAATGATTTAATTGCAAACGCCGAAAAGTTAAAGAAAAATATTAATAATTTACCAGATAACAAAGCGAAAGAGCGTCCTATAAACTTTTTAGGTGAAAGACATTTCAATAATATTGAACAGATGCGTAAATATGTAAAAGAACATAATAACGACTAATATCGTACCATCGCTAAGATGTCCACAATTCTGCGGAGATGTTAGCAATGTTTCACGTGAAAAGCACTAAGTCAAACCGTACATCCCTTGCTAGATGATTCTTTGTAGTACGCTTCATGCTACTCACAAATGAGCTGCTAGAATCTGTGTTTATGTATGATCTTTAAAGGGATGAAATACCGCTCGAACGAGGTAACTTTTAGGTGAACTCGTACACCAACAACATAATTAAAAATCTTTGATTAGCCTATTTATGCGGACAGGTGAGCAAAAGAGGTTTTAATTATGAATAAGAGCATTAAGAAATACACCACTAAGAGCGGTAAGACGTGTTATAAGATTAAAGTTTATGTTAGCAAAGACCCAAAAACTGGAAAATCTATTTGGATTAGAAAACAGGGCTTTAAAAGTAGAAAAGAAGCGGAGAAAGCTTTTTTTGAGTACAAGGCAAAAGCGTTAAACGGTGAATGTACACCGAAGACAGCCGAAAAGCGAACTTTTAAAGAGTTGTATAAATCATGGTTGAAAGTATACAAGCATGAAGTAAAAGAAAGTACCTTTGCAACAACGATTAGGTACTTTGATGACCATATTCTTAATATCTTGGGTAACAAATACGTTGATAAGATTACGCCACAAGATTGTCAAAATGCGGTTGAAACGTGGTATAAAGAAGCGCCCCGTACTTTTGACCGTTTTAAGCGGTATTCATCTAATGTTTTTCAATATGGGGTTGATATGGAACTTCTTTATAGAAATCCTATGAATAAGGTTCATATGCCAAAAAAGCCAGCCAGTAAACTAAATTCTAAATATTACACTAAGGATGAATTAAATACGTTTCTTGAATGTGCTAAAAAAGAAAATTACAAGGCGTTCATGTATTTTAGATTATTAGCTTTTTTAGGATTGCGTAGAGGTGAAGGGCTTGCCCTACGTTGGGACGATGTCAATTTTGAAGATAACACAATTCGTGTTAGTAGAACTTTGACCACAGGACTAAACAAAAAGACAGGCAAAAACAATAGAGAATATGAATCCGATACGCCAAAAACAAAAGGTAGTATTAAGACCTTTAAAGTTGATGCTGAAACTATGAATTATTTAAAAGATTGGCGCTTAAAACAACAAAAAGAAATGCTAAAACTAGGTTTTAACTTCTTAGATGCCCATAACCTTATTTTCCCTAATGCAAATAATGAGTTAACGGCACAATCAAAACCTAGACAATGGAAAGAAAAAATCTGTAAGTTGTGTGGGCTGAATCCTATTAGAGTTCATGATTTTAGACATACTTATGCTACTTTGCTAGTACAATCAGGCGTAGGCACTATAAAGGATGTCCAACAACGGTTAAGGCATAGCGATGTCAAGACCACATTAGGTATTTATACTCACGCTTCAAGACAAAGTGATGATGTTGAGGCATCTAAATTCGCTGAATGGATGAAGAAATAAAAGACAAGGGGGCAAAATTAGGGGGCAATATTTATTTAAAGAAAAATTGTTTCCTATAATGTTAAGGTTTGACGGCTCTAATTTGATAAGAAATTCGAGCCCCAATATCCCAATAATTAGAAAGGCTGTAGCATTAGAGCTACAGCTTTTTTTGTACACAAAAAAGGATTCCCGCGGGAATCCTTTCTATTTACATACCAGCCTTAATGATTTTCTTTTCGGCCATCTTCTTTCTAAGTGCAAGCATTGCAGTATAAGTTGAAAGAATATAGACCTTCTTAGTTGGCAGTTTTTTAATTTTTTCAATTAGGCTATCATCATCTGGATTAGTACTCATTTGTCCTGGATCAAAGCCAGCAATTTCAAGTCTAAAGCCCATATCATGCCAGCGTTGACCACCGACGAGGATCTTTTTAATCTTTTCTTTGTCTAATCCTTCAAAATCAGCATCCCAAATCCAAGAAGTATCAATTCCATCAGCGTGGTTGGCATTAAGCAAGGCAACTAGTGAATAATCATCTTTTTCTGTATTAAGCATGTGCAAGACTTCATCCAAACCAACTGGGTTTTTAACTAGAATTAAATCGATATCCTTATCGCCATAGTGAATTAATTCTTGACGACCAAAGATCCGTTTATTTTCTGCAAAAGCTTGAGCAACTTCAGCTTCAGTTAATCCAAAGTGGCGTGCAACAGAATAGGCGGCTAAGGCATTATAAATGTTATAAGTACCACCAATATTAATGGAATATTGCTTGTTGCCCATTTGGAACGTTGAGCTATTAGGTGTTTGATCAATAATCTTGTTAACTGTAAAAGTTAAATCAGGACGGTGGTAGCCACAGTTAGGACAGAAGAAGTCACCTAAGTTGGCATAAATACGTTCATGATAATGTAAAATGTGGTCGCATTTTGGACAAAGAACACCATCGGTATTGACTGGAGCCTTGAAGTCGTTTTCAGGTTTGTCATCAGGAAGTTTAAAGCCATAAAAAATTTTCTTATTAGGCAATTCAACTGATGAAAAAATGCTTGCATCTCCGTTAGCGATAATTGTAGCGTCAGGTGCTAATTTAATACCATTAACGATCTTGTCATAAGTGGTATAGATTTCACCATAACGGTCCATCTGATCACGGAAAATGTTGGTTAATACAAAGACGCTAGGATGAAGTAATTTGGTCACCATTTTAACATTTGCTTCATCAACTTCTAGAACAGCGATTTTTCTTTTAACTCTCTTGTGCTTGTGAGCCAAAAAAGCGGTCACTATTCCTTGTTGCATGTTGGAACCAGATGGATTAGTTAACACATCACCATACTTTTTCTTTAAAGCTTCAACAATCAAAGCAGTAGTCATTGTCTTACCATTAGTTCCCGTGACAATAACAGTTTCATAGCCTTTGGCTAAAGAATTTAAAACTTCTGGATCAATTTTCATTGCTAATTTGCCTGGAAAACTGGTGCCGCCCTTAAGGGCATTATGCAAAAACCAATAGCTTGATTTACCGGCAACTTTAGCAATTCCTGATTTAAAACTCATGTACATCCCTCACTTTAAAACTATGTCTAAGTTTAGCATAGAGCGAGGATGAAAACGAGGTTTAATACCTACACAAATTTATTTTTTCCTCTATACTATTAAGGCGAAGACTTTTTGTTAAAAGGGAGGGCCAGCATGGCGCAATTATTTTTTCGTTATGGTGCAATGAGCAGTGGCAAAACAATTGAGATCTTGAAAGTAGCTCACAATTATGAAGCACAGGGGCGCAAGATTGCCCTAATGACCAGTGGCTTGGATAATCGTAGCGGTGTAGGAACCGTTGCTTCTAGAATTGGACTTCACCGAGAAGCAATTCCAATTACTGCTGATATGAATCTATTTGATTATATTAAAAAGATGAACAAAGCAGATGTTGCTGATGGTGATGGTAAACTAGCTTGTGTGTTAATTGATGAGGCACAATTTTTGAAGAGACATCATGTCTTAGAATGCGCTAAAATTGTGGATGTGTTCAATATTCCAGTAATGACCTTTGGCTTAAAAAACGATTTTCAAAATCATCTATTTGAAGGTAGTGAAAATTTATTGATTTTTGCTGATAAAATAGAAGAGATGAAGACCATTTGTCATTATTGTGGACACAAGGCAACAATGAATTTGAGAATTAATAATGGCAAGCCTGTTTATGAGGGTGAACAAGTACAAATTGGTGGCGATGAAAGTTATTATCCTGTTTGTCGCTATCATTACTTTCACCCAGGTGTTGAAAGATAGAGAGGATTTTTAGTTTATGGATAAAGTTATGGCTCAATTAGAGGGTCTAGTAGCTCACTATGAAGAACTTCAGGAAATGATGGCCGATCCTGAAGTTATTAATGATACTAAGCGCTACATGGAGATTTCTAAGGAAGAAGCCGATTTGCGTGAAGTAGTACAAAAATATAAGAAGTACAAAGAGGATAAAAAAGAGATTGAAGATAATAAAGAAATTATCTCCAGTGAAACTGATCCTGATTTAATTGAAATGGCTAAGGAAGAAAATTCTGAAATTGAGAAAGAAATTCCCGAGCTTGAAGATCAAATCAAGATTTTGATGTTGCCTAAGGATCCTAACGATGATAAAGATATTATCATGGAAATCCGTGGTGCTGCCGGTGGTGACGAAGCCTCTTTGTTTGCTGGCGATTTGCTTAGAATGTATGAAAAATATGCTGAACGTCAAAACTGGAAGGTTTCAATGATTGATTCAGACCCTACTGAGGTTGGCGGCTATAAACGTGTGGCAATCATGATTACTGGTGACAAGGTTTATTCGAAATTAAAGTATGAAAATGGTGCACACCGTGTTCAACGGATTCCAGTAACTGAATCTCAAGGACGTGTTCATACTTCAACTGCCACTGTTGCTGTTATGCCTGAATATGAGCAAGTAGACATTGATATTGATCCTAAGGATATTCGTGTTGATGTTTACCGTTCAAGTGGTGCCGGTGGTCAGCACATTAACAAGACCTCTAGTGCCGTTAGAATGACTCACTTGCCAACCGGGATTGTAGTTGCAATGCAGGATCAACGTAGTCAACAACAGAACCGTGAAAAGGCAATGCAAATTTTGAAATCACGTGTTTATGACTATTATGAAAGTCAAAATCAAGCTCAGTACGATGCTAAGAGAAAGAATGCAGTTGGTACTGGTGATCGTTCCGAAAGAATTAGAACATATAACTATCCACAAAATCGTGTAACAGATCACCGCATCGGCTTAACCATTAACAAGCTTGATCGTGTGATGAACGGTGAACTTGATGAAATTATTGATGCATTAATTCTTTACAACCAAACTAAGCAATTAGAGGAGTTGGCTGATCAAAATGCCTAAAATGACTTTAAAGCAGATGCGTATTAAAGCGGGTGAGAGTGCTGAAAATGCGCGTCCTGAGGATGTTGATTATGTTCTAGCAGAGCGCTTAGGCTTGACACCAAGTGAATTTGAACTGAAGCAAGAAATGGACTTAACTGCTGCCCAGATTAAGCAGGCCAATAAAGATATCGAAAAATTGGCTAAGGGCATATCTCCACAGTATATTTTGGGTTATGCTTGGTTTTTGGGCTATAAAATTATGGTGCAACGCGGTGTCTTGATTCCTCGTTTTGAAACTGAAGAATTGGTTGAATGGGCATTGCAGACACTTAAATCAGGTGATCAAGTCCTTGACTTGGGTACCGGTTCTGGCTGTATTACCGTGGCTTTAGCTAAAGAAGCACAGAAGAAAGGCATTACAGATTTAACTTTATATGCTAGTGATGTAACGGATACTGCCTTAAGAACAAGTGAGGAAAACTTTTTAACTTATGATCTTGATGTAACTACTCGTAAAGCCAACGTGCTGTTGGGCTTAGAAGAGTTTGATAAGATCATCTCTAATCCGCCGTATATTAAGACAAGCGAAAAGAATGCAATGGATGAAAATGTCTTGCAAAATGAACCTAAAGAAGCTCTTTTTGCTGGCAAAGATGGTCTAGACTTCTATAAGAAATTTGCTAAGCAAGTGCGTGAGCATTTGAATAGCCATGGAGAATTTTTCTTAGAATTTGGTTTTAGCGAAGAAGAACAACTGAAGGAATTGTTTGCTAAAGAATTGCCTGATTTTGAAATCGAATTTAGAAAAGATATGGCCGGCAAGCCACGCATGGTTCATGGAAGGTGGAAAAAATAAGAACGATGGAAACGAAGATTTTTAAAAAAGATCAAATCAATGATGCAGTTAAGTTGTTAGCTAAGGGTGAATTGGTTGCTTTTCCAACTGAGACAGTCTATGGTCTAGGTGCAATTGCAACCAAAGAAAAGTCTGTGAAGGGCGTTTATGCTGCTAAGGGACGTCCAAGCGATAACCCATTGATCGTTACTGTTTCTGACGAAGAAATGATGGCTAAGTATGCTAAAGAAGTTCCAGAAAGAGCTAAGAAATTAATTAAACATTTCTGGCCAGGTCCTTTGACATTGCTATTGTTTGTTAAACCAGGAACTCTGCCAGATGCAGTTACTGGGGGACTTGATACTGTAGCATTTCGTTGTCCTGATGATCAATTGACTCATGATTTAATTGCTAAATTGGGTTATCCAATTGTAGGACCATCGGCTAATACCTCAACTAAGCCTAGTCCTACTACTGCAGAGCACGTTTACCATGATTTAAAAGGGAAGATTGCCGGAATTATTGATGACGGCCCTACTCGTGTGGGATTAGAATCGACAATTATCGACTTATCGGTAGAAACACCAATCGTTCTTCGTCCTGGTGAAATTACTCCAGAAGAGTTAAGCGAAGTTTTAGGTGAAAAAGTTTTAATTAACACGGGCAAAGTGTCAGACAAAGATATACCTAAGGCACCGGGGATGAAATACCGTCATTATGCGCCAAGTGAGCCGGTAGTCGTGGTTGATGATCCTGCTGATTTTGCAAAAATTGATTTTAATGAAAAAACTGGTGTAGCAGCTTTAGCGCCAGTTTTAGCTAAAATTAATTTACCTCAAGCAAATAAATTTGATCTGGGCAACAATTTAGTTGATGCCGACCATAACTTATTTGGTGGCTTGCGCTATTTCGATGATCAAGATGATATCGAAACTATTTATGTACAAGGATTTCATGAAGGTGAAGAAAGTTTAGCTTACATGAATCGATTGAATAAAGCTGCAGGTGGACATCATTTCAATAAATAAAAAATAAAACGCAAAGGGCTTTAAACCCTTTGCGTTTTTGATTAAAATATTTAATGATCATATTATTTTTTATAGGAGGCATATATGGGAAAGTTCGTAGTTTTGGATCACCCATTGATTCAACACAAGTTGACTATTATTCGTCGCAAGGATACGGGGTCAAATGAATTCCGTCGCATTGTTGGTGAAATTGGTGGGTTAATGACCTATGAAATCACTAGAGATTTGCCACTTGAAGATGTTGAAATTGAAACACCAATGGGTAAGACTGTCCAAAAGGAAATTGCTGGTAAGAAGTTGACAATTGTGCCAATTTTACGTGCCGGTATGGGGATGCTTAATGGTGTCCTTGAAATGGTTCCTTCAGCTAAGATTGCCGTTATCGGGATGTACCGTGACGAAAAGACTTTGAAGCCACATGAATATTTCTTCAAGGCTCCAAAGGATATTGCTGAACGTGAATGTTTAGTCGTTGATCCAATGCTTGCAACTGGTGGCTCAGCTAATGATGCCATTGCTGCATTGAAGAAGCGTGGTGTTAAGGAAATTAAGCTTGCTGTTTTGGTAGCTGCTCCAGAAGGTATTAAGGCAGTTCAAGAAGCAAATCCTGACGTTGACATTTATGCAGCTGCTGAAGATGACAAATTGATGGATAATGGTTATATTTTCCCAGGTTTGGGTGATGCTGGTGACAGACTATTTGGTACTAAGTAATCGTCCTTTTTAGAAAAATATTTTCTCTAATGCGCTTTCATTTTACACAAAGACCTTTTTTGGTGTTAAGATGATTTACGTGTTCGAGTTTTATTCAGCACGAGAAGGGAGGTCACGAAGTAATGGAGAAATCATTTGTTTTTAAATTCATGGGCTTGAATTTTGAACTTTCTGGTATTATCGGTTCAACGCTAATGGCTTTAGCAGTTTTATTTATCTGCATTTGGCTTTCAAGAAAAGTTGAAATGAAACCCAATAAGAGACAAAATGTGTTCGAGTATTTACTTGATTTCACTAACGGCATTGTTAAAGATAATGTTAGCGACAAGGATGCTCAAAATCACCTATCACTATATGCATTTGTTTTATTCCTGTTTATTTGGTTTATGAACCAATTAGGGATGTTCATGGAAGTCAAAGTTGATGATTGGATGTTTATTAAATCACCAACTGCTGATCCAGTAGCGACAATGTCGTTTGCAATGATGACCTTGCTTCTATCGTTCACATTCGGCGTACAACGATTTGGTGTTGGCGGATATTTGAAGAGCTATACGCAACCAGTTGGTTTTATGCTTCCAATTAATTTAATTGAAGAGTTTACCAACTTTTTAACCTTATCATTACGTCTATATGGGAATATTTATGCTGGTGAAGTTTTGCTAACTTTAATTGGTAATGATCTAGCACATGCTGGTGGACCATTTACGTTAGTTTTGGCAGCTCCATTAGCCATGATTTGGCAAGGTTTCTCTGTCTTCATTGGCTCTATCCAGGCATATGTTTTTGTAACTTTATCAATGGTTTACATTGGTAAGAAGGTTACTACAGAATAAATTTTTGGAGGTATAAATTTATGTCAGAAGCTTTTAAATATCTTGCTGCATCCATTGCAGCTGGTTTAGCAGCTTTGGCTGCATCATTGGGTAACGGTAAAGTTATTTCAAAGACTCTTGAAGGTATGGCTCGTCAACCTGAAAGTGCAGGTAACTTGAGAGCAACAATGTTTATTGGTGTTGGTTTGATCGAAGCCGTTCCTATTTTGGCTATCGTTGTTGCCTTCTTGATTTTGTTCCTTTAATAAAAAGAGATAATTTTCTGTTTAAAGGAATAGTATTAAAGAGAGAAGGGCAGTAAATGACTATTCAAACATTATTTGCAGCCTCACATATTTACTTAGGTAATGCTATCTGGTATTTGATCTGTTTTGCCATCTTGATGCTTCTTATTAAGCACTTTGCTTGGGGACCAGTATCAGATATGATGGAAAAGCGGCGGCAAAAAGTTATTAATGACTTGGATTCAGCTGCTAGTGAACGAAAGAAAGCTGAAACGCTTGCTAATGAGCGTGAAGCTGCCTTGAAGAACTCAAGACAAGAAGCAACACAAATTCTCTCTGACGCTAAGAGTAACGCGCAAAACACAAGTAAAGAAATCGTAGCAAATGCAAACGAAGATGCTGCAGCAATTCGCAAAAAGGCTAATGAAGATGCCGCTCAGGCAAAAGCAGACGCTTTGAATTCTGCACGCGATCAAGTTGCTGATATTTCTGTAGCAATCGCTGAAAAAGTAATTGCTAAGAATTTATCTGCTAAAGACCAAAAAGATTTAGTCGACCAATTTATTAAGGGGTTGGATGATTAATGGCTTTAAGTAGAGAAGAAATTGCAGCACGCTACGGTGCCGCACTATTTGGTTATGCGCAAGACAATGATGCATTAGACACTGTTTATAATGAAATGGTGGAATTAAAAAAGGCTGCTGAAGCCAATCCACAAATCATTAGTGTCTTGAGCGATCCTATTTTAAGTAATAAAGATAAAAAGGATCTTTTGACTGCAATTGAAAAAGATTTTTCAGATGAGGTTCAAAACTTTTTGAATTTGTTACTTAAATATGATCGTTTTGCTGATTTGATCGATATTATTGATCGCTTTGTCTTACTTTATGATAATGAAAAGAAGGTCGCATCTGGCGTTGCAACTACGGCTGTTAAGCTAGATGATGATCAACTCAAACGTTTAGGTGAAAGTTTTGCTAAGAAATATAACCTAAACGTGGTGCGTCTAGAGAATAAAGTTGATCCAAGTATTTTAGGCGGCGTGGTTCTTCAAGTAGAAGATCGCGTGATTGATGGATCAGTTAAGAATAAACTGAAGAAGATCCGTGCGCAGATAATTGATAAAAATTAAAAGAGGTGAAACCATTGAGCATTAAAGCGGAAGAAATTAGTTCCTTGATCAAGCAACAACTTGAACATTACGACGATAAGCTCGACATCAGCGAAGTTGGTGTTGTAACTTATGTTGGTGATGGTATCGCCCGTGCTCACGGACTTAACGATGTTTTGTCTGGTGAGTTATTGAAGTTTGATAACGGCTCATACGGTATTGCACAAAACCTTGAATCAAATGATGTAGGTATCATTATTTTGGGTCAATTTGACAATATTCGTGAAGGTGACCGTGTTCAAAGAACTGGACGAATCATGGAAGTTCCTGTTGGTGACGCCTTAATCGGTAGAGTAGTTAACCCATTGGGTCAACCAGTGGACGGTTTGGGTGAAATTAAGACTGACAAGAGTCGTCCAATTGAAGCCAAGGCTCCGGGGGTTATGGATCGACAATCAGTTGATCAACCACTTCAAACTGGTATTAAGGCTATCGATGCCTTAGTTCCAATCGGTCGTGGTCAGCGTGAATTGATTATCGGTGACCGTAAGACTGGTAAAACTAGTTTGGCCATCGACACTATCCTTAACCAAAAGGGGCAAGACGTAATTTGTATTTACGTTGCTGTTGGTCAAAAGGAATCAACCGTTAGAACTCAAGTAGAAACTTTAAAGCGTTTTGGCGCAATGGATTATACCATTGTTGTTGAAGCGGGCCCAAGTGAGCCAGCACCAATGCTTTATATTGCACCATATGCTGGTACTGCTATGGGTGAGGAATTTATGTACAATGGCAGGGATGTATTAATCGTATTTGACGACCTATCCAAACAAGCCGTCGCTTACCGTGAACTTTCCTTGCTTCTCCGTCGTCCGCCTGGTCGTGAAGCTTATCCAGGTGATGTCTTCTACTTACACTCACGTTTGCTTGAACGTAGTGCTAAGTTGAATGACAAACTTGGCGGCGGTTCATTAACAGCTTTGCCAATTATTCAAACTGAAGCTGGGGATATTTCTGCATATATTCCAACCAACGTAATTTCAATTACTGATGGACAGATTTTCTTGCAAAGCGATTTGTTCTTTGCTGGTACTCGTCCAGCCATCGATGCTGGTAACTCAGTTTCTCGTGTTGGTGGTAACGCCCAGATCAAGGCAATGAAGAAGGTTGCTGGTACTTTGCGTACTGACCTTGCAGCTTACCGTGAACTTGAAAGTTTCGCTCAATTTGGTAGTGATCTTGATCAAGCTACTCAAGCTAAGTTGAATAGAGGTCAAAGAACCGTTGAAGTATTGAAACAACCACTTCATGATCCAATTCCTGTTGAAAAGCAAGTTGTGATTCTTTATGCTTTGACTCACGGATATCTTGACGCTGTTCCAGTTGAAGATATTGCTCGTTTCCAAAACGAATTATTTGATAACTTTGACAGCAGTCATGCTGATTTGCTCAAGACAATTCGTGAAACTGGTCAATTGCCAGATGATAAGAAATTGTCAGCAGCAATTGAAGAATTCAGTGAGAGCTTTACACCAAGTGAGAAATAGGAGGTAGAATATGCCTGCATCTTTACTTGAGTTAAAGAAAAAAATTGCTTCAGTAAAACAAACTGGTAAGATTACAGAAGCTATGAGAATGGTCTCTGCTTCAAAGTTGAATCAAACTGAAAATCGTGATAAAGGTTATACCGTTTATAACGACCATATTCGTAGAACTATTTCTCGTTTAATTAGCTCAGAAGTAGTTGATAATCTACGTGAAAAAGACGTCTCAATTGATAAGAACAATGTTGCTCAAATTGATTATACTGATGTCTTTGGTTTGGGGATTACAGCAGATATGATTCAGCCACGTAAGAATATCAAGACAACAGGTTTCTTGGTAATTTCAGGTGACCGTGGTCTTGTAGGTTCTTATAACAGCAATGTCATTAAGAATATGATGAGTATCTTTGAGGACGAACGTGCTCAAGGACACGATATCAAAGTTCTTGCTGTAGGTTCGGTTGCGGCACAATTCTTTAAAAAGAACAATATTAACGTTGTTTATGAAAAGAATGGTGTTTCAGATGTACCAACTTTTGATGAAGCATTACCAATTGTTTCAACCGCAATTAAGATGTTTTTGAATGGTGTCTATGACCAGCTTTACGTATGTTATACTCACCACGTTAACTCATTATCATCTGCTTTTCGTGTTGAAAAAATGTTACCAATCGTCGATTTAGATATTGGTGTCAAAGAAGCTGAAGCACATAAAGAATTAGAATACGATATTGAACCAGATCCAAATCAAGTGTTAATGAAGTTGTTACCACAATATGCACGTTCTACTATTTACGGTGCTATTTTGGATGCTAAGACTGCCGAACATGCTAGTTCAATGACAGCCATGCAGAGTGCGACTGATAATGCTAATGATCTGGTATCAAACTTAACTACAAAATTAAATCGTGCTAGACAGGCACAAATTACTACTGAAATTACTGAAATTATCAGTGGTGCAAATGCCTTAGAGTAATAAAGAAAAGGAGGTAGATGTTTTGAGTGAAGGTGAAATCGTTCAAGTAATCGGCCCAGTTGTCGATGTTAAATTCCCAATTGATAAGAATTTACCTGATATTAACAATGCCTTGCGTGTAATTAAGTCAGAGGATGAAAGCATTGTCCTTGAAGTTACACTTGAGCTTGGTGATGGTGTCTTAAGAACGATCGCCATGGAATCTACCGATGGTCTTCGTCGTGGTATGAAAGTCGAAGATACTGGCGGTCCAATTTCCGTTCCAGTTGGTGAAGATACTTTAGGACGCGTGTTTAACGTTTTGGGTCAACCAATTGACGGTGGTCCAGAATTTTCAAAAGATCACCCTCGTGAAGGTATCCACAAGGAAGCACCTAAGTACGCAGACTTGACTACTAGTCGTGAAATTCTTGAAACTGGTATCAAGGTTATCGACTTGCTTGAGCCATATGTACGTGGTGGTAAAGTTGGTTTGTTCGGTGGTGCCGGTGTTGGTAAGACTACTATCATTCAGGAATTAATTCACAACATTGCTCAAGAACATGGTGGTATTTCCGTATTTACTGGTGTTGGTGAAAGAACTCGTGAAGGTAACGACCTTTACTTCGAAATGAAAGCTTCAGGCGTTTTAAGTAAAACGGCCATGGTATTTGGTCAGATGAACGAGCCGCCTGGTGCCAGAATGCGTGTTGCGTTAACTGGTTTGACACTTGCTGAATACTTTAGAGATGTTGAGGGTCAAGACGTGTTGCTCTTTATCGACAATATCTTCCGGTTTACTCAGGCTGGTTCAGAAGTTTCAGCTTTGCTTGGTCGTATGCCAAGTGCCGTTGGTTATCAGCCAACTTTAGCAACAGAAATGGGACAATTGCAGGAAAGAATTACTTCTACTAAGAAGGGTTCAATTACTTCAATTCAAGCCGTTTATGTTCCTGCCGATGACTATACTGACCCAGCTCCATCAACCACATTCGCACACTTGGATGCTACTACTAACTTGGAACGTAGCTTAGTAGAACAAGGTATTTATCCAGCTGTTGACCCACTTGAATCTTCATCAAGTGCCCTTGACCCTGAAGTTGTTGGTGAAGAACACTATGAAGTAGCTACTCGAGTACAACATGTTTTACAACGTTACCATGAATTACAGGATATTATTTCTGTTTTAGGTATGGATGAATTGTCTGATGAAGAAAAATTGATCGTTGCACGTGCACGTAAGGTCCAATTCTTCTTGTCACAAAACTTCTTTGTTGCAGAACAATTTACTGGTGTACCAGGTTCATATGTTCCAATTAAGGAAAGCATTAAGGGCTTTAAGCTTATTTTGGATGGTCATCTTGATGACTTACCAGAAGATGCCTTTCGTGGTGTCGGCCCAATTGAAGATGTTTTGAAGAAAGCACAAGAAATGGGTGTAACTCCAAGTGATCCAGAAGCTAAAGCTTTACTAGAAAAGTAGGGTGATGTCAAATGGCAGATCCAGAGAAGCTTTTTAAAGTAGATGTTGTAACTCCTAATGGAATGATTTATTCACATCGTGGAAGTATCGTTGATGTACGTGCCGTTGATGGTGAACGTTCAATCATGTATAACCACGTACCACTTTTAACTCCACTAGTTATTAGTGAGGTTAAGATTAAGCGAAGCCGTGAAATGGATTCAGTAGTTGATCATATTGCGATTTCCGGTGGCTATATTGAGTTTTCGAATAATGTTGCTACGATTATTGCAGATAGTGCTGAACGCGCAAGAAACATTGATGTTTCTCGTGCTGAGGCAGCGAAGCAACGCGCTGAGCAACGTTTGAAGGAAGCACGGGAAAAACATGACGAACAAACTATGGCACGTGCTGAAGTTGCTTTAAGACGAGCAATGAACAGAATTAGCGTGTACAACACTAAAGGTCACTAGAAGAAGGAAGAGACGAATGCACAAAATGCTGCATCCGTCTTTTTTTGTCAAAATTGAGGAAAATATATGTTTCAATTAGGCGTTCATGCCATTATTAGTATCATTATATATTTGATTGCGATTGGCTTATCTTTTCAAGCAGTTAAAGCAATTCAACTAGATAAAATTATTCGTAAAGGCCATGTTTTTGAAA
Organism: Lactobacillus sp. UMNPBX1; assembly: GCF_002554085.1. NCBI lineage: Bacteria > Bacillati > Bacillota > Bacilli > Lactobacillales > Lactobacillaceae > Lactobacillus > Lactobacillus sp. UMNPBX1. The sequence goes on from NZ_PCZI01000001.1 coordinate 332,128, forward strand.
CGCAATTATTATATTTATTTATTGCAATTGGCTTAGGTTTTTTAGTTGGCAATTTTGTCATTACTTTTATCGATACTTCAATGCAATTGAGTAATTTGTTTTAAAGATTGTGTTAAAACAAGGACAGTAAAGGAAAGTCATGATTATTTATGGTAAAATGGACGATGAATAATTATGGAGGGTTATCGTGGCACGAGATATAGGAATTGATTTGGGGACAGCAAACGTACTGATCAATGTCTCTGGTAAAGGTATCGTATTAAATGAACCTTCTGTTGTAGCTGTAAATACCGATACAAACAAGGTAGTTGCAGTTGGTTCAGAGGCATATGAGATGGTGGGAAGAACTCCAGGTAATATTCGAGTAATTCGCCCCTTGAAGAATGGGGTAATTGCTGATTTTGACATTACCGAAGCAATGCTGTCTTACTTTATTGAAAAATTAAATGTAAAAGGCTTTATGTCCAAGCCAAATATTTTGATTTGTGCTCCTACTGGAGTTACTTCAATTGAACAAAAAGCAATTATTCAGGCAGCTGAAAAGTCTGGTGGCGGCAAGGTTTATTTAGACTTTGAACCTAAAGTTGCGGCTGTTGGTGCAGGCTTGGATATTTTTAAACCGCAAGGTAATATGGTGATTGATATCGGTGGTGGTACCACTGACGTTGCAGTTTTATCAATGGGAGAAATTGTAACTTCTCAATCATTGCGTTATGCTGGCGATCGGATGAACCAGGCTGTCATCAGTTACATTAAGAATAAGCATAATTTGTTAATCGGTTCTAGAACTGCCGAACAAATTAAGATTGAAATTGGTAGCGCCTTTGAACCAGACCAAGATGAACAAATTACTGTTCGTGGTCGTGACGTAGTTGATGGTTTACCTAAGCAGACTACAGTTACTGCACCAGAGATTCAAAAGGCTTTAGAACCAGGCTTGATGTCAATCATTGCAGCAGCTAAAGAAGTATTGGAAACAACTCCACCAGAGCTTTCAGCAGATATTATTGATCGCGGAATCATGCTAACAGGTGGTGGAGCCCTATTAAAGAATATTGATAAGTTGATTTCTTATTATTTGCAAGTTCCAGTTTTAATTGCTGATCATCCATTGGAAGCAGTAGCTTTAGGAACTGGTACTTTGCTTAAAAATATTGAAAAGCATCAACGTCACTAAGTGAGGAAATTACTTGCGTAAGATTTTGATTTTTATTGTACGTATTTATCAGACAGTGATTTCACCGTTATTACCACCAAGTTGTCGTTATTATCCCACGTGTTCTAATTATATGATTGACGCGTTGAAAAAACATGGCCCAATTTTAGGGTTAATTATGGGAATTTGTCGTATACTAAGGTGTAACCCTTTTATTAGGGGCGGGGTAGATCCAGTTCCTGATAATTTTACTATTTTTCGAAATCCACATCCGGATCGATATGAAGACCCGATTATATCTTCTAAGTTTCATCCGGATAGCAAGTAGGAGGATTTATGTCTAAAAAGTTAGAAAATATTGATATTGAAGTTAATGAACTTAAAGGAAAGAATTTACCAACTTGGGAAGTTATTATTCCTAACAAGAAGTCCATTGGTTTAATTGAAAAGGTGGAAGGTCGTTATCGCGCTACTACTTCTAAGACTAGTAATATTTTATTTGCTAATAGTCTTGAAAGCAGTATTAACGATTTACTTTCATACTTCACCTTACATGAAAAATAAAATTTAAGTAGTGATTGTTTAATGGCAAAAGTTGAAAATGAAACGAGTCTATTCGATCGATTAGCCTGGAATATTATTATACCAGTGCTACTCTTGGCTTTAATTAGCTTGTATTGTATCTATGTTGCTGCATTAGGTGATCCTAGTCATATTGGTTCACCTGTTAGGGCAGTAGTTATGCAGGCATTATGGTACTTGATTTCAATTGCAATTATTGTGGTTGTGATGCAGTTTGATGCAGAACAGTTGTTTAAGATTGCGCCAATTTTCTTTGGAATCGGAATATTTTTGCTGATTGCGGTGCTATTCTTATATAACAGAAGCGTAGCTGCAGATACAGGTGCGAAAAGTTGGTTCAAACTAGGGCCGATTACTTTTCAGCCTTCAGAAATTATGAAGCCAGCTTTTATCTTGATGTTGGCTCGAGTGGTCAAAGAGCATAATGATAAATATGGTCACACGATTAAGACCGATTGGTTGTTATTAGGCAAAATTATTGCTTGGCTGGCACCGGTAGCAATTTTACTAAAGTTACAGAATGACTTTGGTACTATGTTAGTATTTATTGCCATCGTTGGTGGCGTGGTTTTAGTATCAGGGATTTCTTGGAAAATTATTGTACCGTTATATGGTATTGTGATTTTAGCAGCTATTGGGGTTATTGTCTTAGTAACTACGTCGGCTGGGCAATCATTGTTGAGTCATTTCTTTCAAGCATATCAATTTGAACGAATTAAGTCTTGGCTCGATCCATCTGGTGATACTTCATCAGGAGCTTATCAGTTATGGCAAAGTATGAAAGCCATTGGTTCTGGTCAACTATTTGGTAATGGTTTTGGCAAAGCTAGCGTTTATGTTCCAGTTCGTGGATCAGACATGGTTTTCTCGGTAATTGGTGAAAACTTTGGTTTTGTCGGCTGTGTAGCATTGATTTTGATTTATTTATACCTGATTATTCAAATGGTAAAAATCTCGTTCGATACCAGAAATGTATTTTATTCATACATTGCAACTGGTGTTATCATGATGATCTTGTTCCACGTATTTGAAAATATTGGGATGAACATTGATTTACTACCATTGACTGGTATTCCGTTGCCATTTGTTTCTCAAGGTGGTTCAGCTTTAATGGGGAACATGATTGGGATTGGTTTGATCTTGTCGATGAAGTTCCATAATCGTGATTACATGTTCAGTACGGCTGGCGATTTTTAGAAATAACATTAAAAAAATACCTCCAAAAATTCAAATCTGAATTTTGGAGGTATTTTTTTATCGGTTATTAAAGCTAAATAATTAGCCTTGCAAAGCATCCTTAACTTCTTCAGTACGACATACCAAGACGTCACATTTAGAAGTTCTGGTTACGTATTCGGTAACACTACCGATGAGCAGACGTTCAACAGCGTTCAAACCAGTAGCACCCACAACGATTAAATCAATATTGTGCTTCTTAGGGAAGTCATGTCCAATGATTGTCTTAGGTGAACCAAATTCAATAGAGTAGTGAACATCTTCAGCACCAGCCTTAGTAGCACGAGCTTGGTAATCCTTCATTCTCTTTTCAGCATCTTTAGAAACTTGTTCTACCATTGCTGAATCAAAACTTGAAACATTTTGGAAAGAACGAGTATCAATTACGTGTAAGATTTCTAGTGTTGCATGGTTACGCTTGGCGATGGCTACAGCCTTGCTGAAGGCCAAGTCAGCTTCTTTTGAACCATCAACTGCAACTTGAATATTCTTGTATTGTGAAAGCATATATAAGCACCTCTTCCTATATTCTATTTTACCAAAATTTTGCTTGTCATTAGTGAATTATTATTCTTTATTTTGAGTAATTGATAAACCAAAAGCCAAAATAGTTAATGAAGCTAAGAATAAGGTGATTAAGTTCAAATATTTATTACCCATGAATAGCAAAATAATTCCTAAAATACTTTCAGCTAAAAGGGCGACTGAAGTCCACTTAAGAATATTGCTCAAGCGTGGATCGCCACCAATGTCATAAATTAAAAAATGTCCGTTCCTTCTGTGCCACATGTACCATGAGGTTAACAGTAGGAGAAGGATAAAAATAATCATTACAATCTTTATTGCCATTTAACAGTCTCCACTATAGAAAAAGACGGTCAATTGAGACCGCCTTTTTTAATATTCTAAAGAAATCCGAGTTGACTAAACATAGCATAATGACGCTTGTTGAACCCGCAATGTTCAAAATTTTAGCTGGCATCGCAGCGAATATGGATCCTGCAACAAGGCAGTATTCCGATTCGGTAGTTATTTGCCAACCCCCACGTCTTATAGTTTGATCGGTCAACTTTATACATTTAAGCTTGTCGATCAACTCAGATCACTTATTATAATACGCATATTACAGGTGCTTGTCAACCATATTGAATGCGCGAGATTAGTGATTATTGCGCAAGTTATCAGATTGCATTTGTTTTAATTTTTGATAGGTTGCCTTATATCTAGCTTCGATTTTAGAATTGCCTTTAGGTGCAAAGTAGCTGGCATGAAGTAGGTTATTAGGCAAGTATTGCTGTGCTACCCAATCATTTTGATAATCATGAGGATAAAGGTAGTTCACGCCATGTCCAAGCTTTTTGGCACCAGAGTAATGAGCATCTTTTAGGTTGGCGGGAATTGAGTCAACTTTTTTGGTTCGAATATCAGCTAGTGCAGCATCAATTGCTGAAATGGCACTATTGCTTTTGGCAGAAAGAGCTAACTCAATAACCGCATTAGCCAGTGGAATTCGTGCTTCAGGCAAGCCAACCATTTGTGCAGCTTGGATGGCTACTATAGCGTGTTCAGCTGCGGCTGGATCGGCTAGTCCAATATCTTCGTAGGCAATTACTGCTAGTCTTCGACAGATAGAGACTAAGTCACCAGATTCAATTAATCGGGCAAGATAGTGCAGCGCTGCATCTGTATCAGAGCCACGAATTGATTTTTGAAATGCTGAGACTAGATCGTAATGTCCATCACCAGAAGCATCAAAGTTTTGCACCTTCATTTGAATTGAATCAGCCATTTCTTTTTGAGTGATGATAATTTTTTGATCATCTTGGTGTTTATCTTGCAATTCTTGCTTAGTTGAAAGAACAGCTAATTCTAAACTATTCAAAGTAGACCGCAAATCACCGTTGCCTTTTTCAATCAAAAGAGCACGCGCATCATCTGTTAATTCAACATTATATTTGCCTAGACCTTTTTCTTTATCGTTCAATGCGCGATCGATTGCATGAGAAGCATCATCTGTAGAAAGAGGCTTTAATTCAAAAATTTGGCAACGTGAACGAATAGCAGGGGAGATCGAAATATAAGGATTCTCAGTAGTTGCCCCAATTAAAATGATTTGTCCCGATTCTAGCAAAGGCAGTAAGAAGTCCTGCTTAGTTTTGTCCAAACGATGAATTTCGTCCAGCAATAAGACAACTGTCCCACTCATTTTGCCTTCTTCGGCTACTTGTTGCAATTGCTTTTTGCCGTCAGTAGCTGCATTGAGCTTTCTAAAGGCATATTTAGTTGAGCCTGCAATAGCACTAGCAATACTTGTTTTACCGATGCCAGGAGGGCCGTAAAGGATCATTGAAGACAGAAGTCTAGCTTCCACCATTCGGCGAATAATTTTGCCTGGACCAATCAGATGCCTTTGACCAACAACTTCGTCTAAATTAGTTGGTCGCATACGATATGCTAATGGTTTCATTTACTTATCTCCGTGAAAAAGTTTATGCCAAAAACTTTCTTTTGTTTTAGGTGCGGCTAATTCTTCTTTAGGAAATTCAGGTGGATAAACTTGCTTTAGCTCAATTCGTGGTCGATTGATAGCGTTCTTCGCTACAACTAGTACTGCCGTATCATGTGGTCCTGTTTTTGCGGTTTCATTGTTAACTAAAGTGAAGGGAATATCATATTTGCTGCAACTGGCTTCAACGTCTCCCAAGAAGCCATCATCAGTGATATTGCCATTGATCAAAATAGTATAGCCCTTAAAGTCAGTGATATGTTTAAGAAATAGGGCAGTTAATTCAGGATTTTTAACTTCAGTATTGTCCATACGGATTAAGCAGCGCTCACGTAATGAACCTAAAAATCTGCGGCGTTCATCAGGCTTAGTTTGTGGAGTAATACCTTGAGCTGCTTGTTCAACACGTTTATTTAAATCTTCAGTCATCTAATCATCCTTTCTTTTTATGTACTTATTGTAGCAAAGAAAAAAGCCTTTCTCGATTGAGAAAGACTTTCGACAAAATAAAATGTAAAAATTAAAGTAACTTGTTGTACCATTCAACAACTAAGGCTTCATCAATTTCTGGTTCCATTTCGTCACGTTCTGGTAAACGTACAAGAGTACCTTCCATTTTGTTTTCATCAAATGAAACAAATGATGGACGAGCAGTAACTGCTTCTAAGGCATCCTTAACTTGTTGCAAGTTCTTTGACTTTTCCTTCAAGCCAATAGTTTGACCAACCTTGACTTCGTATGAAGGAATGTCAACACGTTTACCATCAACAGTAATGTGACCGTGGTTTACCAATTGTCTAGCTTGTTCTCTAGTAGTAGCTAAACCAAGACGGTAAACAAGACTGTCCAAACGACGTTCAAGCAAGATCATGAAGTTAACACCGTGTTGACCTTCACGAATCTTACCAGCGCGGGTGAACAAAGTTCTAAATTGACGTTCGTTTAAGCCGTACATCCAACGTAACTTTTGCTTTTCGTGCAATTGTTGACCGTATTCTGACAAACGACCGCGGTTGTTAGGACCGTGTTGACCTGGAGCGTAGTTACGACGAGAAATTTCCTTACCAGTACCTGAAAGGGAAATACCCAATCTTCTTGAACGTTTCCAACTTGGACCTGTATATCTTGACATAAAAAATCCTCCATAAAATTTAAACAATAATTTTTGGAGTAAAATATTAAGCATAAGTTCAACATTCGTGCATCTTGGATTTACATTTTCGCCCAATGCAGCGCGGGTTACTCGTTCACTAAAGCGTTTCAAGATGTTGACGTTCTTGTCACTTATTGCTGCAAATATTTTACACGAATAGTATTATATAGAGTTCAGAATAATAAATCAAGAAAATAGAACAGCTTTTTGCACCTATTAGGGTCAGGTTTTGTTATAATTATGATAGTTTTGGAGGATAAACTATGTCATCAATTCAAGCTATTATAATTATTGCCGTGGTGATCCTAATCATTGTCGTAGTTGCAGCAATGCTAATGATCAATCGTAAACAACTAAAAGAAATTGAAGCGATTGATGCAGCAGTGACTGAAATTGAGAAGATGCATCTAGAAGATGATATTACGCGACTGGATAAAATGGATTTGGCCGGCGAAAGTTTAACTACATTAAATACTTGGCGCAAGAGCTACACTGAAGCAGCTAAGAAAAAATTACCGCGAGTGCATAAGCTAGTTGAAGAAGCTGCTAATGAAAATGCAACTTATCGCTTGTTTAAAGCAAGAAAGAATATTAAACAAGCACAGGAGATTATCAAGCCAACGCTCGAAGATGCTCGTAACACCAAGGCAGTTTTCACGGAACTACTTGAATCAAATAAGGAAAATCAAATTCAATATGATGCTTTGATTAAAGTTTATCGTGAATTAAGAAAAGATATCTTAGCCAATTCCTTTGAATATGGTGCTGCGATTGATCAGGTTGAAGATCAACTAGCATCAATGGAGAGTGACTTTGAAGAAGCAAAAAATCTTTCTTCACAAGGTGATCATGTTGAAGCTAAGCGAGTTTTGTCCAAGATTCGGATGTCTTTGGGTAACTTACAAAAACGCTTAAAACCGCTAAAAGAGGGCTATCATCAACTTGAAGTAGTGTTCCAAGATCAGCTTAAGGAATTGTCTGATGCTTATAAAAAAATGATTTCAGAAAAATATTACCTTACTAGCGTAGATGTTTTGGGCAGAATCAAGGAAATTCATGATGAAATTGATGGTGCGCGCAAATTGCTAGCTGAGACTAAGGTGGATGAATTAGCCAAGGAAAATAAAAAGATCTCTGGCGAAATTGACGATCTATATGATGTTTTAGCTAAGGAATACAAGGCAAGACCATTTGTTGAAAAAAATCAAAGTAAAATGCTGACTTTGATCTCACATCAGCAAACCGCGTCAAAGAAGCTGGTAGAAAAGTTGCGGCATATTGATGAGAGCTATGAATTGACTCATGGCGAATTGGAAAAGAGTAAAGACTTAGAAAAAGAAGTCAATGAAATGTACCATCAGTACACTATTGATACACAGAATATCGCAGATGGTAAGGGTGTTTACTCTGCTATTCAAGATTCATGGCTCCAGATGCTAGATCGCCTGCGTGAAATTGATGCAGAGCAGGCTAAGATGTCAACTGACGTTGATGGACTTTATGATTCTGAAAATGTAGCTAATGATTCAATCAAGCGCTTTAAGCAAGAAGTTTCATTAGTTTACCGTCGACTTGAAAGACGAAATTTGCCAGGTAATCCTGATAGCTTTGTTCAAATGTATACTTTGGTGGTCAACGAGATTGGTCATGTCAGCAACGAATTAAGTCAGGTCCGGATTAATATGGAAAAGATCTCAGCTGAATTAATTCAAATTTCTGATGATGTGGAGCGGCTTAAACGTGAAGCAGATGACATCATTAATTCCGCTAACCTAGTTGAATTGACGATGCAGTATTCAAATAAATATGCAGATAAGGATTCAATTGCGCAAGCACAAAAGACAGCGATGCAGCTATATAATGAATATAACTATAAGGAAGCCCTTGATACAATTGCTACAGCAATTGAAAAGGTAGAGCCAGGTAGTTATCAACGACTTGAAAATGCATATTATTCAGAAGAGAAGAGTAATTAATTGAAGCGATTCATTATTTAAGCTAAAATTGAAAAGTCTTGAAACGGTCAAGCGATTGACCGTTTTTTAAATGAAGGGGTAATGATAGTGATTTATTTTGATAATAGTGCAACAACGAAGATAGATCCACAAGTATTGGATACTTACAATAAAGTAGCGACTAATATTTGGGGCAATCCTTCGAGTTTGCATAAGATGGGTGATCGTGCACACCAATTGCTTGAGGCGTCACGTAAACAAATTGCTGATTTGCTGGGGACTAAGCAGCATGAAATTTTCTTCACTTCTGGTGGAACAGAATCAAATAATGCCGCAATTAAGGGGACTGCAATTCAAAAGCGTGAATTTGGTAAGCATATTATCACTTCTAGCGTGGAACATGCATCTGTAGCCAATAGTTTTAACGCGTTAGAGAATTTGGGTTGGCGCGTTACCAGATTGCCAGTTGATAAGGAAGGCCGAGTTAACGTTAATGACTTAAGAAACGCGATTGATTCTGATACAACTTTGGTTTCAATCATGGGCGTTAATAACGAAATTGGCACCATTCAACCAATTGATGAAATTAGCGATTTGCTTGAAAATTATCCAACGATTCAGTTCCATGTTGATAACGTTCAGGCACTTGGCAAAAATATTTGGGATAAGGTTTTTACACCAAGAGTAGACCTCTCGAGCTTATCTGCGCATAAGTTCCATGCACCACGTGGTATAGGTATTTTATATAAAAAAGAGGGCAAGATGCTCACACCTTTACATGATGGTGGTGGCCAAGAAAAGGGCCTGCGTTCAGGTACTGAAAACTTACCAGCAATTGCGGGAATGGCTAAGGCAATTCGCTTACTCTTGCAAGATGAACCAGAAAAGGCCAAGCGTGAAGCAGAAATTAAGGCTAAAATTGTTGATTATCTAAAAGATAAACCAGGGATTGATATTTTTTCACCAGTAAGCGATGGCTTTGCACCACATATTCTTTGCTTTGCTTTAGAAGGAATTCGGGGCGAAACTCTGGTTCATACGCTAGAAGATCAAGATATTTATACTTCAACTACTTCTGCTTGTGCATCAAAGACGGCAGATGAGGCTAGCACCTTGGTTTCTATGCGAATTGATGATAAGATTGCTACTAGTGCAATTCGTTTAAGTTTTGATGAGACGAATACGCTTCAAGAAGCGGATGAATTTATTAAGGTCTTTGACAAGATTTATAATCATTTTGCTAAAATTAATCATTTGGGAGAAAATTAATGGAATACACAGAAGTTATGGTTCGCTATGGCGAGCTTTCAACTAAGGGGAAGAACAGAAAGGACTTCATCAATCGCTTAGCAAGTAACGTTGAAAAAGTTCTTAAGGATTTCCCACAAATTGAATTTCATCCTCGTCATGATCGGATGCACATTGTCCTGAATGGCGCACCATTTAGGGATGTTGACCAACGTCTGAAGAAGGTATTTGGAATTCAAACTTACTCACCAGCAATTAAGATTCCTAAGACTCTTGAAGATATTGAAAAGACTTCTTTGGAATTGATGCAAGAGACTTTTAAGCCAGGGATGACCTTTAAGGTTAATACTAAGCGTAGTGACCACAAGTTTGAATACGACACTAATCAATTGAATAATCTGGTTGGTGACTACTTGTTTGATCATATGGATGGCTTGAAGGCTGAAATGAAGCATCCTGATTTGGTCTTGAGAATTGAAGTTCGTCAAGATGCCGTTTATATTTCTAATCAGTTGCTCCATGGTGTTGGCGGGATGCCCGTTGGTACTGCTGGTAAGGCTGTGATGATGCTTAGTGGTGGGATTGACTCACCAGTTGCTTCATGGCTGGCATTGAAGCGCGGAGTAGATATTGAAATGGTTCACTTCTTTAGTCCACCTTACACTACTGAAAAGGCCTTGGCTAAGGCTAAGGAATTGACTGGTATTTTGGCAAACTACGCTGGTAAGATTAATTTTATTGCTGTGCCATTTGCGGAAATTCAGGAAACGATCAAGGAAAAGTTGCCAGAAGGCTACTTGATGACTGTGCAACGTCGTTTTATGTTGCAATTAGCTGACCGCATTCGTGCTCAACGTGGTGGCCTAGCCATCTTTAATGGTGAGTCAGTTGGTCAAGTTGCTTCTCAGACTTTGCAATCAATGGTGGCCATTAATGATGTAACAACGACTCCAGTTATTCGTCCAGTTGCGACAATGGATAAGACGGAGATTATTGCCAAGGCTGAAGAGATTGGTACCTTTGATTTATCAATTCAACCATTTGAAGATTGTTGTACTATTTTTGCTCCGCCACGTCCTAAGACTAAGCCAAAGTTGGAAAAAGCGCGTGAATATGAAGCTCGTCTTGACGTTGAAGGCCTGATTGAAAGGGCAATGGCTGGTATTGAGATTACGCCAATTTATCCAAATGAAAAGTTTTTGGATGATAAGGCTCAGGAAGATAAAGATTTATTGTAAGAAAAAAGAATTGCATTTCTTAAGCTGTTTAGCTTAGGGGATGCAATTCTTTTATTTGTCCTAATAAAAATAGTCATTTACGAAGATTTCAAGATTTTTGTATCAACTATCTATATTTTAAATATGGAATAAATATTGTTAACAAGGGAGAAATTATTAGGATGAATAAAAAGATTAAAGTTACTAGTGTTGCTGCTGTAGCATTAGCTAGTTTAGTGTTGTCAAATGTAAATTTGAGTAATGAAGTTAGCTTTAAAGAAGTAATTGATTTTTAGATAACAAAGCAAAGAACATTAACCGAAAATGGCGAATGCTATTTTTGCCTGTTCACTGATAAATTTGTTAAAAATGATCAATTAGCTATGTAAACCAAGAATTTATTAAACAAAGGGGTTAATTATGTTAGTAGGCGAACGTTTAAAAGAAGTCCGTAAATCTTTGAAGTTAAATAAAACGCAGAAGGTATCTGGTACTATTAGTCGATCTTTTTACTCTCGAGTTGAAAAAAATGAAAACATGATTAACGCCAGAGATTTGATGGAAATTATGTATTCCCATGAAGTGCCGATGGTTAAATTTTGCCAAGGATTAGGCAATACTCGGCCTCAAATTTATGCTTATCATGAGAGAATTTTATATGCTTATTTAAAAAAGGATGTAGATGCTCTGAATGATATTTATCATAAAGGTAATTTTGCAGATCTGAGAATTAAAAGTTTTATTATTCTGCTAATTTCTAAGCTTGAAGGGCAAACTGAAGAAGCAAAGAAGATAATACAGCAAGATCCGAGCTACAATTGTTTGCAGGGGAATAACTGGAATGAAGAAAATCTCTGGTTTACTTTTTTTATCTTAGATCTTTATGATTTTAACCAAGTTCGAAATTTGATTGATATGTTTTTCAATAAGTATCATGCCAAAAATGTAGATGAATATACGATGCGTTTGGTGTCTAGAATTTTAGTTAAATATTTAGATCTTTGTTTTAAGCAAGGTAAAAGAAATAATGAGATGAATCAGGCAATCAAGTTTTTGAAGCTTTTACCAAACAAGGTTGAATTTGGAATCTATAAGATTCTAGCAACTTATTACGAAGAATTATTAGATAATAATTTTGAGAATGCTCAGTTGATTGCTGATCTTCTGCAAGATGAAGATTTGGATTATGAGAATGTATCTGATAAATAATTGTGCAAATATGAAGAAAAGACTGTATTTTTTCAATAAAGAGATACAATAAGACAGAATTTAAAGTTATTTAGAAAGTGTAAAAACTGATGAAGAAGATTTTTAAATGCGGCTTAATCGTGGCAGGGATGCTCGCATTGGCTCCAATTAGCATGACAGCCGTCAACACACCAACGCCTGTTTATGCTGCACAAAAGATTTATGGCATGGGAAAAATGTATACAATCCCTAAAAGCTTGCGTGGGACTTGGTATTCTAAATCTAGAAAGGTTAGAATTACTGCTCATACTTATAATGGTAAAACTGTTTATCATCAAAATACGAAGGCTATTCCAGAAAGAATCTGGAATCCAAGTAATAAGGCACAGATGCGAGAACAGAATCGTTTGATACATGCAACTAGAAATAAACTAGCGGGTTACTATACTAATCGTGCTGGTGGTAAGTACTTCACTGTTGCTCCTTGGATTGGTTTTGAAGAGTGGGACATGTTTAAAGCTAAGACTATGAAGGTTAATGGCAAGACCGTTAAGTATCTTGATTATTCTAATGGCTATACAGGTACTAAGTTCTTCAAGAGTAGAAGTTTAGCTAGGAAGTATTAGTTCAAAAACAGCTTATGTGACTTTAAGCTGTTTTTTGATTGGAAATTGAAAAGTTTATTAATCTTTAGAAAAATAAGTTTAACTAGGATCTAAATTAAAAATAATTATTTTAGGATTTACAAGTCTTTAATTAAACAATTCTTTACTTTCTGTTTGTCAACATTTAGTGATTCACTATCAAACCAACGCAAGGTATCTTGTGGCTAGAAACATGCTATGATATCATGATTTTTTATAGGGGGCTGGAAATTATGGCAGAAAGTTTAAAGACTCAAGAACCTATTGCTGTTGCAAACTTCGTGATAAATTTGGCTAATGAGAACAAGCTATCTGTCACTAATTTGCAACTTCAGAAAATTTTGTTCTTTTTGCAAGGCTATACTTTAGATAAATACCAAGTTGGAATAGTTAATGGTACTTTTTCAAAATGGCAGTATGGTCCTGTTCAAAAGAATGTATATCGCACTTTTAGAGATAATGGTGCTAGTCCAATTACAAATGAGTATTCAGATGCTTACTTTGATGAGTTAGGACAATTTAGAACTCAGACTCCTGAGATGAAAAGTATAGATAATAATGTGCGAGATGTACTTAAAAGTCTTGTACTTAAATTGCTTAGAATTCCCGTATGGAAGCTAGTTGATTTAACTCATAAGGATCCTAGTTGGTGTAATTATAAAGATGAAATAATGGAATATCAGGCATCTGATTATAGAAATGAAGAAATAGAATCATGTTTTGTTAATAATGAAGCAGAATTGAAATAACTTGAATTTTTATGAGTAATAAGAAAAAATTTATTAAAGATGTCATACAGCAATTTACTGTGAAAATAAATCAAGATGAGGCTAATGATCAGTTGATCCATAGCCTTATTTTTTTGGGTGAACATGAAAGTTACTGCAGATCATATCCAGAAATTAGTGATATTATTTATCATCTAGAAAAAGATAAGTTTCACATACTGAAAGAAAACTTTGCCTTATTAGATGAAATTACTGAAAACAAATTTGCTGCATTATTGAGTAATGAAAAGATAGCACCAGAAAATGGAAAAGGTGAAAAAATTGATAATCTTTTACGTTTTGAACGCCATATTAAATTAAGTTGTTATCAAAGAGATTATATTTTAAGTCAGACTTCTGATGCTGAACGTAGTGCAAGGGATGCTGAAAAGGTGGCTAAAAAGGCTAAAGGTAAAGTAGGCCACATTTATTCCGAGTTTGTGGGTATATTAGCGATTTTTACAGCTATGTCTTTTGCAATGATGGGTTCAGTTCAAGTTTTAGGAAATTTATTCCATGATGTTAAACTTTGGGGTAAAAGTTCGATAGGATATGCTCTAGTTATTGGTGGTATATATATTCTCATCATGTATTTAATAATAATGATTCTGCTAGTGGGTATGAAGAAGTTATATGGTGATGATGATAATGATTATAAATTTACACCTAAAATTGTTAGAGCAGTTATTGAAATAAGTATATTTATGATAGTTACTGGAATATTAAGTATCTGGATGCTCAAATAATACTAATACCTATTAAGAAAAGCCGCTTCAGCTTATAGGTTGAAGCGACTTTTTATTGTCCCCGATTTCCACGATATCTATGTCTCACTTGTCTTCGACTCAATCTTAATTTTAAAAATTGAGATTGTCAAATATATTGACTCACGATTTAGATGCTTAATTACAGCTGTAATCACAACTTAATCCACGATTAAAGGTGTAAGTAGGCAAAAGAGTGAGTCAATTTGGCTATGGCGTTTTCTTCTTAACTTTATTAAGAAGAAATAAGAAAATAGAATATTTGGCTAAAAAAGAACCGCAAAGAAAAAAAGGATAATGCATTAAACTGCATTATCCTTTTTCAAATTTCCCTATAAACTAGCTAATAACATTAACTAGATTTGAACAAAACTCCCCTGGGAATGGGGACAAATACAATATTGGATCTTTGGTTGTTTCCGCCCATCGAATAACTCCCGCCTCGAGAACCTCGAGTGGGACAAATGCGGCTAAGTTGATGTTTTTTCCGATTGCTAACCAAGAGAAACTCCCTCTGAAGTGAGGGACAAATTGTAATGTTCGTAGCTTGGTTGTTACCACCTTCGGAATAACTCCCGTCTCGAGAACCTCGAGCGGGACAAAATTGGCTAAGTTGATGTTGTTGCCAAGAGCAATTCCCTCTGAAATGGGGACAAATTATAATTAATTAACGAGTGTAAACCTTGTAGAAGTGGCCTTTGTGATAAATGCCGCCGCGAGCTAAACTTGCGTTGGTTTCGTAGTCGCCATCATCATCGAATACAAATTTAGTATTTGGTGAGGCTTTTCTACAATTGTTTCTAAATTGTGATTGAGTAATTTTAAGCCATGCAGATGAATGATAGCTACCATCTTCAACAAATCCAGTTAAACCGTGTTTGTTATCGTCAATTGGAGAACCAATACTTACAATATCGTTATCCGTTGAGTACATATCAACTTCAATTGCTGCACCTGGATGAAGCATTAAATTAGTCTTTGAAGCTTGCATATCACCGTTACGTGGTGAGAAGGCCTTGGTTACAGTGTAAACTTGCTCATATGATAAATCATTGTATTTCTTGGTGAAATACTTTGCATTGATGTATGCACTTGCATCGTCAAAGTAATTATAAATTTTATAATATTTTTGGCCATTAATATATTTCCAACCATGAGTTTTCAATAAAAAAGCAGAACCAATTGCTTCATCTGTGAAATTGCCATCATCTGTTGGATCATCATTGTAATATACATGTCTACCATTTCTATATAAACGTAATGGAAGTTTTTGTCCGAATCCCAAAGTTACTAGTTTATGATCACGTCTTAAATAATGAAAGGTGCTAGCTTGAACAGTTGAAACGTGTGACATAGTATTGATGCTGCTAATACCAACAACTGCAAATGTAGCTGCAGTTAACAATTTGATAAATTTATTTTTAAACATTTTTAATTTACCTCGTTTTTATTAATTATTAATAAGGAAATCGTAAGGTGATAGGAAAGATAAGTAAATAGAATCTTCATATTTGCACGCTTAAAGTTAGAAAATGTATTTCAGCGGTATAAATCCTTTAGAGAATTGGAGTTAACTATTCTGTACTGGGTATAACAGCGTAATGCAATATCATATGTTTCATTTTTACCATGCTCGGCAGCCCAGTGATATGCTCTCATAAGTATATTTATTTCAGTAAGTCCATTTTTGAAATCCGCTTTAACAGGTAGTTCGCTAATACCTTGAATAAAACGTGTTATATAGCTATTTCAGTATCAGAATTAGTTTTTTCATTTAAAGATTCATCAAGTGCTTGAAATAATAGAAGCAAAGTGGCATGTTGCATATATTACCTTCTTAGTAAATTGTATATAAAAATAAACCTGAGTATAGACCCAGGTTTATTTTTAATTATTCTTCAATAGCACCGTGTTCTTTAGCTTCTTTGTTGTGGTCAAGCATGTATCTCATAACGTGATCTACAAAATCATTTTGTTCGCGCGGGATATACTCAAAGTGAACATGAAGCTTTTTATCACTGACAATCTTATTGTACTCTTTGATTAAGTCAGTATTTACATGTGCATGTTTCTTTCCAGAAAGTACTCCAACACTGTATTCACTATCAGAATACAATGTGATCTTACTGTCTTCATGACACATACGCACAGCTTGAACAATCGCAAGCAGTTCCATTCGATTATTCGTTACATCGAACTTCTTACTATTTCGTACTATGCCTGAGAATGTGCGTGTGTCTTCTGTACTTTTAATGTAAGTACACCAGGCACCAATGTGAAAGTCATCCTTATGGCGATCAGCACCATCTGTGTAAACTATATATTCAGTTTCCATTTATATCACACTTTCTAGTTCAAGTAATCTTGCTGAACAAATCCATAGTAGAGTCAAATAAATTATTTGAAAATAGAATCTTCATATTTGCAATAAAATAATGAGCTTAATAATTTTCTTACTTTCAGAAAAAGTAAAAGAAAAGTTTAAAAAGACCATCTGTGAATTAATGCAGATGGTCTTTTTGATTTGGCGCATCATAAAAAATCTTCCATACAGAAGATTTCAAGCATTTATTCTCATGTTTATTTAGGATATAAGCGGAAAGTGGTGAGAATGAATGACAATTGGACGTCAACTTAAGAAGATGCGGCAATTATTAAATTTAAGTCAGTCACAAATGTGTGCGGGAATTATTAGCGAATCATTTTATTCTAAAATCGAACATGATAAAAATGAGCTTAGTATCAATAAGCTTTTAGCCCTTTTGAATGCGCATAATATTTCGCTTTATGACTTTTTTGAAGAGTTTGATGAGGAAAACTTATCAAAGATTAAGTTAGAAAAGCAGGTTTATACGGCTTTTAATAATCGTAATATTAATCAACTAAGAACAATCAAAAAGAATTTAAATAATAAGGATACGATTGAATTATTAAAAATCAACTTGATGTTAGCCACTTTGAACCATCAAGTTTACGAAATACCTGAAAAAACTCGAAAAGAGATTATAAATGGTTGCCTAAAAGTTGATCTGCAAAATGAAAAGAATTTCTGGAATTTAGCGATTTCAACCTATGTCTATAATTTCAATGAATTAAGCACATTTATAGATTATATTTTAGACAATGTAACTGAATTAGACTTAACAAATGATGATATGTTAGTTTCATTATTGAATCTAATCATTAATTACATGGATCGCTGTTTTCGTGAAAATAGTCTAAATAGGATTCAGATACTAGGTGCCTTTGTAAAGCAAATTCCTGATAGTTTTGCGGTTAGTTTTCATAAGTTAATTGTGAAATATTATGTTGCGTTGGCAGATAATGATATTGCACTTGCAAACCAAATTGAAAATTTGTTGAATAAGAGTGGATATCAATCTTATATAAAAACACTATCGGTAGTTGAGTGAGAGAATGATACTCTATAGGAAATGGTTTGAATTATAAAGTGGAGGGTAAAAAAGTGACTATTGGAGAAGCACTTAAGCAGGCTCGTTTGCACAGAGGCCTAACGCAAGAGCAAATGGCAAATGGTATTATTTCGGAGTCTTTTTATTCAAAAGTTGAACGTGATGTTCACCAAATAGATACTAATTTATTGTTGAATATCTTAATTTCACAGCACATAGATGTGGGAAGTTTTTTTAGTAGAATTAGCAATCAGACGTCTAAGAAAGAGCCGGATTTTGATTTAATGAATCAAATCAGTTTTGCACAGAATAACAGGGATTTAGATAAGCTTGATAAAATTGCGAGAGAAATCAAGAGCAGAAAAGAGAAGCCGAGTTTTTGGCTACAATTTAGACTTGAGAATGCTTATGCTTGGGTACTTCATTCTGGTGATCAGATCGATCCACAATTGAGGAAAAAAGTTAAAGCTATCATAGTTGATGAAAACTGGAATAGAACGGCTTACCATTATTTGAGTCAAGCAGTGATTTTCTTAGACATTGATGATGCATATCAGTTAGTTAACTTGGCTTTTAGAGCATATAGAAAAAGACCAGATACTGATACTTTTACACTGCAATTTGTAGCTATGATTGCAGTGAATTTCTTGAATTGTTGCTATCATAAGCACGCTAATAAGGAATATGCTGAAAGTGCAGTTCAATTCCTGCGCGAGCTTCCAACAGATGGTGCGATTGGTATTAATAGTGTTTTAGGAACGTATTATGAAGCTCTATTTAATAATGATCATGCAACAGCTGATGAAGTAGTTGATGTTTTAAGAAAGAGTGGGTATGTTTCACTGATTGAAGATACCTTAGAATAAATATTGAAAAGCAATGTCATTAGTAGCGTTATTTTTAATAATTGTACCAGTGTTAGCAACTACGCAAAAGGTAGAAGCCGCTTGGGGCAATTTAGGTGTCTACAATATGCCTAGCAAGATGCGCGGAACTTGGGTCAGTCGTGATAAGAAGAGCGTCTACAATAAGATTCGGATCACTAAGAATACAATTACTCTTACGCATAAACATAAGGCTAAAGGAACTTTGTCAGCTAATGATATCAGTCCTCAAGAAAATGTAGCCTTGATTACTGTGTATGCGGCTAATAAATATCGCGGTGCATGGCAAAGCACATTGCAAAATGCTGAACATAGTAGCTTAAATGTATCTTTGATCAAGCGAGACGATAGTTCAAATTATCGCGGTCAAGGTTATATTTATGAAGTGAATGCGGGGAAAAATTTGCAAACACGCTACACTTTGCAAGGCGATGGTAGTGGTCAAAAAATCTTTTTGTATCAAGGTGAACGTTATCTTGGTATTGCTACAGTAGAGCAAATTGTGCGATTTTTGAACAAGATAAACTGTGATGCAGAAATTAGTCACTTGCAAAAGAAAGTCACGATTGGTGGTTCTTCATCAAGTAACGCAAGTGCTACCGATGACTCTAAGAATGATGCTCAAACTAATAAATCTGATATTCCTGGGGATGTTGGTATTTTTACAGTCCCAGCAAATTATCGCGGCGTTTGGTATAGCAATGATTCTAAAATGGAATTAATGGCACACAGTATGATTGTAAATGGTGATAAAACTCAACTTCATCATCAAGCTTCTAATTTTAGTGAAAAGCAAAGGCAAAGTCGTGATATTCAAGATAAAACGATGCACATTGCGGCAGCTAATATGACTAATATTAATGGTTTTAGTGGTATTTTTATAGCAGGCTGGTGTCAATCTGCTGGTGAAAAGACAGTATATGCTCTCCATCAAGAAAAAGGTCAGCCTGTTTTGCTGGAAATTGGGACAGCTGGTGGCTTGCATGATGTTATGTGGCGTAGTCCGCAACTTGCTAAGAAATATGCTCACACTAAGTTCACTGATTTGCGTAAATTAGGTGGCATTGAACTAAACTAATTTTTAGCTTTTAGAATAATCGCGCGCAAAAACGGTCGATTTCGTTTTCGACCGTTTTTTTGCGCGTGAAAGAGTATAATTATAAATAAATAGTTTAGAAACGGTGATCTAAATGAGAGAAACCAAAAATTTAGAATTTAAAGAGAAATTGACGAATACTTTTCTGAAAACGGTTAGTGCATTTGCAAATTATGGCAATGGAAAGATTAAATTTGGAATAAAGGATGATGGATCAATCGTTGGTGTGAAAAATCCAGTTGAATTTTGTTTAAATGTTGAAAATAAAATCAACGATTCGATCACACCAAATCCAGATTATAATTTAGAAATTGATCCTAAAACTAATGTGGTTACTTTAACAGTAAAGCAAGGAATTAATCCTCCATATTTATATAAATCAAAGGCCTATAAGAGAAATGATAGTGCTTCAATTGAAATTGATCGATCTGAATTATCACAGTTAATCTTAATTGGTGAAAATAGAACCTATGATAGTTTAACCGCGATGAACCAAAATTTGTCATTTAACATTTTAGAAGAAGCATTAAAAGAAAAGATAGGAATTAAAAGTTTAACATCTGATATATTGATTACGCTTAATTTAGAGCATAAGGATACTAGTTACACTAACGCCGGTGAGCTTTTGGCAGACAAAAATAATTATCGTGGAATTGGTATTGTTCGGTTTGGTGAAAGCATTAATATTATGCTTGATCGAGCAAGTTATGAGCATGAATCTATTCTTAAAGAGTATAAGCAAGCAATTCAAAAATATCGTCAATATTATCAACATGAAGAAATACAGGGAGCAACGCGAAATATTGTAAGTCAGATTCCAGAAGAAGCTTTTCGTGAGGCAATAGCCAATGCCTTAGTTCATCGAGTTTGGAACATTAACTCGCAAATTAAAATTTCTATGTATGATGATAGAATTGAAGTAGTATTTCCAGGTGGATTGCCACAAGGACTTAGCAAAGAAGAATATCTTTCAGGTCAGATTTCCATTTTGCGTAATCCAATTATTGCTAATGTTTTCTTTAGGTTAGGATTAATTGAGCAATTTGGTACAGGTGTAAGAAGAATAAATGATTCTTATAGAAGTAGTTTGGTTCAACCGCAGTTTGAAATTTTTGATAATTCGATAAAGATAATATTGCCAGTTTTAAAATTTATTACGGACGATCTGTCTAATGATGAAAAGAAAGTATATCAAATAATTCATGAAGGTGCGGATACTACGAAGCAAATTAGCCAAATGAGTAAGTTTGGTAGGACGAAAGTTTTGAAGATTTTGCGGCAACTAGAAAAACAAGGTTATATTAGAAGAATGGGTGAAGGCAGAGCTACAAAATATATTTTAAGCAAATAATCGCGCGCAAAACGCGCGTAAAAACGGTCGAAAACAAAATCGACCGTTTTTGATTAGTGTCGCAATTCGAAATTGGGTTAACTTTCTTATATAATTAATATTAATCAACACATAAGAACGAAAGAAAGACATAATGCGCATAGACAAATATTTAGCCAATATGAATGTTGGATCACGAAAAGAAGTACACCAATTAATTAAGCAGGGAATTGTTGCAGTTAATGGTACAGTTGTTAAAACACCCAAACAGCAAGTTAAAGAAAGCGATCAGGTCACTGTTAATGGGGATATTGTTGCTTATCAGAAATATCATTATTTCTTATTGAATAAACCTAAAGGTGTTTTGTCAGCGACGGAAGACCGCAGTCAGCCAACAGTGATTTCCATACTGGCGCCGCAAGATCGCTATCAAGGAATCGTACCCGTTGGTCGTTTGGACAAGGATACTACTGGCTTGCTCCTTTTGACGAATGATGGTCAGTTGAATCATGAATTGCTTGCACCTGGTAAGCATGTTGATAAAGTTTATCGTGCTGAAATTGCTGGTGTAGCTAATGATGCAACTGTTAAAACTTTTGCTTCAGGAATGACACTAGGCGATGGGACCAAACTGCAGCCAGCAGAATTGAAGATATTATCCCAGGATGAAGAGCACGATAGGTCTACAACTGAAATTAAAATTCGTGAAGGTAAATATCACCAGATCAAGCGCATGTTTGGTGCGGTAGGGATGAAAGTAGTTGAATTAGAACGAATTTCGATGGGAAAGTTAACCTTGCCTGCTAACTTAAAGCGGGGAGAATATCTGGAATTGAAGTTGGAAGATATAATAAAGTGATGGCAAAGATTAAAGAATTCAATGAAGATCCGGAATGGAGTGATTATATCATGGACTACGAAGAGAAAATACTGGAGCGAGAACAAGACGCGCGTGAGGAAGGCTTGATAAAAGGGCGTGAGGAAGGTAAAGAAGAAGGCTTCAAAGAAGGCATAGTATACGGGATTCACAATTTGATTACCATAATGCGAGATTACGGTGAGAATAATCAGAGAATTCTTCAACGGCTTAAACAAGAAGTACGGCTCTGATTTTACTGATGAGCAATTAGAAAATTTCTTGAAACAAAATTAAAACATCGAAATTAATGGCAATAATTCCTTATTTAGAAATTCTAAATGAGGGTATTTTTCTATTTAAAGTTTTAACTTTAATAATGAAAACGTAGAGCTTAAAAACAATGATATAATTAAGACCATATTAGTTAAATATGTTGAAATCCAGGACCTCTTGTCTGGATTTTTTATTAGGAATAATTATGGAAAAAATCAAAACAGCAATCTATTCAGAAGATTTTGTTCAATTAGTAAAGTATGTTCTAATTGGCGTATTAGGGCTAGTCGTTGATTTTGGAATTTATACAATTTTGACGCATTTCAAGATGAATGTTGAAATAGCTAACATTATTTCGTCTACCTGCGGGATCATCAATAACTTTTTATGGAATTCTTATACTAACTTTAAAGTTCATGATCGCATGATATTAAGATTTATTTCTTATTTTATCGTTGGCCAGATTACCACAGTGTTTACTACGATTTTCCTATTTGTTTTCGTTACCAAATTGGGTTATCCGCACTTAATGGTCAAAGTTATAGCTACTTTTATGGCTACTTTAATTCAATTTGTAATAAATAAAGTAGTTACTTTTAGAAAAGCTAAGAAAGAAGAAATCTAATGGAAAAATTATCAATTGTGGTCCCTTGTTTTAATGAACAAGAGACAATTCCACTTTTTTATCCAGCAGTGCAAAAAGTATTAGCTAAAATGCCCAAAGTGACGCCCGAATATTGGTTTGTAGATGATGGCTCCAATGATAACACACTGACCGAATTGAAAAAATTGCATGAGCAGGACAAACATGTTCACTATATTTCTTTTTCTCGTAACTTTGGTAAGGAATCCGCTATCTATGCGGGCCTATCAGCTGCAACGGGAGATTATATTGTCTTAATGGATGTAGATTTGCAAGATCCGCCTTCACTTTTACCAAAAATGTATAAAATTTTGCAGACTGGTGACTATGATGCAGTTGGCTGCAGACGAGTAGATCGTAAAGGGGAAGGTAAGTTTAAGTCTTTCTTGAGCAATCAATTTTATAAGGTGATTAATCGCATTTCTAAAGTGGAAATTGTTTCAGGCGTACGCGACTATCGCATGATGACCAGGCAGATGGTTAACGCAGTTTTATCAATGAAAGAATACAGCCGCTTTTCTAAAGGTATTTTTGCTTGGGTTGGTTTTAAGACTAAGTATCTTGAGTACCACAATGTCGAGCGCGTAGCTGGTGAAACTGATTGGACGACTCACAAATTATTCAAATATGCGTTGGGCGGGATTGCTGATTTTTCTCAAGCACCGCTTAACTTAGCTGTTTGGATTGGGACAACTTCATTCATTTTGTCAATTATTGGTCTCCTGGTTGTGATTGTTCGTAAACTAATAGTTCCTGGTTCTAGTATTTTGGGTTGGGCCAGCACAATTTCAATTATTTTATTGATTGGTGGCTTGCAGCTTTTGTGTATCGGAATTATTGGCCGTTATATTGGTAAAATCTATTTACAAGTTAAAGAACGACCAATTTATATTGTGAAGGAAGAGAAATGAGAAAGAGCCGTAAATTGTTGAATGTCTGGGATATAATTCTCAGACGTTTTTGTTTGTAAATTTTAATTTCTCACAAAAAAAGCGTGCTTTTTTGCGTAATAAATGGTGAGGGATAATTCTGTCCTACTATTTATGAAAGAGGTGCGCGATGAAAAATACGCATACATCACGATTCATGAAAAGCAATACCAAAGTCATTTTGTATCATGGAAGCAATCAGGCTGTTTATCAGCCTCGTATAAATAAAAATGTTTTTACAACTGATTTTGGTAATGGCTTTTATGTGACTGCTAATCGTAGACAAGCAGAAAAATGGGCAAAGCGTAAGGCTAGATATTCAGGTCAACCGACATTAAATAGATATGTATTCGATGCTGATCAACCCGACTTGAAAATATTAGTTTACCAAGCAGATATTGATTGGATTAAGTTTGTCATTCAAAATAGAATGAATAATATAAAAGATAATTCTGATATCGTCATTGGCCCAACAGCAGATGGTAAACTTTTTTCTGTTGTTAATTGTTGGAAACATGGTAATCTAGATTTAGATGAGGCTCTGCTAAAATTAAAACCGAGTGTTTATTCGGAGCAGTATTGTTTCAAGACAGAAAGAGCTCTCAAAGCTTTAACGTTCATAGATAAGGAGTTGGTTAGATGATTCCCGAAATTAGTGAAAAGCAATTTCATCAGCAACTAGCTGAAGCAATTAGCGACTTAATTGCTAAGAGATTAAACATTTATCCTAAGCAGGCTCTAAATTTATTTGAGAAGTCACGTGTTTATAAGGATTTAATGAATTCAGATGATGAATTTGATCAAATGATGCCAGCTGATTTTTTTGATTTGTGGCAAAATGAGCGTTTAGTCGGTGTACCAGTTAGTTCGGCCGATATTGCTAACGGATTATTGAAAGATAAGAAGTACAAATGATTATCTTATTGCTCGGAATGGAGTGATTATATCATGGATTACGAAGAGAAAATACTGTAGCGAGAACAAGATGCGCGTGAGGAAGGCTTGATAAAAGGACGTGAGGAAGGTAAAGAAGAGGGACTTAAACGAGGCGTCAAAATTTTAGTTTCTTCACTTAAAAGAGTTGGTAATACCAAGCAAGAGATCATGCATCTCCTTGAACAAAATTACGGTTCTGATTTTACCGATGAACAATTAGAAAACTTCCTAAAAGAAAGTTAAAATAGCTTGCCAACTACCTACTTGATATGGTTTAATTATGTACAAGTAAATAGGGAGTAATCGGCATAAATTGTATTTACGGCGTCAGAACGAAATTTATTTTCCGCTGTAAGTTTAAATGATGAGACTATTGACTAAACAGTGTTTTAGCCAGTAGTCTCTATTTTTTTGCTTAAATTACTCTTATGTTTAGGGAGGGCTTTACATGGAATACTATCGTCAGAAAAAAGACGAGATAGCTAAAGAGTTAAATACCGATTTAAAGCAGGGGCTGAGCGCTAAAGAGGCTCAAGAGAAATTAGCTCAAGTTGGTCCAAATGCTTTAGTTGAAGGAAAGAAGAAAAGTACTTTTCAGGTCTTTTTAGAACAATTTAAAGACTTAATGGTGATCATCCTAATTATCGCGGCAATAATTTCTGCTTTTACGGGCAGTCTGGAAAGTACGTTGGTAATTATTGTTGTATTGATTCTGAATGCGATTTTGGGTACGGTACAACATGTTAAGGCGGAAAAGTCGCTAGAATCGCTAAAGTCATTATCTGCGCCAACGGCTAAAGTTTTGCGTAATGGACAAAAAATGGAGATTGAGGCCAAGGACTTGGTACCTGGCGACATTCTTTTGTTAGAAGCAGGTGACTTAGTTACTGCAGATGGTCGAATTTTAGAAAATTATTCTCTGCAAGTCAACGAAAGTTCATTAACTGGTGAATCGACTAATGTTGACAAGTTGGACACTGATTTTGAAAAAGAAGTGCCGCTGGCTGATCGGGTTAACATGGTTTACTCCAGTTCCTTAGTAACTTATGGGCGTGCTACGGTTGTAGTAACGGCAACGGGGATGCAGACTGAAATTGGTAAGATTGCTTCCTTGATGAATGAAACTAAGGAACGTCGCACTCCGCTGCAAGTATCACTTGACCAGTTTTCATCACGATTGGCTACTGCTATTTTAATCTTGTGTGCTGTGATTTTTGGTATTCAAATGTGGCGTGGTCAACCGCTGCTTGATTCACTGCTATTTGCAGTAGCTTTAGCTGTTGCTGCAATTCCTGAAGCTTTGAGTTCTATCGTAACTATTGTGCAAGCAATGGGTACGCAAAAAATGGCTAAAGAAAATGCTATTATTAAAAACTTGGCAGCCGTAGAATCTTTAGGGTCTGTATCAGTAATTTGTTCAGATAAGACTGGTACGTTAACTCAAAATAAGATGACAGTAGAAGATGTCTATATTGGTGGTAAAGTTTTAAAGCCAAATGAGCTGGATTTGAGTAATCAACTTCACCGCTACTTGCTTTATGATGTAGTGCTTAACAACGATGCAAGTTTGGCCGAAGATAAGGCAATTGGTGATCCGACTGAGTCAGCCTTGCTGGAAATGTATCGTCAAGTGCCCGGAATTGACTTAGGTAATGGTGTTTTAGGCTTATCAGAACAAGAATTACGCGAACATTCTAAGCGTCTGGAAGAAGTACCATTTGACTCAGATCGTAAGCTGATGAGTACTAAGCATTTGATTCATACTGTACCAACTATTTTTGTTAAAGGTGCAATTGATGTGCTCTTGAAACGCTGTGTCAATATTCGTTTCGGCGATGAAATTCGTCCAATGACTGAAGAAGATCGTAAAGAAATTTTGGCACAAAACAATTACTTTTCAGAAAATGGTTTGCGTGTTTTGGCCTTTGCTTATAAAGAAAGTGATGAAGAGCTTTCTACTGAAGCAGAAGATGGCTTAACTTTTATTGGCCTTGTTTCAGAAATGGATCCACCACGTGAAGAAAGTGTAGCTGCAGTTGCTCGTGCTAAGGAAGCCGGGATTAGGACTGTGATGATTACTGGTGACCATAAGGTGACTGCCGTTGCAATTGCTAAGAAAATTGGTATTTTCAATGAAGGTGACATGGCTTTAACTGGCCTTGAATTAGATGCTTTGAGCGATGAAGAACTTGATCAAAACATTGAGAAGATTTCGGTTTATGCTCGTGTATCGCCTGAAAACAAGATCAGAATTGTTAATGCATGGCAGAGAAAAGATCGTATCGTATCAATGACTGGTGACGGTGTTAACGATGCCCCAGCCTTGAAGAAGGCCGATGTTGGTGTGGCAATGGGAATTACTGGTACTGAAGTATCTAAAGATGCTGCCAGCATGATTTTGGCCGATGATAATTTTGCCACAATTATCAAAGCTGTTGCTAACGGTAGAACAGTTTATGAAAATATTAAAAACGCTATTGGCTACTTGTTATCAGGTAACCTTTCTGCGATTATCACTGTTTTATTTGCTTCACTTGCTGGCTTACCAGTGCCATTTGTAGCGGTTCAATTGCTTTTCATTAACTTAGTAACTGATTCACTTCCAGCTCTTGCAATTGGGATGGAGCCAGGTGATCCAGACATTTTGAAACGTAAGCCGCGTGATCCTAAGGCTGGTATTTTGGACAAAGCCTTTGTGAGTCAAATTACTATTCAAGGTTTGTTGATTTCGATTAGTGTAATTGCTGCCTTTTTGATCGGACTAAAAGATAGTCCTGCAGTTGCAACGACGATGGCGTTCTCAACATTGACATTTGCTCGGCTTTTACATGGCTTCAATTGTCGTTCACAACACAGTATCTTCAAGATCGGTTTCAAAAATAACTGGTACAGTTTAGCAGCATTTGCTGTCGGAACAATTTTGTTAGCCTTGATTTTGTTTGTACCGGCGTTACATAGCTTGTTTGCAGTTACTCCGTTAACTGGGCAAGAAGTAATGTGGCTTGCTGGCTTGGCTCTGATTCCAACGATTTTGATTCAAGCAGTTAAGATGATTAGAAAGTAGAATATTTTAGATAATCCTCATGAAGTAGTAACTACTTGATGAGGATTATTTATATTTTAAACAGATTTTATGTATAAAATGCAAAAATATGATAAAATTTAGCCTGAATAAAACAATTTTAGGTGAATAATTATGAATAAAAATAAATTATACTTTTTAAAATTAGAAATTCAAAATCATCCGCTATTTGAGGATGATCTTGAATTTTCACTGGTCAGTGATGCAAGGGTTACTTCTAATACCTCTGATCGATTAACTCATTTGCTCGGCAATTTATGGGTGAATAATTTAATCACTCTAGTAGGGACTAATGCTACTGGAAAGACTACGATCATGAAACTCTTGATAGGAATTCTTCAAACAGTTGTGATGGGAAAGTCAATTGATCAAACTAAGCTAACGGATGTGCTAATAGGAAATGAGCCTATTAGTGTTACAACTTATTTTTATGGAACTGATCATGTAGTTTATAAGGATAGTTTAGTTTTCAAGTTAAAGAAAACTTTAAGTAAAAGCTGGCATATTGAGTCTGAAACGGTATATCGAAAAAAGGTAACTGTTAATCTTTCAAAGAAAAAATTATTTGATTTCAAAAATATAAAACCAGAATTAGACAGAAAAGAATTAGGCGACCTAGCTTCTTCAATTTTGTCGTCTGATGATTCGATTTTTAGAGCGATTATTTCGAAAAATAAGTATTATCCTCAAATACCATTTGATACTTTGTTCTTTACTGACTTTAATGCATTGATGTATGGTTCTGGCAATGTGCCTGGAGAAATTTTAAACTTTTTAGATCCAACAATTGAATATCTTAAAATTGAAAACAAGCCTGAGGGCTCTGGTGCTACTAAACAATTGTTTAAGCTGAAGTTTAAAGGGAAAGATACAGAGATTGCAGAAAATGATTTTACAACGATTGCAAAATACTTGTCTTCTGGTACAGCTAAAGGGATAACTCTTTATGGCGAGGTAATTAATGCACTTTCCGTTGGTGGCATCATCTTTATTGATGAGTTGGAGAATCACTTTAATCACGCTATTGTAGATTCTTTTATTGAGTATTTTACTAATCCTAAAATCAACATAAATAGAGCTACTTTGGTATTTAGTACGCACTATACTGAAATTTTGGATAAAATTGAAAGAACTGATGAAGAATATATTACTAAGAGAGAAGGCAAGATTCAGCTTCAAAGATATTCAACTGCTGATGTAAGAAGCGATCTAAATAAAGCCGATGTTTTTGAATCAGATTATTTAGGTGGGACAGCTCCAGATTATGATGCCTACATGGCTTTAAAGAAGGCTACAGAAAAGGCGGTTAAAATGGATGAGTAACTCTACAGATCTAATCGCTATTATTGTAGAAGGTCATACTGAACGAGCAATTATGGAAGTTCTATTGGAACACGATGCACTAAAATTCAACGAGGATGATCTTCTTGAAGGTGAAGTAATTAGAGCACGAAATGCTAAAAAGTTTGCTAAAGAATTTTTGAATAAAGGGTTTAGAAGTAGAAAGGTTAAAATTTATAGGATACTTGATTCCAAAACCGAAAAGTTTAATCTTCCAGAAGTGTATAAAAAGAAAGTATCCGAAGTAGTAGAACTTCGTACTAGACCTGAGATTGAAATTCTAGACATTCTTTATCATCAAGACTATCAGCGATATACAAATAACTATAAAAGTAAAGTGAAGCCTAGTGATTTTGTTAAGCAGTATTATCACGATCTTAAGAGTGTGAAATCTTATGATGAAAATTATTATTTTTGGAATAGTCACTATGATGATTTAATCAACGTGTTAAAACAATATAAGCAATATCATTCATCGGAAAAATGTATTGCTGATTTATTAAAAGAATAAAGACATATGGCTAACTTAATTACGACTAATTCCTAACCCTTTTTTCTGAGTGAAGTTCATGCTATAATCATAACCAAAGCAAGAATCAAGAGGGGTCGACTTTATTAACAGAGAAAAGCCAGACAGCTGAGAGGCCGAAGGTTGACTAGTAGCTTGATTAGCTGATTAATTGAAAATAAAAAGTAGGTTAATCCGGTATACGCCGTTATCGCTATTGAGAGAAGCATAATTTTGCTTAACCATAGGTGGTACCGCGGTTTAACTGATCGTCCTAGACAATGTGTCTAGGACTTTTTTATTGGAGGAATTTTAATGACAGATTTAGCACCTAAATACAACCCAAACGAGGTTGAAAAAGGTAGATATCAAACCTGGCTTGATGAAGATTTGTTCAAGCCTTCTGGTGACAAGAAAGCTCACCCTTATTCAATTGTTATTCCACCACCAAATGTAACTGGTAAGTTGCACTTGGGTCACGCTTGGGATACTGCAATTCAAGATACTTTAATTCGTTTTAAACGGATGCAAGGTTACGATACGCTTTACCTTCCTGGGATGGACCATGCTGGAATTGCTACACAAGCTAAGGTTGAAGCAAAATTACGTAAGCAAGGTAAAGATCGTCACCAAATGGGACGTGAAGCTTTTGTTAAGCAAGTTTGGGACTGGAAAGATGAATACGCAGCTATTATTAAGGGCCAATGGGCTAAGATGGGTCTTTCACTTGACTACTCAAGAGAAAGATTTACCTTGGACAAGGGTCTTTCAAAGGCTGTTAAGAAAGTCTTTGTTCAGCTTTATAAAGAAGGCTTAATTTACCGCGGTGAATACATTATTAACTGGGATCCAGCACTTCAAACTGCTTTGAGTGATATTGAAGTTATTCACAAGGATGATAAAGGTGCCTTTTACCACATTAAATATCCATTTGCTGATGGGTCAGGTTATGTAGAAATTGCTACTACTCGTCCTGAAACCATGTTTGGTGATACTGCTGTTGCCGTTGCACCAGGAGATGAAAGATACAAGGATATCGTAGGTAAGGAATTAATCTTGCCACTTGTTGGCCGCCACATTCCAATTATTGAAGACCAACACGTTGATCCAGAATTTGGTACCGGTTTAGTTAAGATTACCCCAGCTCATGACCCTAACGACTTCCAAGTAGGTAATCGTCATAATCTTGAAAGAATCAACGTAATGAACGATGATGGTACTATGAACGAAGAAGCTGGCAAGTATGCTGGTATGGATCGTTTTGACTGTCGTGAAGCTTTAGTTAAGGATCTTAAAGAAGAAGGCTACTTAATCAAGATTGAACCAATTGTTCACTCAGTAGGTCACTCAGAACGTTCAGGCGTTCAAGTTGAACCACGTCTTTCTAAGCAATGGTTCGTTAAGATGAAACCACTTGCTGATAAAGTTTTGGAAAACCAAAAGACTGATGGCAAGGTAAACTTTGTCCCAGAACGATTTGAACAAACTCTTGATCACTGGATGAGTGATGTTCATGATTGGTGTATCTCACGTCAATTATGGTGGGGTCACCGTATTCCTGCTTGGTACAACAAGAAGACCGGTGAAACTTACGTTGGCGAAGAAGCACCTAAGGACATTGAAAACTGGGAACAAGATCCAGACGTACTTGACACTTGGTTCTCAAGTGCATTATGGCCATTTTCAACTTTAGGTTGGCCTGATACTAATGCGGAAGACTTTAAGCGCTACTTCCCAACTAATGCCTTGGTAACTGGTTACGATATTATCTTCTTCTGGGTATCAAGAATGATGTTCCAAAGTTTACATTTCACCGGCAAGCGTCCATTTAATGATGTTGTTTTACACGGTTTAATGCGTGATGAACAAGGTCGCAAGATGAGTAAATCACTTGGTAACGGTGTTGACCCAATGGATGTAGTTGATAAATACGGTGCCGACGCCCTTCGTTGGTTCTTGCTTAATGGTACTGCTCCTGGTCAAGATACTCGTTATGATCCTAAGAAATTATCTGCTGCTTGGAACTTCATTAACAAGATTTGGAATGCAAGTCGTTTCGTAATTATGAACTTGCCAAAAGATGCTAAGCCAGCTCATATGCCAGATGCTTCTAAATTTGATTTATCAGATCGTTGGATTTTCGATCGCTTGAATCATACTGTTAGTGAAGTAACTCGCTTGTTTGATGAATATCAATTCGGTGAAGCTGGTCGTGAAGCTTACAACTTTATTTGGAATGACTTCTGTGACTGGTATATTGAAATTTCTAAGGTTGCTTTGAATGGTGACGATGAAGAATTAAAGGCAAGAAAGCAAGAAAACTTAATTTGTATTCTTGACCAAATCTTGCGTTTGCTTCACCCAATTATGCCATTTGTAACTGAAAAATTATGGCTTTCAATGCCACATGAAGGTAAGTCAGTTATGGTTGCTGAATATCCAACTACTCACAAGGAATTTGAAAACAAGCAAGCAGATCAAGACATGGCCTTCTTAATTGAAACTATTAAAGCAGTACGTAACATCCGCATGGAAGTTAATGCACCAATGTCAAGTCAAATCGACATCATGATTCAATTAGACGATGAAGCTAACAAGCGCGTTTTGGACGAAAATGCTGATTATGTTGAAAACTTCTTGCATCCAAAGGAATTGACTGTAGCTAGTGAAGTTGAAGCACCAAAATTAGCTAAGACTGCTGTAATTCCAGGCGCACAAATTTTTGTTCCATTAACTGAACTTGTTAATGTTGACGATGAGCTAGAAAAGATGGAAAAAGAAGAGAAGCGTCTTGAAGACGAAGTTGCTCGTTGTGAAAAGAAGCTGGCTAACAAAGGCTTTGTTGATCACGCTCCAGAAGCTGTTGTCAACAAGGAAAAAGAAAAGAAGGCTGACTACGAAAGTCAATTAGCCGGTGTTCGTGAAAGAATTCAAGATTTGAAAGAGAGTAAATAATTGAAATTTACTAAAGCTCAAGAAGTAATCGATTACTTATATGCTTTGCCTCATTTACATCCTAAAAATAATTTGTCTTTTATTAAGCGGTTATTGTTGGAATTAGGCAATCCTCAAGATCTAGTTAAAACGATTCACATTACGGGCACTAATGGTAAAGGTTCAACTTCATACTATTTATCAAACCTACTAAAAAAGGCTGGTCAAAAGACTGGCCTTTTTGTCTCACCGTATGTCTATGAATTTAATGAGAGAATACAGTTAAATAATCAAAATATTAGTGATCAGGATTTAGTTAAAACAGCTAATATTGTGCAGGGTACTTATGAGAAATTGCAGCAGCAGGACTCAACTTTTTCGTTAGTAACCTTTGAATATGAAGTCGCACTGGCTTTTGTCTATTTTGCTCAAAAAAAGTGTGATTATGCTGTTATCGAGGTAGGAATTGGTGGAGAACATGACAAGACTAATGTAATTATGCCAGAAGTAAGTATTATTACTACAATTGGTCTCGATCATGAAAAAATTATTGGACCTACAATTCAGGATATTGCACGTGAGAAAAGCGGCATTATTAAGGCAAAAAGACCAGTAGTTTTAGGTAACGTGCCAGAAGTAGTTTGGCCAATTTTGAAAAGTAAAGCCGAAGAAGAACATGCGATAGTTTATCAATTAGGACGAGACTTTAGTGTTTTACTTGATAATCAAATTGTTTATCAAGATCACAAAAGAAAGCTAGTTTTTGCTTTACGACCACAAGTTGAAGCCTATGATATTGCCGTTGCCTGCCAGGCGTTCTTTTTGTTGAAACTGCCTTTATCAAATGAAGAAGTTGAAACAGCGATTAATCAAACGATTATTCCAGGGCGCTATCAAATTTTACGAGAAAATCCGCTAATCATTTTAGATGGAGCACATAATATTCAGGCAATGAGTAATTTGCTGGCAGTCGTTCATCGTATGACCCAGCAAAAGCATGGCAAGCTTTATGCTTTAGTGACTATGATGAAAGATAAGGATCTTGAGCAGGTGTTTAGCTTGTTTGATGATAAAGATGAAGTTTTACTGACAACTTTATCTTATCCGCGAGTAGCTAAAAAAGATGATTTTCCAATTGATGTACAAAAAAGATATAATTATGAAAAAGATTATCGAGCTGCTTTTACCCAGCTGCGAGATCACTTGGGAGCTAATGATATTTTAATTGTTAGTGGATCCTTTTATTTGGTTAGTGCTATTTTAAATTGGAAAGGAAAACGTGATGCGCGTACAAGGGCTAGATGATGATATTCAAGGCATTATCTTTGATATGGACGGTTTGCTAGTTAATTCAGAGAAGCTGTATTGGGATGCTAATATTCAGGCGGCAGAAGAAGAGAATTTGGGTACGCCGCGGGATGCTTATCTCAAGTTAACTGGTGCTACAGTTAAAGAGATGCAGGATTTTTATCATAAATATTTTAAAACTGAAGCAGACCGTGATCGTTTTATTAAGCGAACTGATGACTTGGTGTGGCAATGGACTGATGAGGGAAAGTTAAAGCTGCAACCTGGTGTTCAAGAAGCATTAGACGAATTTGAAAAGCGTGGCTTGAAGATGGCGATTGCTTCAAGTAATTATGAAAATGTAGTTCAGCATGCTATGTGGGCGACTGGAATCAGAAATTATTTTGATTTTCATCTTAGTTATCTTGATGTACAAAGAGGTCACATTAAGGCTAAGCCGGCACCAGATATTTATCTAGAAGCAGCTAAGAAAATGAATTTACCTAAAGAAAATATTTTAGTTTTTGAAGATTCATCAACCGGTGTTCAAGCAGCTGCTAATGCAGGGTTAAAATGTGTGATGGTACCAGATTTGAAAGCACCATCTGTTAAAGATAAGCAGAATGCAACGATGATTTGTCAAAACTTTTTTGAATTTCTGAAAAAAATTTAGCTCTTTTTTGCGTAATAAGTAATGAGGGGGATTTTATGTTAAAAAGAAAACCAAATCATTACTTTGTCAAAACAGATTTAGAGCTATTGACACAATTATTTGAACAACTAGAAAATAAAGGAATTCATACGTTGCAGGACTTAAATGTTTTTCTGAAAAACTCAGGGTTAAATTCGTTTAATGATCTATTAAAGTTTATTACCAGTTCAGAATGCTCGGATGAACTTGCTATTACGGCTGAGGCAGTACTAGATCGTTTGCGCTGCGCTTCACCTAAGAGAAAGACAATTTTGACATCTAGCATTGAAGTAGGTACGTATTTAGCTGATAAGCTGATAGGGCACAAGCAGGAAGAATTGTGGGCATTGTATATTGACAATAGCAACCACATTATTGCTGAGAAGAAACTATTTCAAGGGACT
Source organism: Lactobacillus sp. UMNPBX1 (assembly GCF_002554085.1). Taxonomy (NCBI): domain Bacteria; kingdom Bacillati; phylum Bacillota; class Bacilli; order Lactobacillales; family Lactobacillaceae; genus Lactobacillus; species Lactobacillus sp. UMNPBX1. The sequence continues at coordinate 367,154 of NZ_PCZI01000001.1, forward strand.
TTGAATAGATCAATTGCTCATCCGCGGGAAATTTTTCGGTGGGCAGTTATTTATGGCTGCTCTGGAATTTTTATTGCTCATAATCATCCTAGTGGTAAATTAACGCCATCTGCAAGTGACTTGGAATTAACTGAAAGTTTACGTCAAGCTGCAAAAATGATGAAAATTGATTTCTTAGACCATTTTATCGTGGGAGAAGGTCAATATTTAAGTTTGCGTGAGAAAAATTGTTTTAAAGTTCTTTAAAATTTGTGTGAAAGGCGCCTTTAAAGTTATAGTATGCTATAATTATTCAAGATTTAGAGACCGCAACAGTTAAGGAGAGATTTTTGTGTTTGGATTAGGTACAAAGAATATTGGTATCGATTTAGGTACAGCCAATACACTTGTTTATATGGAAGGTAAGGGCATTGTTCTTAGAGAACCTTCAGTAGTAGCAAAGAATACACAAACAGGCGAAGTAATCGCCGTTGGTTCAGAAGCAAAAGAAATGATTGGTAGAACACCAGGCAGCATTGTAGCTATTCGTCCAATGAAGGACGGTGTAATCGCTGATTACGATACTACAGCAGCAATGCTTAAGTACTTTATGGAAAAAACTGTTGGTAATTCTAAGCCATCAGTAATGGTATGTGTTCCTTCAGGTGTTACTGAAGTTGAAAAGCGTGCCGTAATTGATGCAGCTAGAGTTGCAGGTGCGCGTGAAGCATTTGTAATTGAAGAACCGTTCGCAGCTGCAATTGGTGCTGGCTTGCCAGTTATGGATCCTACTGGTTCAATGGTTGTTGATATCGGTGGTGGTACTACTGATGTTGCTACAATTTCATTAGGTGGAATCGTTTCATCAACTTCAATTCGTCAAGCCGGTGATAAGTTTAATAATGCGATTATTAACTATGTTCACTCAAACTTTAACTTATTAATCGGTGAAAGAACTGCAGAAGACATTAAAATTCAAATTGGTTCAGCTTCAGTTGAAAAGGCTAAAGAAATTGAATCAATGAATATTCGTGGTCGTGATTTAGTAACTGGTTTACCAAAATCTGTTGATATTGAAGCAGTTGATGTTGCCAAGGCTATTCAAGATGTAGTTCAAGACATTATCGTAGCTATTAAGGAGACTTTGGAACAAACTTCACCAGAAATTGCTGCCGATGTTATTGATCATGGTATTGTTTTAACTGGTGGTGGTGCACTCTTGAAGAATTTGCCAGAAGTTATTTCTGAAGCAACTAAGGTTCCTGTGTTTATTGCTCAAGATCCACTTGATTGTGTAGCAATTGGTACTGGTGAATCACTCAAGAATATTGAAGTAATGCGTAGAAGTCGCAAATAATAAAAAAGCCGGCTGTTGCCGGTTTTTCTATAGGATCAATTCTTAATGAAAAAATTTCTGCAAAATAAAAAGTTATTATCAGCATTTATTATAATAGTTGTTATTTTAGCCGTTTTGGGTGGGAGTGTTAGCTTGCGCAATAGGCGCAATACACCTTTACTGATTCAAAGCTTGGGTAACGATGTCGTTGCTTTAGGTACTAGAATTGTTGATGTACCAGTAGGGCTCGTGTCAGGCGGATTAAATAGTGTTCATGATATTTTAAATACGCAAGAAGAAAACAATCATCTAAAGCGAGAAGTTACTAATTTAGGCCAGACGAAGGCTCGCAATTCAGCTCTTGAAAAAGAAAATAGGCAATTGAAGTCTGCATTGAAATTAAAAGATACGTTAAGTGGCTATACCATGGTCAACGCCTCTGTTATTTCTCGGTCGCCTGATACATGGTCAGATTTATTAGTGATTAATAAAGGAAGTTCAGCTGGAATTAAAAAGAATATGGCTGTCATGTGCGATGGCGGTGTTATTGGTCGAATTGTAGAAGCAAATGCTGCTTCTTCCAAGGTGGAATTACTTACTACTACTGATGAGTCGGCTAATCGCTTCTCTGTTCAAGCGGATGCTGCGAATGGAAAAACAGTACATGGTATTATTACAGTTACTTCCAATAATTATCTTGCCTTTACACAGGTGGTTGATGGTCGCAAACTGAAGGCCGGCACGAGAGTTTATACTAGTGGTATGGGCGGTAACTCACCAAAAGGCTTGTTAATTGGGACAGTTACTACGACAACTCGTGATTCATTTGGTCTATCTGATCAGATTAGAATTAAACCAGCAGGTGATATTAGTGATCCATCTGTTGTAACTGTAATTGAAAGACAGGTGGCTAATTAATGTCTACGTTTCGAAAATGGGTTTTGGCAATTGGCTTATTTATTGCATTGGTAGTAGACGGTGTATGTGCACTTTACTTACATCAGTTTATGACTTATGACAACTTTGCAGCGTCAAGCGTCATTTTGCCAATCAGTGTAATGTTGATTGGTCTGTTTGATGATACTAATGATAATGAAATTTGGTTAGCATTAGGTGCAGGAATTGTTGCTGATATCTATTTTTATGGCATTATCGGTGTTTATACAGTTTTCCTACCTGCAAGTTGCTGGATCTGTCAAAAAATAGCTCGTTTTTTACCGGAAATGTTATGGGCTAGATTAATTGTCGTTTTATTAGGAACTGCAGTTTTTGTTGCGTATAGTTGGCTCATTTTTAATATGGTGGGTATTAGTGCTGCATCAGCACACGTATTATTAATGAGCATTTTAGTCAGTTTAGGTTGGGCAGTTGTCTTCTTTTTTCTCTTGTATTGGATTTGGGGCAATTTAGCTCAGGATTATCCATTCTTAATTGATTTAAACGCTTATCGAGTTTAAAAAAGACGCGGAAGATTTTTTCTTTCGCGTCTTTTTAATCCTTAAAAACTTTGAAGTGAGATAGCAGCTTGAGCAATAACAGCTGCTAAAGTAATAATTGCCATGATCCAAGCCATTGCAATAGTTAATTTTTGAAAACCTGATTTCTTTTTCTTTTTTCGTGCCATAAACAGCCCTCCTATTTGAACAATATTTTATGCTTATTAACGGTTTTTTTCAAATCAATTATAGTTTAGAATAAAAAGAATGGAGGAATGCTTATGCTTTATATTTTCCTAATTCCAATTATTGGCTTAGTAGTTGCTTTTTTTATCAATAAAATTTTCCCTAAAGCACAGTTTAGAGGGTACGATGTTATGCCATTTTTCTTTCTTTCAGCTTGTGGATTAATTACTTTACATATGAATAAACCTTCTTTTTTACCTTATGGTTTTTTATGCTATTTTGTATTAGTGATTGTTGTGTCGCTGAACGATGCGATTAGAAATAAAAATATTTCTTTAGGAAAAACAGTTAGAAAATTATGGGATTATTTGACTGCCTGTACTGTTTTCTGGTATATCGGACTTTTATTGATGCTAGTGTTATAAAATAAAATTACTTGTATATGCTTAAGTCGCAAAATTTCAATATTTTGTGACTTTTTTTTATTTTGAAAAATCACAATAAAAAAGAAATTTAAAAATCTGTATTTTTTTCTTATGAATGTGGTAGAGAGTGGGGAATTGTGGTAAATTATTTAGTGGAAGGGGGCTAGACCATGTTCATGGGTGAATATCACCACAATCTTGATAGCAAGGGTCGCCTGATTATACCAGCGAAACTTCGCGATCAGATTGGCGACAAGATGATATTCACGCGAGGAATGGAAGGCTGCATTTTTGGCTACTCGATGGAGGAGTGGTCGAAGATTGAAGCTAAATTAGCAAAACTTCCGTTGACTAAGAGGAATACACGTAAATTTATGCGTTTATTCTACTCTGGTGCGATGGAATGTGAGTTTGATAAGCAAGGTCGCGTTAATCTGACAACAACGTTGAAAATGCATGCCAAACTCATTAAAGAATGTGTCATCATTGGTGTCTCTGATCGAATTGAAATTTGGTCAAAAGAACGTTGGACTAGTTTTGAAGAAGAAGCTAACGAAGACTATGATGATATTGCTGAAAATTTGGACGACATTGAACTATAAAAAATATGAAATTCAAACACACCAGTGTACTCTTACACGAAACTATCGACAATTTGAAACCAAAAAACGGTGGTCTTTATGTAGATGCAACTTTTGGCGGTGGTGGACATGCTAAATATTTGCTCAGCAAAATTGACACCGGTACGCTTGTAGGTTTTGACCAAGATGAATATGCGATAAAATCGGCGAAGTTGAACTTTGCGAATTTATTACAACCGGATAGTGAGCCAAGGTTAGAATTGGTACATGACAACTTTAGTAATCTGGAAAAGGACCTGGTAAAACTGGGTTACTCAGATGGAATAGATGGCATTTACTATGACCTAGGTGTATCTTCCCCTCAATTTGATCAAGCAGATCGCGGTTTTTCATATCGTTATGATGCGCGATTAGATATGAGGATGGATCAAAGTCAGGACTTAGATGCTTATCAGTTAGTTAATACTTTAAGTCAAAAAGAACTGGCAGATATTTTGTATCAATATGGCGATGAAAAGTTTTCTCGTCAAATTGCTCACAGAATCGTAGAAAGACGACGGGAAAAGCCAATTGCAACGACTTTTGAATTAGTTGATGTGATTAAAGATGCGATTCCTGCGTATGCACGAAGGACTGGAGGGCACCCGGCAAAGAAGAGTTTTCAAGCTTTGCGGGTCGCTGTTAATCACGAACTTGATGTTTTACAAGCTTCGCTAGAGGAAGCAATTAAGATATTGCGTCCAGGTGGTCGAATCAGTGTAATTACGTTTCAGTCTCATGAAGACAAGATCGTTAAAAGGATTTTTAAGAAGTATTCAGAAGTTGAGGTGCCAAGAGGAATGCCATTTATACCGGACGGTATGAAGCCAACGCTACGTTTGGTAAATCACAAACCAATTGTAGCCTCTACTTCTGAGTTAGAGAACAACAACCGCTCACACAGTGCAAAACTACGGGTTGCAGAGAAGTTATAAAGAGGAAAATGTTATGGCTGATAGCTCAGCAAGAAAAATTGAATATGAACCAAGTAGTAGAAATGGTTCGCAAAGACGACAACGAATTATCCTTGATCCGCGTAAAGTTCCTTATAGTGGCATAGAAAAAGCTTTGATGATTATTGGAAGCGTCATTACGTTGGGCATGATGATCTTTCTAGTTTCTTCTAGTATTTCTGCAACTTCGGCTCAACATGATTTGACTAGAACTCAACAAACAGTTGCTAAGGAACAGAATAAGATTACCGATTTACGTCAAGAGATTGGGGAGTTGACCTCTACTTCACGTTTAAATAAAATTGCACGTGAAAAAGGATTAACTCTAATTAACAAAAATATTAGGACGATTCGTTAATGAAAAAAAACAGTAATTTAAAATTACAAAAATCCAAAGCCCACGGCTACCGCTTTACGGTGGGGAGATTTCTCCAAATGGCCGTGGCTTTGGTTTTTCTTGTATTTACGGCTAGATTTTTATATATCGGAATATCCAAGACAGTTAATGGTCAAAATTTATCACAGCGTACCAAGCAGCTTTATAAGCGCAATCAGGTAATTAAGGCCACGCGAGGGACTATCTATGATCGAAATGGATTAACAATTGCGGAAGATTCGCATTTGTATACGGTTTATGCGATTTTAGATAAGACTTCGATCAACTATAAGAATAAACCTGAGTATGTAGTGAATAAAACCAAGACAGCTGAAAAGCTGGCACAGGTTTTACCATTGTCTGCGGAAAAAATTTACCAATATTTAACCCCAAAAAAGAAGGTCTTTCAGGTACAATTTGGGACAGGTGGTAGTGGACTGACATTGCGGCAAAAGAAAAAGATTGAAGCAATGAAATTACCAGGAATTAAGTTCTTGGAAACACCATCTAGATTGTATCCCAATGGTGTTTTTGCATCACATACTGTTGGATTGGCTCAACCAATTTGGAATAAAAAGACTAATGCACAAAACTTAGTCGGAACTATGGGAATTGAAGCCTATTTCAATAAGACTTTGACTGGGACAGATGGTTACCGGATTTCTTCGGTAGATGCATCTGAATATCAGCTTCCAAATAGTAATCAGGTTTATAAGCCTGCTAAAAATGGAAACAACTTGTATTTAACACTAGATTCTCAGTTGCAGAGTTTGCTTGAGACTCGCTTAAGTGAAGTACAGAAAACTTACCGACCAACATCAATTACTGCTACAGTTGAAGACATGAAGACTGGGAAAATTTTGGCAGCTTCTCAACGCCCTACTTTTAATCCTCAAACTATGAAGGGATTAACTAAGTCGTATCGGGATATCTTGGTCCAAGATACTTATGAACCAGGATCAGTTTTCAAGATTTTGTCGTTCGCTGCAGTAGTCAACAGTGGCAATTACAACCCTAATGAGTATTACCGGTCTGGTTCTGTTAATATTGCTGGTTCGACTATCCATGACTGGCTGACTTCAGGTTGGGGCACAATTCCATTGTCTCAAGCTTTTGAACGTTCAAGTAACACTGGTTTTGTTAAGTTAGAACAAAAGATGGGTGCTAAGACTTGGAAGAAGTACTTGAGGAAGTTCAGAATTGGTGAAAAGACGGGAGTCAGTCTTCCAGGTGAGCAGCCGGGGATGATTTCGTTTAAAACACCAGTTGACCAAGCAATTACTGCTTTTGGTCAAGGCGTTGCTGTGAATGTAATGCAAATGATGCAAGCTTATAGTTCTTTGGCTAATAATGGTCAAATGGTAAAGCCACAGTTGGTTAATAAAATTACTGACTCTGATGGCAATACAATTCAAGGCTATCAGATTAAAAAGGTTGGTACTCCAGTATATAGTGCTAAAACCAGAAAAGTAATTGTGGCTAACATGAGAAAGGTACTTAATAAGCAATCAGGAACTGGTTCTGCTTATAAGATGGGAAACGCCGATATTGCTGTTAAGACGGGGACTGCGCAGATTGCTAACCCTAAAGGTGGAGGTTATCTAAAGGGTGATAGTAATTATATTTTCTCTGTTGTTGGTATTTATCCAGCAAGTAAACCACGTTACTGTATTTATTTGACAATTAAGCAACCACACTTAATTGGAGGCGGAGCTGAAAAGATTTTGGCTTCAATTTTCAAACCGATGATGCAGAGAATCATTTCGATTGCTAAAAATGATGATGTATCAACTACTGTAAAAGTACCAAACTTAAAAGCTAAAACCGTTGCACAAGCTGAAAGTCAAACTAAGCAATTAGGACTTAATTTGGTTAAAATTGGTAGCGGTGATCGGATTAGCAATCAAGGAGTTAAGAGTGGCGAAAAGTTAGAGTCTGGGTCTAAGATTTTTGTCAATACTTCAGGAAAAATCATTTGTCCTGATATGACGGGATGGACTTATAGTGATTTACACCAATTTGCTAGTTTGACAGATATTAAGTTAAGCATAAAAGGTACCGGCACTGTTGCGAGTCAAAGCGTGGCTAAAGGAACAGAATTAAAAGCTGGAAGAAAATTAAACATTAAGTTAAAGGAGTAACTCAGAATGAATATGATGTTGGCAAGTTGTATTGCCCTAGTTAGTTCACTGGTTTTGACAGTGATCTTTATTCCATTGTTGATTAAATTTATGCGGTCACATCACGAAGGACAAGAAATTCGTGATGAAGGTCCTAAATGGCATCAAAAAAAGTCTGGCACACCTACAATGGGTGGGACCGTTTTTGTAATTGCAGCAGTTATTTCTGTTATTTGGGTAGCTGCTATGCAGCACAGCTTGAATAAAGTTGTTTGGATTTTGGTAATCAGTCTCTTAGGCTACGGTATTATCGGTTTCCTTGATGATGGTATTAAGCTTTACTTCAAACGTAATTTAGGCTTGCGTGCATGGCAAAAATTAGCATTACAGATTATAATTGCAATTTTAATTGTCTTGATTGCTACAAGTGATCATTTTCAATTTGGGTTATATATTCCTTTTGCTGGGGTTGTCCATAGCTTAGTTTTATTTGTGGCATTTATTATTTTTTGGCTGGTTGGTTTTTCAAATGCTGTTAACTTGTCCGATGGTCTTGATGGTTTAGCAACAGGTTTATCAGTTGTAGCATATGGTACATATGCCTATATCGCATTCAAACAAAAGAATTTTGCTGTTTTGGCCTTTTGTATGAGTGTAATTGGTGGTTTAATTGCCTTCTTTATTTTTAACCATAAGCCGGCTAAAATTTTCATGGGTGATGCTGGCTCACTTGCTTTAGGTGGCGGTTTAGCAACAATCAGTATTATGCTTAACCGTCCCTGGTCATTATTGTTAGTTGGGATTGTTTTTGTTTGTGAAACTGCTAGTGTAATTTTACAAGTAATTTCTTTCCAAACTACGGGTAAGCGTATTTTTAAGATGACACCTATCCATCACCACTTTGAAATGTTGGGTTGGTCAGAATGGAAAGTAGATATTGTCTTCTGGTTAGTTGGATTAATTGGCAGTATTTTGTATTTAGTAATTTGGGGATAATCATAAAATGAAGGATATTAAAACTTATAATAATAAAAACATTTTGGTTCTAGGCTTGGGTAAAAGTGGTTTTGCTGTTAGCGAACTCCTTTTGCAATTAGGAGCAAATTTAACTTTAAATGATAAAGCTGATTTGGAGAAAAATGCTAAGGCACAAGAATTGAAAAGTCGCGGCGTACGCGTAATTGGCGGTCATCATCCAGTTGATTTGCTTGAAAAAGAACATTTTGATTATTTAGTTAAAAATCCAGGTATTCCCTATGAAAATCCGATGGTTCAAAAAGCTGAGGAGTTGAATATCCCGATTATTACTGAACCAGAAGTTGCTTTAAGTTGTAGTGATGCTCCCTATGTTTGTGTGACTGGTTCAAATGGAAAAACTACTACGGTAATGCTGACACAAAGAATTTTGGACCATCATTTGCAAAAATCTGGTCATCATGCTTATGCAGTTGGTAATATTGGCGTACCGATTTCTGAAGTTGTACCTAAGGCAACTAAGGATGATATTTTAGTAGTTGAAATTTCTAGTTTCCAGCTTTTGGGTGTAACTGATATTGATCCTAAAGTTGCAGCGATTGTTGATATTTACAACAACGTCCACTTAGATTATCACAAGACTTTCGAAAATTATGTCAATGCAAAGTTGAATGTAACTAGAACGCAAAACAGTAATGATTACTTTATTGCTAATTATGATCAAAAAGATATTTTGGCTAAGGAAAAAGAAGTTTCACCAGCTAAAATGCAAACTTTTTCTGAGACAGATCATAATGCTGATTATTTCATTGGCGATGAATATCTTGAAAGTCAAAACGAAAAGATTATGAAGATTTCTAATATTAAATTACCAGGTATTCATAATTTGCAAAATAGTTTAGTCGCTATTGCAATTTCTAAAATTATGGGCGCTGATAATGATGATATCGCCGCAGTATTGAGCACCTTTACTGGAGCTAAGCATCGTTTGCAATATGTAACAACACTTGATGGCTGCAAGGTTTATAATGATTCTAAGTCAACTAATATTGAAGCAGCAACTGTAGCTATTCCATCATTTAAGCAACCGGAAGTATTGATTGCTGGTGGGTTAGACCGTGGCTTCACTTTTGATGATTTGGTACCATTATTTAAAAAACATGTTAAGTCAATTGTTCTTTATGGTGAAACTAGATATTTGTTAGCTGACGCAGCTAGAAAAGCAGGAATTAAGGACATTGTAATTGTTAATACACTACAAGAGGCCGTTCCTCGTGCTTGGGAATTAGTTGAACCAGGCGATGTACTATTGTTCTCACCAGCATGTGCTTCTTGGGATCAATTTAGAACATTTGAAGAACGTGGCGATTACTTTGTTAGATTTGTTGAGGAATTAAAGACTAAATAAAATGAGAGTTATTTTTACAGGTGGCGGTACAGGCGGTCACATTTACCCAATTATGGCAATTATTGAACGTTTGAAAGAACGCGGTATTAGTAAAAACGATGAAATCTTATTTGTAGGTACACAAAAAGGATTGGAATCAAAAATTGTTCCAGCAGCCGGTGTTAACTTTAAAACAATTAAGATTCAAGGCTTTAACCGTAAACATCCGTTAAAAAACTTTGAGACTATCAAGCTATTTTTACAAGCTACTAAAAGCGCACGCCAAATTTTACGGGACTTTAAACCAGATGTCGTTTTAGGTACAGGTGGTTACGTTAGCGGTGCTATGGTTTATGAAGCAGCTAAAATGCATATTCCAACAATGATTCATGAATCTAATTCAGTGGTTGGATTAGCTAATAAATTTTTGGGTCATTATGTGGATAAAATTTGTTATACATTTGATGATGCTGCAAAGGAATTCTCAGAAAAGAAGAAACTAGTTAAGACAGGTAATCCACGGTCACAACAAGTTTTAAGCTTGCACGAAGAAAAAATTGATCTTGAAAAAACATGGGGATTAAATCCAAAAATGCCAACTGTTTTAGTATTTGGTGGGTCCCGTGGAGCATTAGCAATTAACAGAATTATGCTTAAGTCATTAATGACGCTAAAGCAAAAGCCATATCAAATTATTTGGGCAACAGGTACTTTTTATTTTGATAAGGTACAAGAAAAAATTAAGAATGTTGATATTGGTAATAATATTAAAGTTTTGCCATACATTAAAAACATGCCAGGTCTATTGCCAGAAATGACTTGTGTTGTTTCAAGATCTGGTGCAACAAGTATTGCAGAATTTACTGCATTAGGTGTACCCGTTATTTTGATTCCAAGCCCTAATGTAACTCATAATCATCAAATGAAGAATGCGCTTGATTTAGAAAAAGCTGGGGCAGCATTGGTTATTCCAGAAGATGATTTAAATCCAAATAATTTTGTCTCTTCGATTGACCATATTTTGCTCGATGAAAAGTATGCTACTGAAATGAGCAAAGCTTCTAAGGCTTTAGGCGTACCTGATGCATCTGATCAAGTGATTAAGGTGATGGAAGAAATTTCACGCTAGGAGGTAGGTGAGGCAGATGGCCAAAAAGCCAGTAACTAAGATTGATCCAAGGAAAGAATTGTCTCCGTACTTGAATCATGAATTTAACCAACAAAGGAATAGTCGAAAATCGCAGACCAAGATTTCTGCCTCACTCTCAAATTTACAGGCAGAAAGACGACGATCATTACGACGTAGGCTAGGTCTGATAATGACGGTTTCAGTTTTGGCGATAGCTGGTTTAGGATACTATATTTCACCTTTAGCGAATATCAGTACTGTTAAAATAATTGGTGCAGAGCATTTACCTGCTAAAGAAATTGTTAAGGTATCTAAGATCAAGGCTAGCGATAAAGTTTTTGATTACTTGTTTCAACAAAAAGATTTGAGTCAAAGATTATCCCAAAAATATCCAGAAATTCAAAGTGCACAAGTTCATTTAGGTCATATTAATCAATTGATTTTACAAATTAATGAACGTAAAACCGTGGGCTACTTAAAAGATGGTGATTCTTACCGAAAGATTTTGGATAATGGAAAAATAGGTACGAGAGCTCTACCTTGGACAAAAGTGAACCAAGATAAACCTATTTTTGTTGGCTATAATAAATCAGATGAATTAAAAAATGATTTAAAGTTATTTAACAGTTTACCTAATTCATTTAAAAATCATGTAAAATTATTAAGTGGGAATACCAGACGAAATTCACAAATTATTTTAGTAATGAAGGACGGTAATGTAGTGATTGGCAATACTGCTACTTTGAATAGCAAACTAAAATATTATGATACTATTAGAATTAAAGCTGGCAAACATAGCCTTATTGATTTAGAAATAGGTGCATTTAGTAGACCATTAACTTCTAGTGAAAAGAAAGCTTATGGCATATCGTAGCTGTTTTGCAAGTTTATTTATGTTAGAATTTTTTCAAGGCAAATATTAATGGGGGCTTAATTTTGGAGAATTCAAATCTTTTAGTGGGTTTAGATATAGGAACCACAAGTGTAAAAGCCGTTGTTGCAGATTCTGGTAAGGTTATCGGTGCAGTTACAACGCCAAATTCAGGAATGCGACACGGTCAAATAGTAGATATTGATCAAACTGCTAGTGCAATTAGTCGTGCATTAAAAGGTGTAGCAGAAAAAACAAACGCCAAGATTTATAGTGTAGTTACAGGAATTCCGGTAGGGATGTTACAACTGGAAACTGCAACTGGTTTTGCTAATGTTGGTGAACAAGGGCAAGAAGTAAATAATGATGATGTAAAAAGAACGATTAGATCTGCGATTCATTCAGCAGCTAAGGATGATCGTGAAGCAATTACATTTTTGCCGAGTCGCTTTTTGATTGATGGTAAAACTGAAGTTGATGATCCAAGAAAAATGATTGCACGTTCCTTGGGTGTTAGTGGAATTTTATTAACTGCACCTACTAGTCCTTTGCACAATATCAAGAAGGCTATTGAAAGAGCCGGTTATCATAATAATTTCTTTGTGCCAACGCCTTTAGCAATTTCAAGTGTAGCATTGAATGAAAGTGAAAAAACTTTTGGTTCGGTAATTATCGATCTTGGTGGTGGCGTAAGTACGGCAACTGTTATTAAAAATGGCCAAATTAAGTATGCCAACATCGATTTAGAAGGCGGAAGCGATATTACTAATGATATCTCTGCTGTTTTAAGTATTTCGAAAAAGGACGCTGAACAAATTAAGTTGGACTATGGATTTGCGGATCCACAATTTGCCTCAAAAAACGATAAATTTGCTATTAATAGTGTTGGTGCAAATAGTCAGCAAATGGTTGACGAAGTATATCTTAGTGAAATTATTAATGCACGCTTAGAACAAATTTTGACTCGTTTAGGAAAAGGTTTAGTTAAGCATAATGCATTGAAGCAACCAGGTGGTATTGTGATTACAGGTGGTAGTAGCCTATTACAAGGAATTGATAGTCTGACTGCTAATGGGTTAAATGTTAAGGCCCGAATTTATGAACCAGATCAAATTGGTATGCGTAATCCGATTTATACAGCTGCTTATGGTATCGTCCACTATTCATATAAGATGTCTGAAGTTGACTATCTTGTTAATGGCGTAATCTATGGTTTTGGTGAACCCGCTGTGGAAGACCCCGTTTCTCAGCCAAAAAGTACCAAGATTTCTAAAAGTACGACTTCTAATAGTGAAAGTGAAGCCAAAGAAGCTTATAATAGAAGCAAAATGTCTGCCAGAACAGAATCTGCGCCAGACGATGAAAATAATACTAAGCAAGAAAAAACTAATAGCTTGAAGAGTTTCTTTAAGAAATTCTTTGATTAAAGGTGGTTAATTTAATGGATTTTACATTCGATTCAGACGACAATAAGAATGCTGTCATCAAAGTAATTGGTGTTGGTGGTGCCGGCGGCAATGCTGTTAACCGAATGATTGACGATGGCGTACAAGGTGTTTCTTTTATTGCAGCAAACACTGATGTTCAGGCTTTGAACAGCAACAAAGCTGAAAACAAGATTCAACTAGGGCCTAAGTTGACCCGTGGGTTGGGTGCTGGTTCACATCCTGAAGTAGGACAAAAAGCTGCAGAAGAGAGTGAACAAACGATTGAAGATGCACTTAAGGGTGCAGATATGATCTTTATTACTGCTGGTATGGGTGGCGGTACCGGTACTGGTGCGGCTCCTGTAGTGGCAAAAATTGCGCGTGAGACGGGCGCATTAACTGTAGGCGTAGTTACACGTCCATTCAGTTTTGAAGGCCCTAAGCGCTCTAAAAACGCTGCAGAAGGTATTACTCAGCTAAAGCAATATGTTGATACTTTGGTTATTATAGCTAACAATCGTTTGCTTGAAATGGTTGACAAGAAGACTCCTATGATGGATGCCTTCAAGGAAGCTGATAATGTCTTGAAGCAAGGTGTTCAAGGTATTTCTGATTTGATTACTTCAACTGACTACGTAAACTTGGACTTTGCTGATGTGAAGACTGTAATGGAAAATCAAGGTGCAGCTTTAATGGGAATTGGCCGTGCTAGCGGTGAAAATAGAACAGTTGAAGCTACTAAGCTGGCGATTTCTTCACCATTATTAGAAGTTTCTATTGATGGTGCTAAGCAAGTGTTACTTAACATTACTGGTGGACCTGACCTTACATTATTTGAGGCTCAAGATGCTTCAGAGATTGTTTCTAAGGCTGCTGGTGACGATGTAAACATTATTTTCGGTACTTCAATTAATCCTAACTTGGGCGATGAGGTGGTAGTAACTGTAATCGCTACTGGAATTGATTCTAAGGCTGAAGAAGCTGCTTCTAAGCAATTACCAGGTCGTAGCCACCAAATTAAGGCTCAACCAGTTAAAGAAAAAGAAGAAGCTCCTAAGGCTGAAGAACCTAAGCAACCAGTTGATCGACCACAAACAGTTCAGCCTGCTGCTGAAAAACAAGAACCTGAGCAGCCTAAGCAAACGATGGTTGATCCAACCAGTGTTTGGGGACTAAATGATAGCGAAGACAATCAAAGAAGAAATACCCAACCTACTGAGCCTAAGAAAGATTATGAGGGTTTTGATACTTTTAGTGATGAAGACCAGGATAGTATTTCTCAAATTGAAACTAGCGCTCAGGACGATAGTGACGATAACAGTGATATTCCATTTTTTAAACATCGTAGTGAAAACTAGTTTTGGAGGTAGTATAAATGGCTTTTGATAAATTAGGAAGATTTTTCGGAATTTCTAATGATGATGAATTAGAAAATGACGAAGAATATGCCTCACAGACTAAAAATGAAAATGAAGACTTGCCTCTGAACTCAGTTAATCGCGATAATGTGGTTTCAATTAAATCAGGCTTGAATTCGGCTAAAAGCAAGATTGTTTTATATGAACCACGGGTATATTCCGATGCTAAGGATGTTGCACAAAATTTATTAAATAATAAAGCAGTAGTGATTAATTTTAGCAGAATGGAAGACAGTTCAGCACGTCGGATTGTTGATTTCATCACGGGTACTGTATATGCATTAAATGGTGAAATCCAACGTATTGGTGATAAAATCTTTTTAGCAACTCCACCAAAGTTTGTTACTGATGGCAAAATTAGTGATTTAGTGGATAAGAAAGACAATTTAAGCTAATGGTTAATATATTAAATTTAATTTACTTGGCACTTACGTGGATTTTATGGCTTTATAGTCTGCTGATCGTGATTGATGCAATTATGAGTTGGCTACCAATGCTAAGTAATTCTGTTGTTGGTCGCTTTTTAGACAAGGTTGTAAATCCATATTTAAATTTGTTTCGAAAAGGTCCATTTGCGAGATTAGCTTATTCAACTGGAATTGATGTCTCGCCAATTATTGCTTTATTTATCTTATATTTCATTCAAAACTATGTTTTAAGATGGATATTTGATATTTTATTGAGGATGATGGTGTAATGGAACGCAGACAGGCAAGTAAGTTTTACCCACATTTTAATCAAGAGGAAAGACCAGTAATTGACTATTTTACTGGTCTTTTTAATCAGCTGATTTTTAAGCATGAGCCAATTTTGACTGATTTTTTGGATCCGGGAAAACGAGCAATTTTAAGAACAATTGTTGGTAATGATGCATTTGTTCAAGAGTATGGTGGCTATTCTAATGCAGAGAAAAAGCGAGTTTATTTAAGTGAAGAATGGCTTAATCTGCGACCGAGTGATTATCAGATTCAGCCGTATGAAATTGAATATCCGCAAAAATTTACTAAAATAAATCATAGTGTTATTTTAGGTACCTTGGCGAATTCGGGTATTGATACAAGTATTTTTGGCGATATTATTACTGATAATCAAGGAAAATGGCAGTTTTTCACTAAAAAAGAAATGACGGAATTTTTTGAAGAGCAAATTGACCGCATTGGCAGAGCAAAAGTAAAGCTGAGACCGATTAGCTTCAAAGAAGTTTTGGTTCCTGAGGATGATTCGATTGAAAAAACGGAAATAGTTGCCTCAATGCGAATTGATGCTGTATTATCGGGTATTAGCAGACAAAGCCGCGGTCAAATTCAAAAGATGATTAATAGTCAGCTGGTTAAATTAAATTGGCATGAAATAGCAGATTCTAATATAATGATTAAAGAAGACGATGTCTTGAGTTTAAGACACTTTGGTCGGATTTTGATTGAGGATGTTTCGACTACAAGAAAAGGTAAATATAAGGTGGTGCTCAGACTTTGGCAGACAAAGAAACACAATTGACCCCGATGGATATTCACAACAAGGAATTTAAACGGCGTGGTCGTAATGGATATGATCGTCTTGAAGTAGATAGCTTCTTAGATCAGATTGTTGATGATTATGGTGATACACTTGATCGAGTGGTTGACTTGAAGAATGAAGTAGTTTCTTTAAATAAAAAGTTAACTGATTTACAAGAAAAAGTAGATGATTATCAAGATCAAGTTAATGAATATAACGAAAAAAAGCGTTCTTTAAATAAATCATTAATTTCGGCACAACAAACTGCTGATGAAATGAGAGAGAAAGCAGAAGCAGAGGCTAAGCAGATTATTGCGGATGCCAAAAAGCAAGCGGAAGATAATATTAACTTCCAAAAGCATCAACAAGATACTATTTCTACGGATTATATGCGTGTAAAAGAGCAAGTTAGTGAATTTCGTAGTAATATTCAAGAAATGCTACAGACTGAAATCGATAATTTGAATGATGAAAAGTGGCAACATGCATTGGATGATTACTTCAACTTAGAGCGTTATTATCCAGATGATGGTTCGGAGCCAGTAAGTGCTGATGATGAAGACGTTGAAGATGAAGATGTTGACAATGATGATGAAAATGACGTAAACTCTTCTCAAGGCCCTGATGATTTGGAGTTGGATCAACCGGATGATTCTGACGATGCAGATAATGAAGAAAATGCTGCACCTAAACCAATGACCGGGGACAGTCCAAGTCATGAAACAATTAATGTTAAGCCTGAAATGAAATCAGATCCTTTAGGCCCAACAATTGTTTTTCCTGACGACTATAAAAAATAAGCATATTAGATTGACAGTAAAGCTTGAAGGCAATTCAGCGAGCTAGTGATGGTGGAAGACTAGCATAAGAGCCTAAGAGCTGATCAGCTGCCTAATTAATCTAAACGGTATTTGCACGTTACGCAAAGTTAAGTGGAACTTATAATAAGTTCAATTTAGGTGGTACCACGGTTAGCCTCGTCCTAATTTTAGGATGAGGCTTTCTTTTTTAGAAAGGAATTTTGTTAATGAGAATCAAAGATACTCTTAATTTAGGTAAAACTAAATTTAAGATGCGCGGTAATCTACCTGTTCGTGAAGCTGAATGGCAAAAAGAATGGGAAGATAACAAGTTATATGAACAAAGATTAAAGTTAAACGAAGGTAAGCCTCGTTTTGATTTACATGATGGCCCTCCATTTGCTAATGGTAATATTCATATGGGACATGCGTTGAACAAGATTTCTAAAGACATCATTGTTCGCTACAAGAATATGAACGGTTATTATGCACCATACGTACCAGGTTGGGATACTCATGGCTTGCCTGTTGAACAACAATTAGCTAAGCAAGGCGTTGACCGTAAGACAATGGATCGTGCTAAGTATCGCGAGCTTTGTCGACAATATGCTGAAGAACAAGTTCAAAAGCAAATGGCCGATTTTAAGCGTCTAGGCGTTATGGCAGATTGGGATAATCCATATATTACCTTGCAACATGACTTTGAAGCACAAGAAATTCGCGTCTTTGGAGAAATGTATAAAAAAGGTTATATTTATAAGGGCTTGAAGCCAGTTTACTGGTCATGGTCAAGTGAATCCACTTTAGCTGAAGCTGAAGTAGAATACCATGATATTAAATCACCTAGAATTTATGTTGCTTTTCCAATTAAAGATGGTAAAGGTATCTTAGATTCAGATGTTTCATTAGTAATTTGGACTACTACTCCTTGGACTATTCCAAGTAACGTGGGTATTACCGTTAATCCAAGATTTGACTACTCCTTAGTAGAAGTTGACGGTAAGAAGTATGTAATTGGTTCAGATCGTTTGCCAGTCGTTGCAGAAGACTTAGGCTGGAAGGACTACAAAGTACTTAAACAATTAAAAGGTACTGATTTTGATGGGATGACTTATAAGCATCCCCTTTATGGTAAGACTGGTGTAGGCCAATATGGTTTGGTAATGAATGACACCTATGTTACTGATGATGACGGTACCGGCTTAGTTCACAACGCTACTGGTTTTGGTGAAGATGACTACCGTGTTGGTCAAAAGTATGGTATCCCGGTCTTCAGTCCAATGGACGCACAAGGTCGCTTTACTAAAGATATTCCAGATCCAGATCTTGTAGGAATGTTCTATGATGATGCTAACAAGGTGGTAGCAGATAAGCTTAAAAAGGCTGGCGCTTTGCTCAAGTTAAGCTTCTTTACTCACTCATACCCACATGATTGGCGTACTAAGAAGCCCGTTGTCTTCAGAGCAACTACTCAATGGTTTGCTTCAATTTCTAAGTTTAGAGATCAAATTCTGGATCAAATTGAACAAGCTAACTTTATTCCTTCATGGGGGAAGACTCGTCTTTACAACATGATTAAAGATCGTGGCGACTGGGTAATTTCTCGTCAGCGTGCTTGGGGTGTACCATTGCCGATCTTCTATGCAGAAGACGGTACCCCAATTGTTACTCCAGAAACGATTGACCATATTGCCAAGATCTTTGAAAAAGAAGGTTCAAATGCTTGGTACACTCATACAGCTAAGGAACTGTTGCCAGAAGGCTTTACTTCAGAACATTCACCAAATGGCGAGTTTACTAAAGAAAAAGATATTCTTGATGTTTGGTTCGACTCTGGTTCATCTTGGGCAGGCGTAATGGAAAAACGTGATGGTTTACACTATCCAGCTGATCTTTATCTTGAAGGTAGTGACCAATACCGTGGTTGGTTCAATTCAAGTTTGATTACGTCTGTTGCAGTAACTGGTAAGGCACCTTATAAAGAAGTATTATCACAAGGCTTTGTGCTTGATGATAAGGGACACAAGATGTCTAAGTCACTTGGTAATGTAATCTCACCAAATGACGTAATCAAGAAGATGGGTGCCGAAATTATTCGTCTCTGGGTAGCTCAAGCTGATACTACTTCTGATGTTGCAGTCTCAATGGGAATTTTGCAGCAGTCTGCAGAAAGTTACCGTAAGATCAGAAATACCTTCCGTTACATGTTGGCCAACACTAGTGAGTTTGATCCAAAAGAAAATCGCGTTGCTTATGCTGATCTTCGTTCAGTTGATCAATACATGGAAGTGAAATTAAATGACTTAGTTAAAGACTGTCTTGCTGCTTACGACAAGTTTGATTTTACTACTGTCTTCAAGAAGGTCTTCAACTTTGTTTCTAATGATCTTTCTGCATTTTATCTTGATTTTGCTAAGGATGTACTTTACATTGATGGTGAAAACAGCCATGATCGTCGCTCAATGCAAACTGTTATTTACGACGCTGCTGTTAAATTGGCTAAGATCTTAACACCAATTTTGCCACACACTATGGAAGAAATCTGGGGCTTCTTGAAAGAACCTGAAGATTACGTTCAACTTGCTAATATGCCAGAAGTTGAAGAATATGCTAACCATGATGATTTGCTTGAAAATTGGGGTAAATTCATGAAGTTGCGTGATGACGTCTTGAAGGCTCTAGAAGATGCAAGAAATAAGAAGTTAATTGGTAAATCGTTTGAAGCAACAGTAACTATTTACCCAGATAAGGAAACTAAGGCAATGCTCCAAGACTTGGATGCTGATTTCAGACAAATTCTAATTGTATCTAAGTTAACTATTGCTGACGGCGAAGCTCCAGCAGAAGCGGAGAAGCTTAATAATGCAAGTATTGTAGTAGAACGTGCTGATGGCGAAGTTTGTCCGCGGTGCCGAATGATTAGAACTGATATTGGCGTAGATCCAAAGTTGCCAATGCTTTGTGGTCGTTGTGCTAAAATCGTTGAAGCAGATTACCCAGAAGCTGTTCAAGAAGGATTTGAAAACTAATGCGGTTAGGTACTGTAAAACAATTTGATGAAGGCAGTAGCTATGGCTTTATTGAAGATGATCGTAATCATAAGTCATATTTTGTCTTCTATAAAGCAATTAAAGAGGAAGGCTATAAAACTTTGCAAGTAGGTCAAAGAGTTAAATATCAGTTAGCTCAAGGTAAAAATGGTCTGCAATGTGTAAATGTTTATTTAGCCTAAAAAGGAGCTGGGATTTTGGATTTAAAGGAAACAGAAATCTCGTCACAGCAGATTTTTCAAGGACGTATTTTGGATCTGGCTGTTCGCACAATTAAGCTTCCTAATGGTGAAACTGCAACTAGAGAAGTTATTAAGCATAAGCCTGCATCGGCTGTTATTGCAATTAATGATGAACAAAAGATGTTGTTAGTAAAGCAATGGCGGGAACCAATTAAGCAGATTACTTTGGAAATTCCAGCTGGTTTGGTTGATTCCACTGATGCAAGTCCGCTTGATGCAATGAAGCGTGAGCTGAATGAAGAAGGTGGCTATCGCGCAGATTACTGGGAAAAGGTCAGTGAATTCTATTCTTCTCCTGGTTTTTGTGATGAAAAGATGTATCTTTTCTATTGTGATACCTTAACTAAATTGACTGATAAGCGGGCACTGGATGCAGATGAATTTTTAACTTCTAGTTGGTATAGCTTAGATGAATTAAAAACTTTATTGGCTGAAGGAAAAATTGTTGATGCAAAGACAATTTATGCAATTACTGTTTGGGAAAATATGATGTTGCGTAATGCTCAGACCGATAATAAGGATTAGTTATGGTAGAAAAACGCTCTGATTATCGTAAAAGGCAGAAAAAAAGCCTACTTAGTAAGCTAAAATCTTCCTTTTCTGATAATGATTCAGAAGAAGTAGATGTAAATCCTGACTTTAAGCGGGATGGCTCTGAAGAAGAACCTAGAAGACGCCCTCTGGCTGGGGATGGACAAGAATTTTATCAGCATAATCAATCGAGTGATAAGGAAACGATTCGCCAAGAGAAGTCTTTAAGACTGAAAAAAAGATTGAATCGTGCTATCCTGATAGTGATTGTTTTAATTATATTGGTGCTATTAGCACTATTTCATTTATAGTGGAACTGAGGAAATAAATTGAAGATTGCGATTATCGTCCCAATGGCGGAAGAAGCTGAATTTTATCGTGATCATTTCCATGCAGAAACAAAAGAAATGTTCGGATCAACAGAATTCGAACATTTTTCTGTTAATGGCAATGATGTATATTTAGGTTTAAGTGGTATCGGTAAAGTGAATGCCGCTATGAATCTGACTAGTTTACTAACTAAAGAAAAAATTGATGTAATTTTTATGACTGGTTCTGCTGGATCATTACAAGATGATGTTCATCGTAAAGATGTGATTTTAGTAAATGATTTTGCCTATCACGATGCTCACTGTGTTAGTGCCGGTGAATATGTAGAAGGTCAGATTCCAAGAGAGCCTGCTACCTTTAAGTTGAATTCGCCTGAAAGGGAAGCATTTAAGAAATATTTAGGTGAAGAAGACGTAGATTTTAAGGAAGGGCTTGTTGTTACTGGAGATACTTTTGTTCAATCAGAAGAACAAAAAGAGTTAATCAAGAAAAACTTTCCAGAAGCTTTAGGAGTAGAAATGGAAGGAGCCGCTTTTGCACAAGTTGCTCGTCATTTTAAAACTCCGTTGGTTGCTATGCGTGCAATTTCCGATAATGGGGATGCTAATGCAGACAATGATTTTGACAAGTTTGTCAAGGAAGTCGGCGCTAAGGCAGCTAAGTTAATTAGTGATTATGTAGAAAAGATGAATTAAACGTGCGTGAAATTTATTTAGATAATGCGGCAACGACACCAATGTCACCCAAGGTAATTGATATTATTACCGATGAAATGAAAAATGATTTTGGTAATGCCTCTAGTACCTATGAATTAGGTCGTAGGGCCAGAAATGTAATTGATCGAGCTCGTCACCAGATTGCTCAAGATATTAATGCTCAAGATGGAGAGATTATTTTTACTTCAGGTGGTTCAGAAAGCAATAATACAGCGATTCTTGGAACTGCCTATGCTCGTAAAAATATTGGTAAAAAGATTATTACTACGCCGATCGAACATCCCTCGGTTCTTAATCCAATGAAACGTTTGGAAAATGAGGGCTACAACATTGTCTATTTGAATGTCGATGAAAACGGGCAAATTTCTTTAGAACAGTTAAAAAAGGAATTAACGCCAGACACTATTTTAGTATCGATTATGGCCGTTAACAATGAAGTTGGTACCATTATGCCGCTCAAAGAAATCGGGGCAATGGTAAAGGACTCCAATGCATATTTTCATGTTGACAATGTTCAGGGAATGGGCACAATTAAAATTGATGTTAAGGACATGAACATTGATTTTCTGTCTGTTTCTGCACATAAAATTAATGGACCTAAGTTTTTAGGCTTTTTATATGAAAATGCGGATATCGATATTCCAAATTTGATTTTAGGCGGTGAGCAGGAAACCAAACGTCGAGCTGGAACAGAGAACGTACCAGGAATTGCCGGCTTTGGCGAAGCTGTCCGTGAAGTATCCGAGATTGGTCGTGATGCTTTGCAAAAGAAATATGCTCATTATCAAGACATTATTTTAAAGGAATTAGACGATCATCAAATTAATTATGAAATTAATGGTGGGTATGGTCCGGGTTACTCACATCATGTGCTTAATCTGCATCTCAATGGTGTATCTACTACTTCTTTACAAACAAATCTTGATTTGAATGGATTTGCCGTGTCAGGCGGTTCAGCATGTACTGCTGGTTCTTTGGAGCCATCACATGTTTTAATTGCTTGTTTTGGAGAAAATTCACCAAGAATAAATGAGTCGATCCGAATTTCATTTGGGCGTTATAATACGGATGAAGAAATTGAGCAATTCGCCCAAGAATTAGTAAAAATTGTACAAAGAATTCAATCTAAAAATAAATAGTTGCTTTCAAAAAGAAAGTATCTTATTATAAATAAGTGAGGAAAATTATGGCAAATACAGTTGTGATTAATGGTGATAAACGTAAGTTTACTTTGAATCCTGAGTTGAAGCTTTATGCTTTGATTGATGCTGGCTTTGTGAAGACAGCTAAGGGTAATTTTAATTATGAACATCCCCTTTACAATGATTCACCTTATAACGCGCCTACTAAGTTAAAGATGACCATTAATAAGGACTTGTCGCATTTAACTATGGTTATTACTGATCGCAACGGTTTGCAGAAGGTTAATATTTTTAAAAATAAGCAATTAGCTCCTACTGTAGAACTTTTAGATTATATTTTAAAGGATCTTGAGGAGCGTAAGATTTTGCTTGAAGTAAAGGATTGATTGAATAATGGTTGACAATAGCAAGACTAGAGTAGTTGTAGGTATGAGTGGTGGCGTTGACTCGTCTGTTTCAGCACTTTTACTTAAACAACAAGGCTACGATGTTGTTGGTGTCTTTATGAAGAATTGGGATGATACCGATGATTCAGGCGTCTGTACAGCTACTGAAGACTATGAAGATGTAAAAAAGGTTGCCGATAAGATTGGTATTCCATATTATTCAATTAATTTTGAAAAAGAGTATTGGCACCGCGTTTTTGAATATTTCTTGGATGAATACAAGAAGGGAAGAACCCCTAATCCTGATGTAATGTGCAATAGTCAGATTAAGTTCAAGTCGTTCTTGGAGTTTGCGATGGACTTGGATGCTGACTACATTGCAATGGGGCACTATGCTAAGACTGTTAAGGATGCCAATGGTGTTACTCATATGATGCGTCCTAAGGATGGTAACAAGGACCAGACGTACTTTTTGAGCCAATTGAGTCAAGAGCAGATTAGTAAGGTTATTTTCCCTCTAGCTAACCTAACTAAGCCACAAGTTAGAGAGATTGCTTTGGCTAATGGTTTAGCTACCGCGAAGAAAAAAGATTCTACAGGTATCTGCTTTATTGGTGAGAGAAACTTTAGAAAGTTTTTAAGTGAATTCTTACCAGCTAAATCAGGTAAGATGGTCACTCCTGATGGTAAGGTAGTTGGTGAGCATGCTGGTTTAATGTACTACACCATTGGTCAAAGACAGGGCTTGGGCTTGGGCTCAACTAAGGAATCAACTGATCCATGGTTCGTGGTCGGCAAGGATCTTAAGAAGAATGAATTAATTGTAGAGCAGGGCTATGATAGTCCACTTCTATATGCTAGTCGCTTGAAGGCAAGTGATATGTCATTCTTTACTGGTAAGCCAGATCATGATTTTGAGATGCACTGTACTGCAAAGTTCCGTTATCGTCAATGTGATATCGGCGTGACTGTTAAGTATCATGCCGCAGACAATACTGCTGATGTTTACTTTGATGAGCCAGCTCGTGCAGTTACACCAGGTCAAGCACTTGTTTTATACAAGGGTGAAGAATGTTTAGGCGGCGGTAATATTGATGCTGCTTACCAAGAAGAAAAGCAATTACAATTAGTTTAAAAAATATGCAAAAAGAGCGTTCGATTTTTCGAACGCCTTTTTCTTTGTGCTAAACTATTCTTATTGATTAGACAATTAGGGGGATTTAAGCAATGCAAATTTATTTTGTTCGTCATGGCAAAACTGAGTGGAATTTAGCTAGTCGCTTCCAAGGAGGACATGGAGATTCACCACTTTTGCCACAAAGCTTAGAAGATATAAAAAAATTAGGTCATCACTTGCAAGGAACTAAATTTAGAGGAATTTTTGCCAGTCCGCTTGATCGGGCCTTTAATACCGCTCAGGGCATCGATGATGCAATGAACGCTAACTTACCTGTTGTGATCGATGAACGACTCAGAGAGTTTAATTTGGGTGATATGGAGGGAATGAAGTTTGGGGATGCAGAGAAAAAATTCCCTAAACAAATGGATAATTTTTGGCACCATCCAGATAAATATGATCCGACTGAACTTCATGGTGAGGATTATCCACATGTTATTGCTCGTGGAAAAGCATTTGCTCAAGAAATGGCACAAAGATTTCCTGACGATGATGATAAGATTCTAGCAGTTAGTCATGGTGCGGCATTATCAGCTATTATGGGTGGACTTTTAGGCTATCCATTGAAAGATATTCGCAAAAATGGCGGCCTTAGCAATACCTCTTTAACTGTCTTAGAAACACTAGATGGCGGAAAGACTTTTAAACCGGTAGTGTGGAATGAAACTAGTTATTTAGGACGTAAATTATCGAAGACGGACTCGTTATAATGGATCAAAAAATAGCGCAACTTTATGATGAAGGTAAAGTAGAACAAGCCATTCATCTTTTAATCAAAAAAATCGATCAGCATCCACAACAAGTTGCTAATTATTTGCAGCTATCGACGTATTTAATTGAGCAAGGAAGCTTGGATCAAGCACAGAAGCTATTGGAGCAGGCCCAGCATCTGGTTAAAGAGCCACAAGAATTAAATTATAATCTGGCAGTGTGTTATTACATGCAAGGCGATTTTGATAAGGCACTGGCTTTATTAGATCAGATACCTAATGATGACTTAACTCTTTATCAAAAGGCACTAACTTACTTAAAATTAGGGCAAGGCCAAAAAGCTTTAGCTTATGCTTTGACGATCAAAAAAGTTGATGAGCGAATTCAGGAATTGCTAGGCGATATTTGGTTAAGTTTGGGTGAGAATCAACAGGCTCAGCAAATGTATTTGGCAATTCCTGATAATAAGAAAAATGCGAAAGTTTATTTTTTACTAGGTGTCACTACATTAGAAAAAGATCGTGACCAGGCTCAAAAATATTTTGCTCAAGCTAAGCAGATGGATGCTAAGTATTATCAACAAGCAATGAATCAGTATGCTTCAATTATGAAGATGCTAAATGACAAGGAAAAGAAAAATTATGAATGAATTTACCGGTAAGGTTAACGGGATTGTTTTTGAAAATAGTAAAGACTTGTATAAAATTCTTGACGTTGAAATTATCGGCACTTTATCCGATTATTCTCGTCCCGATATTAAGGTGACAGGGAATTTTGGCGATATTCAAATTAATAGTAGCTATCGCTTCGAGGGTAAACTAGTAATGCATGAAAAATTTGGCTTGCAGTTTAGAGCAAATAACTATAAGCAAGTCTTGCCACATGAAGAGGGATCTTTAACTAAGTATTTGAGTTCGAATAAGTTCCCTGGAATTGGTAAAAAGGCTGCGACTACGATTATTGATGAATTAGGGCTAAATGCCTTAGATGTATTGAAGGAAAGTCCAGCTAAGATTGATAAGCTTTCTTTAACTAGAAAGCAAAAGGATAGTCTTTTGGCAGGACTAAATGCGATGGATTCTTATTCAGAAGTAATTTTAAAATTGGCTAAATACGGCATTAATAAGCGTATTGCAGGACGGGTTTACCAGCTTTATCATGGTGAAGCATTAGCAAAACTAGAGAAAGATCCTTATGCAGCAGTTAATGATATTTCGGGTTTTGCATTTAAAACCGCGGATATGATGGGAAGCCAATTAGATATTGCTAGTGATGATCCACGTAGAATTAAAGGTGCTGTTTATCAAGTATTACTCGATGCTTTAAATGGTGAGGGAGATACTTATGTAGGCTTAGCTGAGTTATTAACAGAAGCAAGTAAATTGCTTCAAATCAATCAATTCGACCCAATTGCTAGCTGTATTAATAGTTTACAAGAAGCTGGCAAAGTAATAGTTGATGGTGAGAATGCTGCTCTACAAAATATTTATCAAACAGAAGTTGATATTGCTCGCTTGATGAAAAACTTGGTAGAAAAAAAAGAAGATAAAAAAAGAGAACAATATGATGATAAAAAGGTAGAGCAAGCAATCAAGGATGCTGAAAAGGAGCTTAAGATTCACTACGACGATACACAGAAGTTGGCCATCAAAAACGCAGTTAACCAACCGATTTCTATTTTGACAGGTGGACCAGGTACAGGTAAAACTACTATCATTAATGGAATTTTATTAGTATTACGCAAGCTGGCTGAGATTCCTTCCTCCGCTCTTTACAGTGAAGATCCTCCGTTTTTACTAGCAGCACCGACTGGACGTGCAGCTAAAAGAATGGGTGAAATTACCGGAATCAGTGCTAAAACAATTCACCGAATGTTGGGGTTAGGTATTGGTGATACTAACACTCAGGACTTGAATGAGTTAAATGGTGAAATCTTAATTGTTGATGAAATGTCGATGGTTGACATGTTCCTTTTTAAACAACTTTTGGCAAGTATTCATGATACGCGGCATATTGTTTTCGTCGGTGATAAGGATCAGTTACCTTCGGTTGGAGCTGGCAATGTCTTCAGTGACCTGATTAAATCGCAAGCGTTTCCAACTACTATTTTGAAGCAGATTCATAGACAGGGTGATGATTCAACGATTATTACTTTGGCGCATGATGTTAATGAGGGTAAAGATCAGCAAGCCTTGTTTAAGAAAACAAAGAATTATTCTTTTATTAGCTGTCGTCCCGAATTAGTAGGGGATGCAGTTGGACAAATTGTTAAACTTGCTTTAAAACGTGGATTTGCAAAAGATGATATTCAAGTGCTTAGCGCGATGTATCTTGGCAATGGTGGTGTAACTAACCTTAATAATGTTATTCAGGCAATTTTAAACCCATCTCAGCCTAAAAGTAAGGTATTAGAAGCACATAATGAAGTTTTCCGAATTGGCGATCGTATTCTGCAATTGCAAAATAATCCTGAAAAAGATATTTATAATGGACAAATTGGTAAGATCATTAGCATTGATGAAGATGATGCCAAGGAATGCATGATTGCAGATTTTGATGGAAGAGAAGTTGCCTTTTCTAGAAAAGATTTAAATGATCTGACCCGGGCTTATGCAATCACTATTCATAAATCACAAGGTTCAGAATTTCCATTGGTAATCTTGAATCTAACCATGCAGAATTTTGTGATGCTAAAACGAAATCTTTTGTATACTGCAATAACGCGAGCTGAGAAAAACTTAGTGTTAGTTGGTGATCCACGGGCATTTGTGGCAGCTTTTAAGACGCCGGGAAATGATCGTAAGACTGGCTTAGCAGCGAAGATTTGTCAGCAATTGGGTATTACAAAATCATTGGATAAATCTGATCAAAGCAAGCAGCACGAAAAAGCTCAAGAAATGGAGAATGAAACCGATAAAGCAGAAGTAGCAGAAGATTTTGTTCTAACCCCGGAAAAAATATATTCTGGTGAAATTGATCCAATGATTGGAATGGAAAATATCAAATTATAAGGATAAAAGCCCCTTGAATTGTTAAAACAAGGGGCTTTTTCATTATACAAAATCATGGTATAATTATTGCTGTCTAAACATACGTTCCAAAATATGGATAATTAACATGGATATTACAATAATTACACTAACAGTAGGCATATTAACCTATTATTTTTTTCAAAAGCGAAAAAAGAAGAAAATGAAAAAAATAGAATTATCTGTAACAGATAAGAAAGAAATAACTAAAATTGAAAAAATTGCAGGCAAAAGATTACCATACCGTTTTCCTAATCATAAGAACTTGACCTTTCAGATCATTGAATTAATGCGACCAGGTTATATTAAGCGACGCATTTTTGACAATAAAGGCCATTGTCATTATTTGATTAAGTACTATTTAGATCGTTCAGTGGCGGAATTAGTTGAATTTGGTAAGACGGATGGTCATTATTGGCGTAAGACTAGTTGGAATGGAGAAACTAAGGTAACTTACCATTATGGCAAACATGAATTCAATGAGTTAGACGAAATTACAAAAAATTTGCGCTATTATGGCTCAATAGTCAAAGAAGGTAGAAACAAAATTTTGCCTTTGGAAAATGACTTAAATCAGTATGTGAATGAGTTAGAAAATCATGCTAGTTATCAAAAAGCTTGGATTACACATAAAAAAGTAACTGATTCACAGACTGTTCATGATGCTATGATAGTTGAAAAAACTTTGTTGAATAATAAACGTGATTTGAAACGAGCTTTGGCTCTGCAAAATGTTTTACGAATTCGGGCAATTAATTCTGGCTATAAGGTTTACAATCAAAAAGTAAACGCATTTCAGAAAAGAATGACTGAACTACATTTGAATCAAATAAAACATTTGCGACCTATGAATATTTTATCTCAACGTGATTTGCGCCATCTTAGCAATCTCTTGGCAGGCGCTGCCGCAGAAGAATTAGTGAATTCTCGTTTACGTGAAGTGCAGACAGGAAAAGAAATAATTCATAATTTACTGTTACCATATCCCTATGAAAAAAAGAATAGTTTAGGGAGTAACCAAATTGATCATGTGATAATTACGACTAGCGGGATTTTTTGCTTGGAAACCAAAGCACGAACAAGTAAAAATGGACAGTATAATGTGCAGGCTGATTATGATCAGATAGCTGATCAAGTGGCCAAGCATAAAGAAAGTATTAAATATGTCCTAGAAAAAAGCAACAACCCAGTGATTATTAATTTATTGAGACGCTTGCCAAATATAGATCAATTAATCAGAAACGTGGTTGTATTTGTAAGTAGAATAGATGATGAGTTCACATTGACTGATTCGAACCGTTATCAAAAAATGGGAATAGATGTTGTGCAATTGGCAGATATTCAGTCGTTATTAGTCAAAGCTAAAACTGGAATTGGATTACAGCCAGACGAAATTGCAGCTATCAAAGAAGAAATGGATAATAGTAAACAATTGCAAGAAGAAAAAAATTATCAAGAAAATGTTCTATTTTTTGAAGATCAGGAGTCAACGTTAACTCAAAAGCAGGTGGAAGAGCAATTGTATCATGCTAATCAGGTGATTAAACATATCGATCAGATTAATGGCCTTCTTGGTAATTACTTGCAGGAAGCACGGGAGTGGCAAAAGCAGTATCAAAAATACCGTTATTGGAAGAAATTTTATGATCAAGTACATGATTTCATTGATCAGGACCAATATTATCAAAATCATAATTCGAAAAGAGATATTTTAGATAAGATATAAAAAAGGAAGAATTTGGAATTCTTCCTTATTTTAATAAATTCGAAAATTGCAATTTCAAATTGAACACTTTTGAAAATTAAATTCTGTATATTGA